>CAYWQF010000011.1:0-16750 GCA_964460835.1 uncultured Candidatus Saccharibacteria bacterium | reverse complement strand
GAGAAAGAACGTGAGGCTTGGTATGATTTTTTGGTAGGTATCAGCGATGGTGAAGGTGATGGTGATTGCGATAGTGATGGTGGTAGCTACGGCGACAGCACACAGCGTAGAAGCGCACACTTACTTTTCTTTTACGACACAGCATCTGCTCGAGACATAGATAAAAAGGGTATAGCAGTTTGTATACGTCAGCTTATTGAGAATAATTTGAATAAATTTTTATCTGACGTTGGAGTTGGAGCTGAGACCAGAAACGGAATGAGATTTGAAAAAATTTTACCAGAGGAGGTTCACGTACTGCTAGACGGCAGTCTTTATGCACCAGCACATTTTTCTAAACAAAAAACAATAATAAAAGGCGATGAAAAAGAGTTAGTGATATCACTAGCGTCTATATATGCCAAGGTGACCCGTGACAGATATATGAAGAATATCTCAAAAAAGTCTAAATACTCTATGTATGGTCTAGAAAAGCACAAAGGTTATGGCACAAAAGAGCATATAAATAGCATAAAAACACATGGTCCAAGTGACTTGCATAGGAAGTCATTTTTGAAAAATATTTTGCTAAAAAACTAAGGATGTACTACCTTTATGGATAGATAGAAGAAGTACACGGAAAAAACAAACTAAAAACAACAAGGAGGACTATGTATGAGCAATAATAAATTTGGCGGAGGCGGCAGTGGTCAAGGTTCTCGTAACGGTAAAAGTGGATATCTTCATGGACGTCCACGTGTCAGTAGTGACTTATCTGGTGCTGAGATAAACAGGATGCGAGGCGCATCGGTTATCTTACAGGAGTTGGAGCAGGAGGAAGAGAGGTTGAGAAGACTTGCTCAAGCGGTACCGTCTACAGTTATCACATCTAGTGTGGCACCTAGACAACATCAATCCGATAACCGATATGCTTCGGTATATCAGTTAAACAAGCCACTTACGCTTGCACCTATCATTAAATTTGCAAGTGAAGGAATGGGTTTAGTCAAAAAAGTAGACTCGCTATATTTTGTGTTCTTGAGGGAGTGTGATGTAAACCAAAAGGGAATTGGGGCACCCAGACTTTCAAGGGCAAAAGTGCTGATGACGAGAAATGAAAAGCTCGGTACTGTCAGTCTGTTCAAGTTTACTTTTTTTAAGCACCCGACTACCTTGCTTTACATTGTAGGATACGCTTTCAGTTTGATCGAGGACGCTTTTAAAATCCGTCGCCCAAAACTTCTGGATTTTATAAAAGCAAGTGATAGATGTTCAGAAGAACTACGCATTTCGCGTGAAAAGTTTATGAAGAATGTTTATCAGAATTTGCACATCGTAATGGCAACCATCGATCTAGAGCAAGATCCTGTTGGAGGTTTTACTTTTGGTGCCGCCAAGCATGAAGAAACCTTTATGTTTGTGGAGCTAGGGGAATTGCTCAAGGGTAATGTCCCTCTCGGTGAAAACGGCAAGATTGTGGTACGGGAGCTCAATACGTTGTTTGGTTGAGTTGATTCAAGGTTTGATGGAAATATTAGGCGGGCGCCCTCTTTCAGGGGCGCCCGCATTTTGTTGTAATATCCAGAATAATATGTATAATAGTGCTCTATGGTAAATCATATGCGACATACCCGAGGTCACACTCGGAATCGACGAAGTCATCACGCTCTAAAGGGCGCTGGTTTTATCCTTTGTGCAGACTGTGGACACCCAAAGTTGAAGCACATTACTTGCAGTGGATGCGGTAAATACAAGGGTAAAGTAGCTATCTCTGAAAAGGTGAAAGGTGAAAAGTCTGCTAAAAAAGTTGCTAAAAAAGCTGAAAAGAAGACAGTGAAAAAGACTGTAAAAGCTAAAGCAAAGAAGTAGACTTACCTTTAAAAAAACTCAAGCGTCTTACGGCGCTTGAGTTTTTTGCGTTGTTATAATACAATATCAGTCATAAGTAACTTGATATGGCAAATAGGCACCTTTCACGATCTATAGTGTTGCAAACCCTTTTTGAATGGGATTTTAGAGGTATTGCTGACAATGCTATAGATGAAGTGCTCAAACGAAATGTCGAAGAGTTCGCTCCTGGTATGGGCGATTTTTCTTTTGTTAAAAATCTCGTAGATATCATTGTAAAAAAGAAAAAAGATATAGACACCATCATAGAAAAAGCCGCGCCAGAGTGGCCACTAGATAAGATAGCTATAGTAGATAGAAATGTACTTCGCATAGGTCTTTCCGAGCTTATATTTGGGGATAGAAAAGAGGTACCTGCAAAGGTAGCTATAAATGAAGCCATAGAGCTGGCTAAGTCTTTCGGAGGAGATACTTCTGGAAAGTTTGTAAACGGCGTGCTCGGTGCTGTATACAAAGAGATGGGTGAGCCTGGTAAAGACGAAGTATCTACTCGAAAGCAAAAAGAGAAAAAGAAAGAAGTGCCTTATGAAGAGATGCCAATACAAAAGTTAGGTGGAGCTGTGGTGTATGCGCAAGACGGTGGAAATATTTATTTAGCACTAGTCCATGATGTATTTGGTCATTGGACTCTATCAAAAGGAAAACTCGAAGCCGGTGAGGAAGTAAAAGACGGTACAATACGAGAGATAAAAGAAGAGATGGGAATAGATATAGTGATAGAAGAAGAGCTCAATCATAATGAGTACATTGCATCTCATCCAGAAGATGGAAAGATACGAAAACAAGTGTCTTACTATCTAGCGCGAGCTGACTATACACCCCTCACTCTTGGCACCAGCGGAGGCCTCAACGATGCTAAGTGGTTTAATGTAAAAGAGATACTCGGCCTCAATTTTTATAACGATATTTTGCCTATAGTGACCAAATCTATTCAAATCTTGCTAAAACGGCAGGGTGTGGTAGCTTAATGCCATGGATTTTAGCGTATTTGAAGCCAGTATTGGCGTAAAATTTAATAACAAAGACCTCCTGAAACAGGCGTTTATTCATCGTTCATATATAAACGAAAACCGGTCTACAAAACTCGAGCACAATGAGCGTCTCGAGTTTCTTGGCGATGCTGTTTTGGAGCTTATTATCACAGACTATTTATATAAAAAATATCCAGATAAAAATGAGGGTGACCTCACTGCTTACCGTTCATCACTCGTAAACTCTGTGACACTTTCTAGTGTGGCGGAGAAGATTGGTATAAACTCTTTCTTACTTTTGTCTAAAGGTGAAGCAAAAGACACTGGACGCGCGCGACAGTTTATTCTCGCAAATACTTTTGAAGCACTTGTTGGTGCTATTTATCTAGATCAGGGTTATGACGCGGCGGACAAGTTTATTGGCTCACAGGTTTTTGCACTCATAGATGATATTGTGGCCAACAAAGCATTTATAGATGCCAAGAGTCGTTTTCAAGAGACTGCACAGGAGCATGTAGGCGTCACTCCAGCATATAAGCTCATAAAAGAAGTTGGTCCAGA
This sequence comes from uncultured Candidatus Saccharibacteria bacterium, assembly GCA_964460835.1. Taxonomy (GTDB): domain Bacteria; phylum Patescibacteriota; class Minisyncoccia; order Phycocordibacterales; family CAIZLB01; genus VEQN01. Next base: position 13,331 of record CAYWQF010000011.1, on the reverse strand, counting down.
TCACAACAAGATTTTTACAGTGGGAGTGTTTCTAGGTGATGATCAGATAGTGACAGGTGAGGGTAAATCTAAACAAGAAGCGGAGCAAGCTGCGGCTTTTAAAGCGCTAGAGAAGAAGGGGTGGTAATTTTGACCTAATGTGCTAGTATTTTTTGCGGATGTGTATACACCAATGTGTGCACAAAAATCGAACAATTCACAGGAGGTTTTTTATGGCCACAGCCAAGAAAAAAACAAAAAATACAAAAAGGAAAGACAAAAAAGTAAGAGTTTCGCAGGGGCAAAAAGTACCTCGGCAAACAGACCTACTTTCTAACGCTTTGAAGAAGATTGGTGCAGGGAAGCATCTACGAAATTATCTCACACAACTATCCGATGTGTCAGGTGATGCTACTAGCACTTGGCAAATTCTCTGTAACAATCTTGCGCTAGCAATATTACATGCAACGCTTGTCAGGCTAAAGGCAGATCATTGCGGTAGTGGCTTGTCTTTACTCAAATTCAAACCACTCTTTCTTGGTCTTAGTTTGCCAGCTAGACCAGGTACATCTTTGGTAAGTATTCCAAGGAATGTCAGTTTTGAAAATTCGCTTCATTTTCGAAAACCAATATTTGAGACTTACTTAACTCCAGACGCGAGTGCTTGCAACCTAAGTCTCGTGACTTTGATGGAGGATAACGGAGGTGGGAAGGACGATTGTATATTCGAAGAGCTAAGTCATTTTCGTCTGAAGATGAAAGGATCAAGATGTAATGACCCAAAGTTCGTTGGATTTTGCGTCAATGGCGGTTTTTCAGTAAGCCTTCAACACGCAATTTATGATATCGCACCGTTATTTGCGGAATATTGGTTCAAAATGGATGATACCTCGACTAGCAATTCTTCACGATTCAAGGTTGGTACGAGTGTTTTTATTCTCACTCATTTTGTCGAATACGATACATCGATCATTCAGCTAGACACCCCAAAGCCTTCAGAACTCAGGCTCGGCTTGCTCGAAGTTAGACTTCTGCGCGGTAAATGCTTGAATGAGCGCCAAGCAAGGGTTCTTTGTACAATGCGAGGCTTGGATACTGACATTCCAACAGGTTCACTTCTCTGCATGGGAAATGTTAGTTGGGAGCGACCCTCTGCTTAGTAGGGTTTCTTACGAAGGTTTGGTATCTTCAATAGCCGCGAGTTTTGGCAAAACTCGCGGCTTTTTCTGTACATAAGTTGGATGAAGTTTCCATAAAAATCTGCTAAAATATAGCTCATATAAAACGGCGCCTAAAATGGCGGCGAATCAGCAAACTAATGCCCTCCATCTCCCGCCTAAAATCTCTAGAAATAAACGGATTCAAGTCATTTGCCAAGAAGGGTGGGCTTCTTTTCAACGCACCTATCACTGCCATCGTCGGTCCAAATGGTTCTGGTAAGTCGAACGTGGCTGAATCATTTCGTTTTGTGCTCGGTGAGCAGTCTATAAAGTCTATGCGTGGAAAGAAAGGTGAAGACCTCATCTTCAACGGAGGTAAGGACAGCGCTCGTGCAAACAGAGCTTCGGTGAAAGTTGTATTTGATAATACCGCACGAATGTTCAACATAGACTTCGATGAAGTGTCTATAGAGCGCGTAGTACATCGAGACAGTGTCAATGAGTATTTTATAAATGGCACACTTGTACGACTCAAAGATGTAGCTGAGCTCCTAGCTCATGCCAACATTGGTTCATCAGGGCATCATATAATATCTCAAGGTGAAGCGGATAGGCTTCTATCATCTGCACCTCGTGAGCGAAGAGAGATGATAGAAGACGCACTAGGCCTCAAGGTTTATCAATACAAAAAAGATGAAAGTGAAAAGAAGCTAGAAAAAACAGCGACTCATATAAAAGATATAGAATCTTTGCGACGAGAGATTGCGCCTCATATAAAATTTTTGCGTAAGCAAGTAGAAAAAATAGAGAAAGCTGTGCTTTTGCGAGCTGAACTTACAGGAGCGTATCAGGAGTATTTTGCGCGAGAGACTGCGTATATTAAAAAAGAAAAAGAGCTTTTGTCAGCACAGAGACATGCTCCTACAGAAGAACTTCATGCGTTAGATAGAGATTTGAGTCATCACAAAAAGATAGTGGACTCTGCGTCAGCTAGCCTAGGTGAGAGCGGTAAGTCATCGGAGCTTTTTGCACTCGAATCAAATATGCGCGAGACTCGTCAGAAAAAAGACGCTTGTGTACGAGAGATAGGGCGACTTGAGGGTGAGCTCTCTTATTTGCGCCGGGCGATAGAGAAGAAGCTCAAGGAGGCAAGTGAGTCTAGTACAAAACAGGTATATCTGCGCGAAGTGGAGGTGATAAGTCGTGATATAGAGACAAAAGTGGCTGTGGCTATAGAGTCGCTCGAGGGTGGTGTAGAAGGTGTCACTAGTGGCGACTTTGCCGGTATGTCTATAGAGAATCGCATAGAAAATGTGAAGACTTTGCTAAGCGAAATACGCGATACTATTGGCGACTTTGTAAATCATCACAAGAGTGATGCAAGTCTTGGTGGTGGTTCTGGCGCTCAGGCTAAAAAAATAAACATAGTTGAATCTGAAGAAAATGAAATCTCGCGTATAAGTGAAGAGATTGGGGCGCTGGAAAATAAATTGTCTCAATATTCTGAAGAAGAAATACAGCAATCGAAAAAGTATGCGGATATTAAACTAGAAATAGATAAAGAAAAAGATAAAAATGTAGAAAGTGAAAAGGCAATATTGCGTATAATGTCTAGACAAAATGAACTTCACTCTGAGCTCGAGTCTATAAAGCTTCGACAGGAGCACTTGCACGGAGAGGAGGAGTCTTGCAACAGAGAGATGCAGGAGGCGATGATAATAGTTGGCAGAGACGCTGTGGACTATGAGAAGTTTTTTGAAAAATTTGCGGAAAATGTGCCCGCGTCCGGAGATGCGCCTGTTCTAACAAATGAAGATCGCCAAGCACAGCACGATCGCCGAAGAAATATTGAAAAAATAAAAATCCGTCTTGAGGAAATAGGTGGTGCAGGAGGCGACGATATAATGCGCGAATACAAAGATGCTGAAGAGCGCGATGCTTTCCTCGCTCGTGAGCTCACAGATCTCATCAACTCATCAGAGTCTTTGAAAAATCTCATAACAGAGCTCAATCAAAAGCTCGACCAACTTTTCAAAGAGGGTATTCATAAAATAAATAAAGAATTTGGAAACTTTTTTGGACTAATGTTTGGCGGTGGTAGCGCCGAGCTCAAAATAGTACGTGAAGAAAAGAAGCGACGTAAAAGTGCTGGTGGAGACGATGGTCTAGATGATCTATCTGAGGCTATGGCTATGTCTGCAAATGCTAGTATGGGCGCAGGATTGCCAGAAGACACAGAGGCACAAGAGGGTATAGATATAAATGTATCATTGCCACACAAGCGTATAAAAGGTCTCACAATGCTATCTGGAGGCGAGAGAGCCCTCACTTCTATTGCACTTCTCTTTGCTATGTCACAGGTCAATCCACCTCCTTTTGTTATTCTAGATGAGACAGATGCTGCGCTAGATGAAGCCAACTCTCGAAAGTACGGAGATATGATAGAGGCACTTTCAAAACATTCACAGCTTATACTCATCACTCACAATCGTGAGACAATGTCTCGAGCGGGTGTTATATATGGAGTCACTATGGGCAATGAAGGGTACTCTAAGCTCCTATCTATTGCATTTGAAGAAGCACAGGCTGTGGCGAAGTAGCATTTTCTACCCCACCAACTGAAATTCCAGCATCTTGTTATCCAAGTCTGCATTCACTAGCTTCACTTTTACTGCATCGCCTATATTGAATTCTCTTTTTGTGTTTTGGCCGACTATCTTGTAGTTCTTTTGATCCACACTATAGAAGTCGTCTGGCTTCAAATCTTTGAGACGAATCAAACCTTCTGCCTTGGCAGTCGGTTCTTCTATATACATACCCCAGTCAGCTATGCCAGATACCACAGCGTCCATCTCTTGACCCACTTTTCCAATCATAAACTCCACCTGTTTATACTTCACAGAAGCTCGCTCAGCGTCAGCAGCCTCTACTTCACGACGAGATGAGTCTACACAGATCTTTTCTAGAGTAATGGCCATGTGATGAGGCACAGTCTTACCTTCGAGAAGTATGGCAAGTATTCGATGCACCATAAGGTCTGGATATCGACGAATAGGGGAAGTGAATTGTGTATAAAAATCAAAAGCTAGACCAAAGTGGCCGGTATTGCCAGTAGCATATGTAGCCTTGGCCATAGATCGAAGTGTGGCTATTTTTATAACAGCTTCAGCAGGAGAACCCTCTACTTCTTTGAGTAAGTTCTGCACAGTTTTAGGTGCGATGTTTTTTGTAGGATTGAAATCAAAGCCAAGAGCTCTCACAAATATACCGAGGTCCTGAAGTCGATCGTAGTCTGGTACATCATGTACTCGATACACACCAGATTTTTCTGACTTGAGTACTTTATTTTTAGTGTGAATAAATTCTGCTACCTCACGATTGGCGAGCAACATATACTCTTCTACTAGTCTATGCGCATCGAGACGCTCTTTTTTGTACACAGCAATAGGGCGACCTTCATCATCAAGTTTAAACTTGATCTCTGTTGACTCGAAGTCTATAGAACCTTTGTCTTGGCGAATCTTGAGCATGTTTTTAGCGATTCTGTTCATCTCAGAAAGTTCCATTGCATATGAGTTGTCAGCTTTATTCCAAGCGTTCTCGTTTTCAGTATCTAGTATTGTGTCAGATATTTCACCAGCTTTTATTTTATTGAGTACCTCTTGTACTTCTTCGTAGGTAAATCTTTTGTCTGAGTAAATGATTGTTCGTCCAAACCATTTATCCAAAATCTTGCCATCTTTGTCAGTCATGAAAATAGTAGAAAAGGCAAAACGATCTTCCTCAGGGTTTAGAGAACACATACCGTTTGAAAGTACTGAAGGGAGCATAGGAATAGTTCGGTCCACGAGGTATACAGAGAAAGCGCGTTTACGAGCCTCGCGGTCTAATGCTGTGCCTGGGCGTACAAAGTGTGCAACATCAGCAATATGTATACCAATCTCGTAGTATGCTTCGGGCAAAGCTTCACCAGAGTAGCTCTTTGTTTCATTTGAATAAGCTCTCTTTTCATAATCCGCGAGCTTGCGTATAGAAAGTGCGTCGTCAAAGTCTTTGGCATCAAATGGGTCTATAGTACAAGTGAATACTCCACGCATATCTCGACGAGATGATAGGTCTTCAGCATTTGGTAGCACAGAGCTGTACATCTTTGCAGCTTCTTCTGCGTCTGCCACCACTTCATCATCAAATGTAGTATCAAATCCACGCTCAAGTACTATAGATTCCATTTCCACATTGTTGTCTCCTTTTTTACCGATTATCTTTACGAGGGTACCGCGGGGGATTCGACCATCTTCTTCTTGCCAGTCTGTGATGTCTACAATAGCCTTCAAGTCTTCCTTGAGATCTTTCAGTGAAAGTTTTGAATCTGCAGAAGTGTTTACTATTTCAATATCAATATTTGTCCTACGATCGTCTGGAATGAGTACAAACTCCGGTGCCTTTGGATTTTCTTTGTGATATTCATTTGCAAATACAGTACCTACAAACTGTGTTTTCTTTCGCTCTACAATATGCAGTACCTTTCCATATATAGTGTCTCTAAACCCTTTGTATGTCTCTACTGTGACAGTGTCACCAGGCAGTGCCAAGCCTATATCTTCTGCTTCTACTGGTACATCATCCTCGCGACCTTCTATACGTACGAACCCTTTACCCTTAGCGTTTAATGAGATTATTCCTGTTAGTTGATTATGCATTATACGACCTATGCTATCAGAAAAAGGCTTTAATATAAAGGGTTGGGGACAGATTTAGGGCGAATAATTGACCTTTTTTACCTTATTTGATAGTATGGTACCCACTATGTTAATGATACGACTACAGCGCGTTGGACAGAAAAATCAGCCATCTTTTCGGCTTGTTTTAACAGATTCTAAGAACTCTACAAAGAGTGGAAAGTTCCTAGAAATACTTGGCTCACACAGTTTCCGAAAGGACGGTACTATCCTAAAAGGTGACCGTATAAAGCACTGGATGAGTGTTGGTGCTCAGGTTTCGGATACAGCTCACAACCTATTGGTTTCAAATGGCATCATTACAGCCAAGAAAAAGAACGTTCTTCCAAAGAAAACTGTTGCTAAGAAGGAGGAAGTTGTAGAAGAAGCTCCAGCTCCTGCACCCGTAGCAGCACCTACTCCTGCACCAGCAGCTGAAGTTGAGGCTCCCGCTCCTGTAGAAGAAGCACCAGCTCCAGTAGAAGTACCTGTTGAGGCTCCTGTGGCAGAAGAAGTAGCTGCCTAGATTTAAATAAAACTTGTTAGATAAAAAATACCACCCGCGAAGGTGGTATTTTTTATGGTACTAATATTTAAATAATTGTAGTAGGCGAAATTTTTACCTTTATCTTAAACCTAAACCGACTTCACTCGAAGCTTTGCTTGTCTATCCTTGTCGATACGAGGAAGCTTGATAGTGAGCACACCTTGGCTTTCTGTAGCGTCTGCACCTTCTATGTCTATCTCGTGAGGAAGTCGTATCATACGTGAGAAAGCACCCCAGTAAAGCTCTCGGAGCATATAGTTGTCTTCATTTACAGTACGATCTTCTTTTCTAGAACCACGTATAGTGATAGAGTCACGAGATATAGCAATATCCACATCGTCTTTCTTTACGCCAGGTATCATTGCTCGGACGATGATGTCATCAGGAGTCTGATATACATCTACTGATAGCTCTCCTTCACCAGACTGTTCGTCTAGCCATGTAGAGCTAGAGCTTCCTGCTACACCACGGTCACTATGGCCACTTAGTATGGCATCGTTACGCACTATACTACCGCGTTTTTTTGGCTCAGGTACGAGCTCGTCATCATTTAGTAGCTCATCATCGTCTATGTTTACTGTACCAGTTAGTCGCTCGAAGAAAGATCTTTTTTTCATAAATGAATTATTTTTTAATGAAGTTTTTAAGGATAAATGCAGACTATATTACAGCTTTTATTATATCAGAATTCTTTTATAGTCTTAACTCTTTCTAAACTAAGTATGAGAAGTATGATACTTATCCAAACGAGAGAGAAAGCTATAAATATTTTTTCCTTTGCTGACTCTGTGATTAATATTATAAGTAAATTGAAGCAGGCGTGCAATAGAGTTGCGACGAGTATACCTGTAACGGTAAATATTTTTTGTATCCATTCACGCTTAAAATAGGCAAATGCAATAAATAGCGATAGGACACCAGATGATGCGACATGTAGAAGGTTGGCGCCCATAAATCGCATATTGCCAGTCATAATACTGATAACTGTCTCACCTTGAAGTAACGGACTAAGCAAGAAAAATGTATTTTCCATAGCTGAAAAACCAAGTGCTGCTGTCATGAGATATACAAAAGCATCTATAGGCTCATCAAATACAGATATACGATTTCTCAAGGCGACAAAGTACGCTGCACCAAACTTCACAGTCTCTTCGAAAAATGCCCAGATGATGAGTACTGGTAGACTACTCACTGTTTCATTTATACCAGTACCACGCATGCTTACTGGCAAGAGTGAAGTAAGCTTTTGCAATGGGTAAACTATAAATACACAGCACATGCCAGCTACAAAAGTAAGCCAAATAGTCTGCTTTGGCTCATGATGCTCGTGACTTTCATGCATCCAAAACCAAAGCCATATAAGAGCAGGAAATACACCACCTATGAGTGCATAGAAAAAAGCACTGAGTATATAAGATGGAGATTGACCTATAGAAGCAGAAGCACTCGCGAGTGCAGAGTGAAAATATTGAATTATTTCTGTTGTGTCTGTCGAGTAGGCCATTTTTGCGCCATCAAGAGATCGGCTGGCTTTATTTTAACATAATCTTTTGCATCAATGTCAGCAAAACTTTCTCCGGTGGTGATAAGTGACCAAAGTTCTTCGGTGATATGTGGCATAAATGGGTGAATGACTTTTATGAGCTCACGAAGAGTGTGTAGTAGGAATTGTATTCGAGAATTTTTCTCTGCTACATCCGCGTAGCTAGTAAAAATCACTTTACTTTCTTCTAGTATCTTGTCTGCAAGTGTAGTCCACGCATAGTGATACACTTTTTCTGCCGCAAGATGAACTTTGTATTCTTCTAGCTCCTTTGTAATGGCCTCAAAGATATCGTCACGCTCTTTTGAAAGCTCTGGCTCTGCTTTTACTCCAGCCTCTGCGTCATACTTAGCACCCAAAGTGTCAGCATAGGTGAGTATGAAGCGTGTAATATTCCAAAGTTTATTGGCAAAATGTTTGTAACCCTTTATCTTGTCTTCAGATAGTGAAAGGTCATTGCCAGGAGTGTTACCCACAACAAGTCCCATTCGAAGCGCGTCAGCACCAAACTTGTCTGCGAGGTCTATTGGACTGATCACATTTCCTACAGACTTGGACATTTTCTTACCTTTGGCGTCATTGACCATACCGTGTAGATATACTTTTTCAAAAGGTACTTCTTGTTTTAGGTACAGTGAGAAAATAACCATTCGAGGCACCCATTTGAATATGAGGTCGCGACCTGTTTCCATGAGTTGTGTAGGGTGATATGTTGCTACATCTGAGTTTTTGTCAGAGTTTGCCGCGCCAGTAGCATCGCCGTCAGCGCCAGTGTATCCAAGCGCCAAGAGTGGCCATTGTCCAGAAGAAAACCATGTATCAAATGTATCTGTATCCTGTACGAGTTCACCATCACATTTTTTGCATCGTGTGATTTGCACACTAGTTGCTCCAGCACTATCCTTTGCGCTGTCGTCCAAATAACCCTCGTTGCAGTTTGTGCATATCTTTGCAGGTATCGGTATACCCCAGATGATTTGACGAGAAATATTCCAATCCAAAGTATTTTCCATCCAATATGTGAATATTTTTTCATAATTGTCTGGCATAAAAGTCACTTTGCTAGTTTGTACAGCCTCGAGCGCCATTTGAGCAAGAGGTTGCATCTTTACAAACCATTGATCTTTGATCTGAGGCTCTATTTGTGTATTACACTTGTAGCAAGTTTTTACATTGTGAGTATAGTTTTCCTCAACTTTTACAAGCAAACCTTTTTCCTGAAGTTTTGCTACGATAAGTGGACGAGCTTTGCTTATGTGTAGTCCTGCAAATTCACCAGCTATGGGGAGGAGCTTGCCTTTGAAATCAATGATTTGCTCCGCTTCTAGATTGTGTCTTTGTGCAATATCAAAGTCGATATTGTCATGCCAAGGAGTGATAGTCATAACACCTGTACCAAACTCCATATCAATAGCACTATCTTTTATAATAGTCGCTTGTATTGGTCCATTTATCCACTCTAACTCTATCTTTTGTCCGTCTGTGTATTCTTTGTATCTAGCGTCTTCTGGATGCATTACTACATACTTGTCACCGAACTTTGTTTCAGGTCTTGCTGTGGCAATAGTAAAAGGTCCATACTTTAGATAATAGAAAGGATCTTTTTGTTCAATAAACTCCGTCTCTACTTCTGAAAGAGAAGTCTGATGTTTTGCACACCAGTTTACAATACGCTTTCCTCGGTACACGAGTCCATCGTTGTGCATTTTTTTAAAAGTATTTTGAGCAGCAGATATAACGCTAGGATCCAGTGTAAACTTTTCGCGAGACCAGTCACAAGATGCGCCGATACGACGTACATCGGACTCCATGTGAGCTTTATTTTCTATTGTAAAATCATAAATCTCTTTATATAGATCTGCTGGTGCAATATCAAAACGAGAACGACCCTCTTTTTCGAGCTTTCTTTCATACACTATCTGAGTCTCAAAACCAGCATGGTCGGCACCTGGTACCCAGAGCGTTTTACGACCCTGCATACGGGCAAAACGGATAAATATGTCCTGTAGGGCAATAGTGAGCCCGTGGCCTACGTGGAGGCGCCCATTGGCGTTTGGAGGGGGCATAATGATGGTATAGGGTTTTGCGCTAGGAGCTGTCACACCAGCCTCTATACAGGCTTCAGGGCTAAATAGACCACTTTGCTCCTCTATAGCATAAACAGCCTTTTCTGTGGCTTCTGGGTCATAAGGAGAGAGGAGTTTTTTAGGGATATTTGGCTCAATGTAGGTATTTTTAGCTTGTTTTGAGGCGCTGTCTGAAGCGCTATTTTGTGCGTCGTTAGTCATATATTTAATGTGTGTATATTAGCAGAAATAGGGTTATATTTAAAGGCTTGGTGGTGGCGTAGCTGGGGTGTAGTTAGATGGTGAGTGGAATTTTTATAAACTCATATTGCCAGATGCTCGGAGGTTGTCTATGTTCGGCACATCCACTGGTTGTATTACGCGAGTGTTTTTGTTGGATAGTAGAAGTGCGCCAGCTACAGCTATCATCACGGAGTTGTCTGTAGACATGTCTATGGATGGTACGAAGAGTTTTACATTTTGCGCATCGGATGAAAATTTATCCGCAATTATACGCTCAAAATTTTGTCGAATATATTTATTGGCCACCACACCTCCACCTATGATAAGTGTTTTAGCGCCTGTCTCTTCTAGTGCACGAGCAGTCTTTGATACCAGTACTTCTGTTACTGCATTTTCAAATTCTTCGGCGAGGGTAGCTTTTTCGTCTTCTGTTAGTGAGGTCTGCGCAGCACTCTGCGTGTCGCTTTGCGATTGTGACGCGAGCTTTTTCTTCACAGCATAAAGTACCGCAGTTTTTATTCCTGAAAATGAAAAATTATAGTCGCCTGATTTTATCATCGGTCGAGGTAAGGTCCATGGTTTTTTGTCAGCAAAAGTTTTGTCTGTTGGTATAACACCTGCAAGTTTTTCTGCGAGATTTTCCTCACGGCTTTTTTGTGCGAGCATAGATATTTTCGGTCCACCCGGATATGGCAGGTCGAGTAGACGAGCTACTTTGTCGAACGCTTCACCAATAGCATCATCAACAGTCTGTCCAAGTATTTTATAATCATGCCAATCTTTTGCTAGTACTAGTTCTGTATGTCCGCCAGATATGAGAAGCGCGAGAGCGGGGAACTCAACTGTGGGTGATATTACACCCGTTGCGACTTCCTCCTGTTCATCTTTAGCAGAATTTTTATCACTACAATTATCATCGCGATTATCGCCACCTATAAGCACAGACACAATATGCCCCTCCATATGATTTACGGGCACTATTGGTTTTTTTAGTATCAAAGACAATGCTTTAGCAAAATTGATACCAACCCAAAGTGCGGGTTCAAGCCCAGGACCCGCGGTGACAGCTATGTAGTCGAAATCTAATATCAATGTCGATGGCGAAAATATTTCAAATATCGCATCAGCGAGCCCAATCTCTCTTTCTAAAAGTTTTGATACTTGTGCTTTTGTTTCTGGTGTTACAGACGGTGAAAATATTTTGTATTTTTTAGCATCTCGATCTTTAGTATCTTGATTTTCATCATCTTGATGTTTGTCACGCCCCGCAACTTTTTCTATAGAAATTTTCATAAGTGCACAAAAAAGCGGAACAATATTTTTTATATGCTCTCTTTTGGCCATCATGGGGAATACGCCACCGTACTCTTTGTGGGTCTCTATTTGTGAAAATAGGGCATTGCCAAGCACTTCAAAAGTGGGCATATTTGTAGACATGTTTTTTGCCCCTTCGGTCATATCGACTGTCTCTATGAGCGACAAGGCTGTCTCGTCGCAACTTGTTTCTATGGATAATATACGCATTTTTTTGGCCAAGCTTTAGTGTGTTTTTGACAGCTTTAGGTACTCGCCATTATGAAATATTTTAGATACTTTGTACATAGTTACACCAGCTACTGTTGGTTGTATAGTTTTGGTAGAAAAAATTGTAGAAAAATACGAACAAAAACCCTGAACCCTAAAAAATATGAGCTTGATTCCAAGAAAGACCGGGCACCCTAACGGTGTTCAGTTTGAGCTAGAGTTCCTATTTGAGCCGATGGTACTGGAGAGAGATGAAAGGCTCATGAGAGCGGTTGGACTCAATGCCCAGCCCTCGACCGATCCTGTCCATGATTATGGTTTTGATCAGATTTTGGAGAATCCAAAAGTGTGTTTTTGCACCATTGCAGAACAAAGCAGGTTCTGCATTTCAATCAGTCCGCACATGGCACATCAAAAACTTTTGGCATTTCGTTCCGAAGGTCTTAACCCGCTTTGTATCTGGGCTATCGATGCGCTCATGTCTCTGTGTCCAAACGCTCTGTATCAGCTTCCACAAAGGCCGAATCCAGACAATAGATTGATCATTATGACCCAAGGTCTTTTTGCAGTCGATGGTGAGTACAACAGTCATGTATGTCTCAAGGAAAGAGTAGACGGAAGGTTTGATCCTATCGTCGCAAGCAAGCACACATCTCTTCTTTTGTACCAATATCCAAAGTACGATGTCGTGGCAATGTGTGTGCCAATGTCGTCGTGCCGGTAGTGGAGATGCGGTCAGTCGAGCAAAAGTCGCTCACAAAATCAAAAAATAAAAAGTGCAAAACTTCGCACAAAAAACACATCACCTCTCGTACACGCAGCGAGAGGTGGTTTTTTTATTACATATAATATCTGTGCTTGTATTTATGCATGTGCAGAGGCACTACTATAATCACGTTATTTACAAACTCTTATTTAACCTCCTCGTCTTTACCACCCCATCTCCAACGAGCTTTTTCGCCAGTCTTTTGACAAATCCATATAAGTACCGCGGTGAGTATTGCAGTTTGTATTATAAATGGTCGCAATGTGTCGCTGTTGGAATGAGAAACTTCGTCGAGTCTTATAAAATTTAAAATTTCGATAAAAATATAAGCCGTAAGAATAGCCCAACCTTGCCAGCTAGCAGGGTACCAACCGTAGCCATATCTTTTTGCTTTAAACCAGAGTTTGTTGTTCATTTATTTGTGTGGGTTTTGAAAATTAGGGTATTGGCGGGGTGATTACTTTTTATTTTCACGCTCTTGGTCGTATTCGTACTTTTTAATTATAAATGTAATAATAGCGAGAATTCCTACTAAAATAGAACTTATTGTATAAAAGACGTATATTGGATTCATCATTTTATTTTAAAACTAATAATTCCCAATAACCAGGCTATTGTTGATAATATTATACCCCATAATACCATATTCCAGTTTATGATATCTTTTGTAAATGATTCTACAGCCAAGACCCAAATAATATTTGAGCTATATTTCTACTAACATCAGATACAAAATCTTGTCTTGATAATAAAAACCTGGCGATTGGTTTAAAATAATACTGCAT
>CAYWQF010000010.1:0-17654 GCA_964460835.1 uncultured Candidatus Saccharibacteria bacterium | reverse complement strand
TATCACCAAGTCCTGTACCATCTTCGAACCCAGCATTTTTTGTGAGAGTAAGGATATTTGGATATGAAAATGTATACCAGCCGATAGAGGCTTTTTGTACGGTGCTGGTGGCATTTTGTCCGTTTGAGCCACTATTGCCTGTGATGCCGTCTAAAACTGGCGTCTTTGTGGCAAAATAAATAAGCCCTGCTACGACAAGTATGAGCACGATGATAGAGAAGGGTAGTATGAGGGAACCTTTTTGATCTGATGGGTTTTGCATAATTTGTATAGACTGTATTATATAATAGATAATGAAAAAATACGTAGCACTACTTCGAGGAATAAATGTCGGTGGAAATAACAAGGTGGAGATGTCAAAGCTCAAAAAGGTTTTTGAAAAACTTGGTTTTTCCAATGTCTCTACTTATATAAACAGTGGAAACGTTATTTTTGAGGTGGACAAAGGTGGTGATGTTGACGGTACGGATGACGCATCTCTTGCTGATAAAATAGAAAAGTCACTATATAAAACTTTTGGTTTTAATATTAGGGTCGTGTTGCGTGATTCTAAAAATATTCAAAAGATATGCAAAGAGGTGCCTCTCGACTGTACAAATGATACAGAACAGAAGACCGACGTACTTTTTCTGTGGGATGAATTTGATAATAAGAAAAGTATTGATCTGATAGCGATGACCGAGGTGGATAACTTGCGGTATATCAGTGGTGCAATAGTTTGGAATGTAAAAAGAGTGGATTACAAAAAGAGTGGTATGAATAAGTTTATTGGTACGAAGGTGTACAAGAATATGACAGCGAGGAATATAAATACAGTGAGGAAGTTGGGGGAGTTGATGGGGTAAATCTTAAGGTCACAATTTGTGACATTGAAAATGGAGTTTACTTCAAAAATATAGGTTTCTTTAAGGTCGCAAATTGCGACCTTAAAGAAAAGCCTTATTTATCAACCTTAAATCCAATCTGACGCTTTGGCTCAGCATCCTCTTTGATCAACATCTTAATCGCATAAAATATCTGCTCAAAGTTGCTTGCACTAGTTTTTTCAAGTTCCTCGACCTTTTCTCGAAGTTCTCTGTAAGCATCAATCATCTCACGGAGTTTGGTAAATATACGTATTATCTGGATATTTATTTGTATAGCTTTTTTACTATTTAGTACGCTCGAAAGCATTGCTATACCTTGTTCTGTGAAGGCTATAGGGAGGTATTTTTGATGTAAACCTCTACGATTCTTTAAGGTCACAAATTGTGACCTTAAAGATAAGCTATATTCTTCAACGTTTAATTGGAACATGAAGTCTTCTGGGAACTTTTCTGTATTTCTTTTTACCGCCTGATTGAGTACTTTTGTCGGCACCTCATAGAGTGCCGCCAAATCACGGTCTAGCATAACTTTTCTACCTCTAATAATATAAATTTTTTGCTGTATATGCTCTGTGGTGAGGTCTGTTAAAACTTCTTGGTTTGGTGACTTCTGAGCTTGTGCAGAAGACTCACCTGATTGCTCGTTTATTTTCTCCATTTAGGAATAATATCAGTTCGACATTAAGCCACCGTAAATATTTTATAAAGTTTTTGTGAATATGGATAAAAATAGGGGGCAGTAAATAACTCTAAGGGGCAACAAGCCATCTTTTTGATACTTTATAAGGTGGTGTTAGAATAAATGTATATGAAAAAAATTACACCATCCCTTTGGTTCGATAAAAATTTAAAAGAGATTACAAATTATTATCTTTCTATTTTTCCAGATGCGAAGTTGGAAAGTAGTGGGACTTTGTCAGATACACCTTCTGGTGATGTGGAGACAGCTACTCTTGAAATTTTTGGCCAAGAGTTCAGTCTCATGACTGCTGGTCCAATGTTTAAGTTTAATGAAGCTATATCGTTTGTTATAAATTGTGAAGATCAAAAGGAGATAGATTATTATTGGGAAAAGTTGACTACGAACGGTGGACAAGAGGGTCAATGTGGTTGGTGTAAGGATAAGTACGGATTGTCATGGCAGGTGGTACCGAATGCTCTGGGTGAGCTTATGTCAAAAGGGGATGAGGAACAGAGAGGGAGAGTGACGCAGGCTTTTCTTAAGATGAAGAAGTTTGATATTGCTGGGTTGGAGGAGGCGTTTAGGGGGTAGGGAGGGGTAGCTCGGAGGTTTTCATGTCGTGTGTGGTATTTAAAACCTTTGGATGTATTCAATTTCTTCTTTTGTGAGTTTAAAGATGTCTTGATTGATATATTTTTGCAAATATTCGTCATTTCCTCGCTGTATTGCGTCTTTTGTTAGGTCTTTTATTATAGAATTGACCTCGGTAGTAATTTTAGGAAAAGGTAAGGCCATCAAATTCTCCTTGGCAATTTTATTTACACCACCAAACAGTTTAAAGTGTAGGTATGAATATAAGGTTGAATTCAAAAATGCCATAACTGTATAAATGTCTAGTTGCGGTATTTTTGGAATAATGATATTTGCACTGTTGCTAGTCAGTGACCCTGTTGTGTCTATTGCAACTTTTAAATATTTATTTATTGTCTTGTATACAAGTTTTTTAGGTGCCCTGTAAATCTCATCTGGGGCGACTTGTTGTAAATTTTTTCGATCAAAAATAATGTAATTTTTTGGCGAAACTAGTTTATATTTTTCAACTTCTTTCCCTGTATAAATATGTTCAGTATTAAATCGTGGGTTGTTAAACAACTTTGTTTTATTATCGCCAGTAACTACACCTAACCCAAAAATACTGGTGGACAAATCATATTTTTTAAGTTTATTAACCTTTTTAATAATTGCTATATCTTGATCTGTAAGGTGTACAAAAATATGATTCTGTAAACTTTTGAATATATCTTTCGGAATCACTGTTGTGGTTTTATTGACGAACAACATTTGATGACTAATTGTGTGGTTCAGTTCTAACATATATACGTCAGACATTACACCAGAAAATTTCTTAGAGTATTTTTTGATCTTTTTTAAATTTGTATGCTCAAGTATAAAGTCTCTAATGTCAGTGTGTCTTTTTACATTAAGTAAGGCTTCAGGCAACAGATACCTAAAAACTCCGTTATTCTTGAGTATTTTGTAACCTATTTCTATAAAATAGGAAAAGCTTTCGCCAGAAAATACGTGCTTCGTTGGAATTTTTGATAAATCCAAATTTGCCCCGTAAGGTGGATTACTAATGATGTAGTTAAATTTCTTGTCTTGGTTTTTTGAAAACCAAACAAAAAAATCTTCACAATACAGATTCGGATATTTTGCTGAAGGAAATTTAATAAAGTAGTTAAATTTTGCTATCATTACAGCAATAGGATCATTGTCTATTCCGTATATCTGGTCGGCTGGTGCATTTGATCGGAACAGAAACGAACCAGACCCACAAGCTGGATCAAATATAACTTCTCCAGATCCAAAATCAAGGTCATTTACGAAATCTCCCGCCATTTCACTGCCTGTATAAAAAGATCCCTTCTCAAGATTTTCCTTTTTTGAATTTAGGTATTGATATGCAGATCCCAAGAGATCAAATTCCGTTCGGGGAATGTTATTGATAACTACTTTTTTAAAATTATATTCTGATAAAAACTTTTTTACTGCTGGGTTTTTACTTTCTCTAAGTAACTCACAGCCAATTGAAAATAACAAGCTTTCTTTTGGAGCTTTGTATTTTAGTAAGGATTGTAAAAATTTAGAAACCTCAGGTTCTCTTATGCAGTGTATTGGAATTGTATGCTCGGAGCTTAATCTGAGATGTTTAGACCGATTTTGTATTGTTGTGTTTTTTACTAATGTCATGTTCATCTGATAACTCTTGGAATATTTTGGTCATTTCATCATAAGTGACGGTATCCTTAAGGTTTTTATCTAAATGCCATTGTATATTACTTTTGGTAATACCAAACTGACCACTCTTTCCTAATTCATCGTAACGACCATGCTTATCACTCCAATTCATAAACTTCCCAGTGCGGATGTCTCCTCTACCTGCAAAGAATATTTTAACACAATCGCTAAAGAGAAGGACATAAATAAGATAATCAAAATGATCTCTTTTTACATTTTGAACATTTGCTAAGTAGTCAGTGGTTTTACATTCATCAAAAGATATAAGTCTGTTTGTTTCAAGATTACTATTTTCAAAAAGTATGCGATCAAGTATTGTTTTCAGCTTCTTCCAGTTATCGGTTGCCTTAAGTACCTTGCACGCCTTTATTTCATAGCGGTAGCCATCCTTATCCATAGCATCGTGATAGTTACCAAAAGATTCATTAAAGCCATATTTTTTTCTTATAAACGGCTCAACGTACTGCTCTCCGTATGACCTGCTTGCGGCAAGAAAAAGACCATTGCGAACCATTTTTACAATATCCTTGTTGGTTTTCATTCTATTTTAAAAAAAATGCTAAATCTTTTTTGTAGATTTGCGCAAACTCTTTGAGTTGCAAAACATCAAATCGTCTTTGTCCTGATTCTATTTTTGACACATAAGACTGAGTTCTGCTAAGTTTTTCAGCAACTTCAATCTGACTAAGACCAATCTCAAGACGTGCTTGCTTCAAGCGTTCAACAATTTTTTTATGATCATCTTGGTAAATTGCCCTAGGCATATTGTTACTATGATAGTATTCCATTATGTATTATTCCAAACTGCCATATAATTTATTTTGACTTTTTGGTATTAGAGGTGAGATGCTTGCAATCTCACTCCTGTATTCCGACAGCACAAATATAAAAACCGCCCTTTCGGACGGCCTTTATATTTGTGTGCGGAGGAGGTGAGATTCGAACTCACGAGAAGCTTTCACCCCTGACTGTTTTCAAGACAGTTGCCTTCAACCACTCGGCCACTCCTCCATACTTATTTTATTTTTCCAGCACCTTTTCAGTATTTTTCCAACTCCCAACCTTATTTTTTGCTGATATTTAGCTATCTTTGTGATCACTAAATAGCCACCAACACCGATTACATTAAGCCATTTTAGCATATTTTGCAACCTTTATTTATGTTACACTAGCACCATAATACTATGATCGCACTAGGCGTAGACTACGGTACAAAGAGGGTAGGTATAGCTATATCCGATGAAGGGGGGCAATTTGCATTCCCTTATAAGGTCATAGACAGCGCTAAAAGCTCACCTGAAGCCACTGCTGGCGCCATAGCTGACATATGCAAAGAGAAGTGTATAGTGGACGTAGTAATGGGTGAATCAAAGAATCTAAAGGGTGAGGACAATACTGTAATGCAGTATATAAAGGTATGTGCAGATGAGCTCACTCGGCTTGGACTCAATGTGTCATTTGAGCCAGAGTGGTTTAGTACACAAACGGCCGAGCGTTTTCAGGGCAAAAAAGACGATATAGACTCTTCTGCCGCAGCGGTCATCTTGCAAAGTTTTTTGGATAGGAGAAAGTTTGGTGCACAGAATCAGGGTATCAACATAGGTACACCCATTGCAGACAGAAACACAGCCACCGCCAATGATAATGCAAATGAAAATTTTAATAATAATTTATAAAAAATCGCCAAAAATATGAATACAGAAGAAAACAAAACCGAATACATCACCATAGACGATGTTGCTAAGGTGCAAATGAAAATAGGGCAGATAGTAAGTGCTGAGAGAATAGAGGGTTCAGAAAAACTTCTTAAACTTTCTGTCGATTTTGGTGAAGAGCATCCAAGACAAGTGCTATCTGGTATTGCAAAACACTTCGCACCAGAAGATATTGTTGGCCGATCTTTTCCATTTATCACAAACTTGGCGCCGAGAAAGATGATGGGACTAGAAAGTCAGGCGATGATACTCGCGGCTTCAGATGAAAATGGTCTCGCGCTACTACAACCCACAAAAGATGTGGCTATCGGCACAGAACTTTCTTAGTTATATGATAAAATAGTTGGTGAGATGCATTTTATTGATACATTTTTTAAACATTTTCCAACACCGAGATATATGGCTATGCCTCATGTGGGTGTAGATATTTCTACTACGGCAATACGATATGTAGAGCTCAACAAGACAACAGAAGGTTTGAAGCTCGGACGTTTTGGTACACAGAGTATTCCAACTCCTCTTATATACAGTGAACCTTTGGCATCAAACAAAGACCTGGTAGATGCACTCAAGAAAATACAACGCGCAAATCGTTTCAATTTTGTGGAAGTGTCTATACCAGAAGAGCGAGCATATCTTTTTACAATGGAAATACCAGATGCCGACAAAGAAACCATACGAAATCATATAGAGTTTCATCTGGAGGAAAATGTGCCTGTAGCACTTGCTGAAGCTGTGTTTGATTATCATGTGGTGGGACATACTGGTGCCACTAGTGTTTCGGGCGCCAATGATGCCACTAGCGAAAAAGGCACAGATAAAAATTCTGGCAAAAAAGGCGTTAGTCTTGCTTCTGTATCAGTAGTACCAAGAGAGGTGATAGAGGACTACATAAGTCTATTTGAAAAAAGCGGTATGACCCCGATATCTTTTCTCATAGAAAATCAGGCTTTGACTAAGTCAATAATAAAGCAATCAGATATGTCATCGTATCTAGTGGTGAACATTGGTCAAAGAAAGACAGTGTTATCTATAGTTAGCGATCAGACTGTGCAATTTACTTCTACTGTAAATATAGGTGGTGACGATCTTACAAACGCTTTGGCCAAAGAGTACAACATAAGCAAAGAAGAAGCAGAGATAATGAAATCGCAAAAGGCTTTTATTCGCAACAATGACAACACCGTACTCTTCATGTCTCTAGTAAACGTAGTGTCAGCACTACGAGATGAAGTACAACGAGTATGTATGTATTGGCTTTCTCACACAGAGTCAGCTTCTTTGAAAATACTACTTGCTGGTCGAGACTCTTCTATAATAGGTTTTCGTGAGTATATGGCTCTGTCTTTGAAGTTACCAGTAGAGTCGGCAAATGTTTGGACGAATGTTCTTTCTTTTGAAAATGAGATTCCGCCAATAGAATATTTAGACTCACTAAACTACGGTACTGTTATAGGTCTTGCTTTACCAAAAGCATCATCACAACAATAGCTAATAATCGTGTATTATATAAATAAAAAATATGCTCCATTTACTAACAGAAGAATATAAAGAAAAAGTCGTAAAAGAATATCAAAAACGCGCATGGACTGTTTTCGGTATAGGAGTACTTTCTGTTATATTTGTCAGTACAATATTTATTATCCCTGTATATGTGATGTCTTTTGGTCGCTATCTTGATGCACAAAATACAAAACAACATTTAGGTAAAGAAATAGCTTTACGCGAAGATGCGACTATTGCGCAGAATATAAAAGATATGTCATCTTCTTTGAAAGCACTTGTCTTGTTTAAAGACAAGGATTTGCCAAGTACTTATATAGAAAAACTGATTGCCTTAAAACCTCGAGGTATAAAGATAAATAATATAATATTTACTCCAAGTGATGATTCTGCTACTGCACTCGATATATCCGGAGTAGCGGACGCTAGATCCAATCTTGTAGTTTTTTTAGAATCTCTAAAAAGTGACAAAGTTTTTTCTACAGTAGATATACCACTTTCAAATTTTGCCAAAGAAAGAAATATTGAATTTAGTATAAAAATTTTGATAAATAAAAATGCAAAATAAAACTACTCAAAAATTAATACTGGTATTAGTACTTGCTCTGCTCGCTATTTGTGGTTACTTATATTTTACATACTACATAGACAGTCTCACTCAAAAGACTTCTGAGTTAAAAAATGATATTCAAGTCAGTCAGATAAAATACACAAGACTTGAGTCTTTGCGAAAAGCGACAGAAAATACTAGTGATCAAAAAAGTAAAATAGGGGAGTTGTTTGTAGGGCAGTCCGACGCTGTTAACTTCATAGGCAAGATAGAGTCTTTGGCCAAAGACTCAGGTCTCACCTATGTAACCAAAAGTGTAGAGACAGAAGCTGTGCCTGGCGATGATCAAACCAAAGAGCTCATAACTATAAACATGAACACTGCTGGCCTCTGGTCAAACACTGTGAAGTTTTTGAAGCTCATAGAGTCTATGCCTTATAGTCTAAAAATAAATAGTTTGAGGTTAAATGTCGTGAAGGGTGCATCAGTGAGTGTCGCTAGTACCACAGAGAGTATGGCGAGCCAAAACAGTATTCAAAATAAATGGACAACAGATATAGAGTTTTCTGTGGTCAAAGTGAAATAGTTTTGTAAGTGCGCAAGAAAGTGCACAAGACTAAAAATTAAAATTTATGAAAAAAATAAACACAAAAGAAATACTAGAGGGGTTGAAGATAATAACAAGACATCCAAACAGAAATTGGAGGAAGGTCTTTATAGTTTTAGCTTTACTGGCACTGATATCTCTTGTGTGGAATATATTTTTCTTCTTTGAAGTTAGAAGTGCAATAATGCAGGCTGATATATCGTCTTCATTGCCGTTTGTGTCTGGAGATACAAAGGATAGTGAAATAAGTAAGACCTTGAAGATGTATGAAGAGAAAAAAGCACGATTTGAAAAGCTCTATAATAATAGACCGGAAGTACTGGAAGACCCTGCTGTATCGTGATACAATCGGCCACATCACGCTCTCGTAGTTCAATGGATAGAACTGCGGACTTCTAAGCCGTTAATGTAGGTTCGATTCCTACCGAGAGCACAAGACTAAAAAAGAAGTAGTTTTTACTACTTCTTTTTTAGTCTGTGGGGCACGAGAGCGAGCCGACTACTCGGCTCGCGGGTAGGAATCGAAAAGGTTGCGCATATCGCGCGGAGCCGTAGGCGAGCACGATGCGAAACCTGTACTGCGCCTGTAAGGCGAGATTCCTACTGAAAATATGTTTTGTGGACACGACGGGAATCGAACCCGCGTATCTCCGATGGTGAGACGGAGAATTCTAATCCATTAGCATGCCCACTGATATGAACTACCAATTCATATCTGAAACATATTATATATAAGCGACATTAAGTCACCGTAAAATTATTCTAAAAAATAATAAAAGCCACCAAACAGGCAGCTTCTATATTCTCCGTCTCACCACATCAATATTGTATTGCTATTATGTATTAAGTCAAATAAATAAGAATTTTCTTCTGTGGGGGATACAGGACTCGCCGACTACGTCGGCAGGTGAGTTTCGATTTCATCTTCGCCTCATTATTATTCGGCTCGATTCAATAACGAAACTCCTTTCTCGTCCTGACAGCGAATACTCAAGTATTCGCTTCATCCCCTAAATAGCAAAAATATAACCGAGCAAAAGCCCGGTTATATTTTCGTGTGGGGGATACAGGACTCGAACCTGTGACCTTCTCAGTGTAAATGAGTTGCTCTACCAACTGAGCTAATCCCCCAAATCTATCCAAACTGACATAATAATCCGACTGAGGCATCATAAACTATTTTGTATATTATTTCAATGTCTGTATAGTATCTATATAGAACCCAACAATAACCCCATGCGAAAGCCAAAATCCAAAAACTCAATAAAGGCCACCCCTGATGCCACAACTACAATCGCTAACACGACAGATTCTTCGACTGCACCCACATCAGCCAAACTCACACCCACTGTATTATTTGAAAATAAAAACCTTCTCGTCATAAACAAGCCAGCAGGACTTGTGGTACACAGTGACGGTAAGACAAAGGAGCCAAGTCTTTGTGATTGGATTTTAGAGAACTACCCAAAAATCAAAGGTGTAGGCGAACAGTCTCGTACTCCAGAAGGTGTCCTAATAGATCGCCCTGGAATAGTGCATCGTATAGACAGAGACACATCCGGCATAATGGTCATAGCCAAGACTCAAGATTCTTTTGAATATCTCAAAGAGCAGTTCAAGGGTCGCGCTGTACGAAAGACATATAACACTTTTGTGTGGGGAATAGTAAAAGAAGATAAAGGAAAGATAGAACGACCGATAGGTAGAAGTAGGGGCGATTTTAGAAAATGGTCCGCCGAGCGCTACGCTCGAGGTGAGCTTCGTGATGCTGTGACAGAATACAAAGTACTAGCAAGACAAGAGTCAGAGCAGGGAACGAACATCCGCAACAAAATTCCACTCAATTTTACATACCTAGAAATACACCCACTCACTGGTCGTACACATCAGATTCGTGTGCACATGAAGGCTATAAATCACCCTGTGGTAGCGGATGAGCTATATGCTCCAAATCATCCCCAAGCCCTCGGGTTTAAAAGACTAGCCCTACATGCTCGAAGTATAGAGTTTACAGACATAGACGGAAAGACTGTTTCTATAGAGGCACCATTGCCCCCAGATTTTGAGAAGGCTGTCGAAAATTTTGCAAAGGCTTTACTAATTAAATAACCTTTGCTATATTGTCCTCCTATGGCAGCAGCTAAAACAACTACAAAAAAGGGTCCAGCAAAGATACAGAATACAGACGCTACAAAGCTTAAGTCTTTTGACATGCGAGTGGGCGACACTGTAAAGGTTCACCAGAAGATTCAGGAGAAGGGCAAGACTCGAATCCAGATCTTCGAAGGTATGGTACTTGCACGAAAGCACGGTACAGAGAAGGGTGCTACTTTCACAGTACGAAAGTCATCAAATGGCTATGGTGTTGAGCGAATTTTCCCAATATTTTCTCCTGTTATCGAAAAAGTAGAGGTGGTACGACGAGCTAAGGTAAGACGAGCTAAGCTTTACTACATACGAGACAAAGCAGCTAAGGAAATCAGTAAGCGAATGAAAATGGCTATGATGAACGCAGATAGTTCAGATGGTCCAGATGAAGTAGCTCCTGAGGCAGAGACTCCAGCAACAGAAGCATCTGCAGAATAAGCTCAAAGGAGGCAACTCTCAAGGTTCAGTCAAGATAAGAAAAACCATCGGCGCGAGTCGGTGTTTTTTTGTTGCTTTTGATATAAAAATTAGCACCTGCATAGTTCATTTTTTCGCCAAATATTAGATAATATAAGCGTGTCGCTACCGAAAGGAAAGGTAAAGATTGAGTGGTCTGCCAATTTTGCTTATGCAATAGGGCTTATAGTGTCCGATGGTTGTGTTTCTAAGGATGGAAGGCATATATCATTTGTGTCAGTGGATGAAGAGCAGATTCATAATTACCTCACCGCGCTTAATATATTTGTGGAGCATGGCATAAATCACTCCGGTTATAAAGATATGACAGCTTATAGAATTCAATTTTCAGATACAAAGTTTTGGGAATTTTTGAATAGTATTGGAATTGGTCCAGCTAAGTCAAAAATTTTAAAGTCTATTAAAATACCCGAACATTTATTTTTTGATTTTTTAAGAGGTTTATTTGACGGTGATGGTTGTATCTACTCATATTGGGATAAAAGATGGAAGTCTAGTTTTATGTTTTACATGTCTTTTGTCTCAGCCAGCAGACCATTTATAGATTGGATTAGGTCTAGTATAGAGCAACATTTAGGTATAAAAGGTCATATTTCTGCTACTAAAAAACAAGATTTTTGGCAGCTACGTTATGCTAAAAAAGATGGACTTATCTTGATAAAGGAGATGTACAAAGACAAAAACTCAATATATCTAAGTCGTAAAAAGTTGAAGATTGATAAGATATTAGGTACTATGTCGAGTACAAGTGCTAGTCAGTAGTAGCTCTTGGTATTTGCGCAGGTGGCGGAACTGGTATACGCGTACGATTGAGGTTCGTATGCCGCAAGGCTTGGAGGTTCAAGTCCTCTCCTGCGCACCATATGGCGACTATAGTTTAGTGGTAAAACTCCGGTTTGTGGAACCGGTATCGAGAGTCCGATTCTCTCTAGTCGCCCAAAAAAAACACACTCCAAACCAAACCGAATTTACCCAATTCACACCCCGCATCTAAAAACTCAGTATCCAAACAAAAAACTCTGGTATAATTATTCTCATGAAATTGGATACTTCTGGGTTCTTTGCTTGGGTCTTAAAATTTTTAATAATCGTACTTATATTTGGTGGTTTTCCTACTATGGTTGTGGTGATTGCAAAAAATTATGACAAAAAAGCAAAGTCTGTGACCGAAGTAGAAAAAGCACTCATAAATAGACAGGAGAACTCCGCAAACGCAACGTCTGGTCCCGGTGCAGATGGTCAAACTGATTTTACTATATTGACCGCCGAGCAAGCTTCAGACCTACAAAAGATAGCTTCATTTCTATCTGGAAATTGGAAAGACAAGAGTGATGATCTAAGGTCTATGTCTATAAATCCAAACGGTAACTATAATGAATTTTATAATGACAAGAGACTCAGTTATGGTCTTTGGTCAACAAATGCGGGTGGCGATAGCTATTATTTTATAAAAAATATTTTGAGTTCAAATACCAAAGATGGCAATCAAGTTTTTAAAATAAAACTCCTGGATGAAAATAATCTTGTGCTTATATATATAAACGCAGACAAGTCAGAAGGGAAGACAGATTCATTTTATAAAATCTTCTAAAGTGTAAAAATCTAAAAAACAAAAATGTTTACGTGCCAAACCTGTATGACTAGCTTCAATGTGGTAAACACTTTTTTTGCCAATTTGGCTGTATATATAAGGACACCGTCTCTGACAAAGATGGCTGTCGTGCTCACAGACCTAGGTAGCCCTCAAAACGTGGTGATGTATTGTTTGGTGATAATAATGCTACTGTGGCTACATGGTAAGACTGCACACCTTACACAGTTTGTTATCACTATGTCCACCGGCGCGCTCATAGTATTTCTCACAAAGACAGTAGTTCAGCTTCCGAGACCTTTCGATGGTCTCATCAGTGAGACTGGTTATAGCTTTGCTAGCGGTCACGCCACCATGGCAATGATATTTTTTATGCTCATAGCTTATTCATACAAGCTTCATATAAAAAATCTAACCCTTCGCCGACTTTTTGTTACTGCCAATATTTTGCTCGCTGTACTGATAGGTGCGACTAGGGTTTATCTTGGTGTGCATTATGCCACCGATGTTATTGGTGGCCTGCTCATAGGACTCATTGTTTCTGGAGTTTCTATAATAATGTTTGAAAGACACCATAGGATGAAAGTGATATCATAGACGGTATATGAATTTTATAGACGCGATAATACTTGGAATAGTGGAGGGTATAACAGAGTTTTTGCCAGTATCTTCTACAGGCCACATGATATTGGCAGGACATGTGCTCGGCATAGAGCCATCTACTTTTTTCAGTTCATTTGAAATCTTTATACAACTCGGCGCCATCTTTGCTGTCGTCTTCCTTTATTGGCGCAAGATATTGCAAAACAAAGATCTTGCCTTCAAGGTGTTGGCGGGCTTTTTACCCACAGCTATCATAGGGCTCGCGCTGTATTCTTTTGTAAAACAGTATTTGTTAAACAATGTTTTAGTGGTAATCATTTCACTCGCGGTTGGAGGTATTGCGCTTATTGTCTTTGAAAAATGGAAATTCCTCACTGTGGCACATCTAGCTATGGCACAAAGTGAGGCACAAAACATCGAAGATATATCTTGGTCACAAGCCTTCAAAATCGGCCTATTTCAAGCTATAGCTATCATCCCGGGTGTTTCGCGTTCAGCCGCTACTATTATTGGTGGAGAAGTTCTAGGTATCTCCCGAAGCGCTATCGTAGAGTTTTCTTTTTTACTTGCGATACCTACAATGTTTGCAGCGACAGGTTTGGACATAGTAAAACACGGCGTAAAAATATCTGGTAATGAGTTGGCCTTGCTGGCCGTAGGCTTTATCACAGCTTTTGTGGTTGCCTTGATTGCAATAAAATCATTTCTATCATACATAAAGAATAATACGTTTACCGCCTTTGGAATATACCGAATCATCATAGCGATAGTGTTTTTGGCCTTTTTGTACTAGTATTTAGACATTAAGAGCCAAGCTCTTTTTGAGACTAGCCTAACATTATAAAAATAAACCTAATCAAAAAATGAACGATAATATAAACACAATACAGACAGTACCTCAGAGACAGGGTAGTAGACTCGCGGTCATTTTAAAATCTCCGATCATAAGCGCATCAGTCATACTTGCTGTTGGTTTTATACTTTGTTCGGCTTTGGCTTCATATACATTTTATGCCATCCGCACTATGGACAATGTACTTTCGGTGACAGGTTCAGCAAAGCAGGCGATAGTATCTGACAATGCAAAATGGACAGTATCTATATCACGATCTGTAAATGCATTGACTATAAATGAAGGCTACAAAGATATTGCTCGCGACCTTGCGACAGTAAAAGCTTATTTTATAAAAAATGGTTTTCCAGAAACAGCTTTGAGCATCTCTACTGTATATATGGATGAAGTTTATGAAAATAATCCAAATCCAGCTGGCCCAAAAAAGTACACATTACGACAGCAAGTAGAACTAGCATCTACTGATATACAAAAAGTCGATGCTCTATCAAAGAATGTGCAAGACCTCGTTGCTCAAGGTGTATTTGTTTCATCACAGGCTCCGCAGTATTTTTACTCTGATCTAGCATCTCTTCGTGTGAAGCTTCTGGCTGACGCACTCAAAGACGCAGAAGAACGAGCCAACTCTATAGCTTCAGTATCAGGCAACAAAGTGGGCAAACTAAAGTCCGCTGCGAGTGGGGTGGTACAAGTACTTCCTCCTGGTTCTGTGGAAGTCTCAGACTACGGCGCTTATGATACGATGAGTATAAACAAAGAGATAATGGTGACAGCTCGTGCGACATTTAGTCTAAAATAGCAAAACGCCTCGGATGCAGGGGCGCAGTAAACAAGATGGGCGTATAAAACAAGAAATTTAAAAAACAAAATGGCATTAATACTCGACGGTAAAAAAATACGTGATGAAATAGCCGATAGGTTAAAACATCAAGTGAGTGAAAAGGTAAAAGAGGGCTTTGTTAGGCCATCTTTGGCTATTATTCAAGTTGGAAATATAAAAGAATCAGAGGCTTATATAAAAAACAAAAAGAAGTTTGGCGAGAGAGTTGGGGTAGAGGTGGTGCATATTCACCTTGCTGACAATGTAAGTGAAGATGATGTATTGGAAGAAATAAAAAATCTAAACAACGATAAAGCTATCCATGGAGTGATAGTGCAAATGCCATTACCAAAACATTTGGACAAAAATAAACTTATAGAATCTATAGTGCCACAAAAAGATGTAGATGGTATGTGCTCGGCCAATATAAAAGGTCTATGGATTGGTTCAAAAGAAACAATAATGCCCGCAACTACTCGTGGCATACTCACTTTACTCGATCACTACGCTATAGAGATAGCTGGTAAAAATATAGTGATACTAGGACGTTCTGCACTCGTGGGTAGGCCAACAGCCTTAGCTATGATAAACAGAGATGCAACAGTGACGCTTTGTCACTCATTTACTAAAAATCTTGAATTTCACACACTCGATGCCGACATCATAATCTCAGCTATCGGCCGTCCGCGCTTTATCACAGAGTTTCATATAAAGCCTCATCAAGTCATTGTTGACGTCGGTATCACCATGGAGGAGGTGCCAGAGATACGCGCTGTTGGTGATGTTGATTTTGAAAATGTAGAGCCTCTTGTTGACGCTATATCTCCTGTACCGGGTGGGGTAGGGCCTCTGACAGTAGCTTCACTTTTTGAAAATCTATTTGATGCATATAAAAAGGTGATATAATTGTAAGACAAACTCATTGGGTAAAATTAAGGCAATTCAAGGTAAAGGCGATATTATTAAATTAAAATTTTTTAAACAAAATAAAATGAACTTAGACAAAATCCATTTCAATTTTTCTTCGGAAGAGCTAAATAACTTTATTCGTACAGCTTCTATAATATGCGTAGGAGTCCTAACACTCTTTTTGCTCGTAAAGACTATAAATGAAGTAAAGACTTACTCTACAATAGGTGAGGATAGTGTGAGTGCACCTCAAAATATCATAAATGTCACAGGTAAAGCAGATATGGACGTGAAGCCAGATATCACAGTGTTCACTTTCAACATAGAGGAAAGTGCAAAGACCGTTGCTGAATCTCAGTCAAAAGCTACAACAAAAGAGAAAAGCGCCCTCGCTATCATAAAAGCAAAGGGTATAAAGGATGCTGATATAAAAACTATTAGCTATTACACAAATACAAAGTATGAAGACAGAGTAGAGCCTTGCATCTTAAACAAAGGCACAGCAATACCTGCATCCGCACCTTCTTCTGTATCTAGTGGTATCGTGGCATACCCATATCCTTGTGGCTCAAAGAGTGTAGAATCTGG
Organism: uncultured Candidatus Saccharibacteria bacterium; assembly: GCA_964460835.1. GTDB lineage: Bacteria > Patescibacteriota > Minisyncoccia > Phycocordibacterales > CAIZLB01 > VEQN01. The sequence goes on along the minus strand of CAYWQF010000010.1, from coordinate 1,444 downwards.
GTTTACTACAACAGAGACTATCGAAGTCAAAGTTAGAGACATCACTACACACCCTGAGAAGACAGGTGAGATAGTAGCAGCTCTAGGCGCATTGAGTATCAAAGCTAGTACTCCTATGAGTAGCGTAGACAATGCCGATGCATTCAAAAGACAGGTTCGTTCAGAGGCCATAGCAAAAGCACGAGCTGAAGCTGAGGTGCTTGCTCGAGACCTAGGGGTGAAGATAGTACGAGTAGTAAGCTTCAATGAGAATATTGGTGGCTACTACTCAGCTATGTACAACACAATGAGCGCTAGACCTGCTATGGATAAGGCTGTGGAGACTTCTCCTGAGCTTCCTACAGGATCAGATAAGATAACTTCTGATGTAAGCATCTCATATCAGATTCGATAGGCTACAAGGGCTTTCTATAGCACACCAAAGGGGTTAAATTGCATAATATCGAGGCTATACAAAATGCTATTGACAAAAATTAAAAAAGGCCTAGAATAAGCATTAAATCAATATAAAAACACCCGCAAGGGTGTTTTTGATTACAAGATTAATTTAAACAATTTAATCACGCGCAAGCGCAAAAATATGGGTCTAAAACAATACATCAACGAAACAAAGGCGGAACTCAAACATGTGAGTTGGCCAACAAGAAATCAGACTGTGGTATATACAATACTTGTTATAGCTATATCTGTAGCTGTTTCTTTATATCTGGGTGCTTTTGATTATATATTTACAATCGGCATCAGATCATTTATTCCAGGACTATAAAAACGGGAAGGGTGGCATCGAAAAGTCAAACAAAACAATTACACAAAATTTTATAAACAAATCATAAAATCATGGCAAAACAAATCGAAGGAGAGAGAAATTGGTATGCAATACACACATATGCTGGGTATGAAAATGCTGTACTTCGAAATCTAAAACAGCGAATAGAATCTCTAGGTATGGAAGACCGAATCTTCAATGTGATTGTTCCTACTGAAAAGAAGATCAAGATCAAGGCTGGCAAGAGAGTAGAGGAGGAGGAGAAGATTTACCCTGGATACGTACTTGTAGACATGATAGTGACAGACGACTCATGGTATGTGGTGCGAAACACACCCCGTGTTACAGGGTTTGTAGGCTCAGGAACTATTCCTGTACCTCTAGAGAAGTCTGAGGTAGATACTCTCTTCAAGCGAATGAATACAGACAATGTAAAGCACACCATAGACCTATCTGCTGGCGACCTTATCACTATCACAGACGGTCCTTTCAAGGATCTAGAGGGTAAGGTTTCAGAGGTAGACAATGACCGAGGAAAGGTAAAGGTCCTTGTGTCTATGTTCGGCCGAGAAACACCAGTAGAGCTAGACTTCTTGCAAGTTAAAAGAATGTAGGGTAATGTAATAGAACTAAATTTATGGCAAAGAAAATAACAAAAAAACTAAAACTTCAGATTCC
>CAYWQF010000009.1:0-18427 GCA_964460835.1 uncultured Candidatus Saccharibacteria bacterium | reverse complement strand
AGGAGGCTCTCAATATACTGATGAGAATAGTTGTACAAGTGCTGGATATATGTTTGGTGCAGGATGCTCAGGTGGTTCTCAATATACCGATGAGAATAGTTGTACCAGCGCTGGTTACTATGCAGGCGCGGGGTGTTCAGGAGGCTCTCAGTATACTGATGAGAATAGTTGTACCGGTGCTGGATATACATACGGCGCAGGTTGTTCTGGAGGAGGTGGTACATACAATGATTCTAGTTCATGTACGGGTGCTGGTTATACAGTGCCTGGATATTGTAGTAACAACTCTTATTCTGACATATCTAGTTGTACCAATGCTGGATACTACACTTCTGATTATTGTGATGATAGTAACTATTCTGATCAATATAATTGTGAAGTTACTGGTGGAAGTGTATGGCATACTGGCGGATTCGTATCCTACGGTTATTCATGGACTCCTGAAGTATTTGTATCATATGGGTACACTTGGGATCCAGGTACATTTGTATCTTATGGCTATTATTGGAATCCTGGTACATGGACCTCCTATTATTACAATTGGAATACTGGCACTTGGACCCCATACAACTATCAGTGGAGTAATGGTACATGGACCTCATACAATTATCAGTGGAATAATGTCCCTCCAGCGGCATGGACCCCAACCCCTTAAAACACCTCTAAATATTGCCTTTTTATAAAATATATATATAATCAGTGGACTATGATAAAACTAAATATAGAAACACGAAAAAAGCCTGTATCTCAGGTCCGAGCAGAGGGTAGTATTCCAGCTGTATTTTATGGTCCAAAAGCAGCTTCTACTCCTATATCTATCAAGGAGTCTGACTTTATGAAAGCTTGGAGACAGGCAGGTGAGTCTACTGTTGTTACTCTTACAGGTGGCGACGAAGAACACGATACTCTTATACACGATGTTATTCGTGATGCTGTTACAGAGAAGGTTCAGCACGTTGATTTCTATGTTATCGAGAAGGGTAAGAAGGTGGAAGTTGCTGTACCTCTAGAGTTTATTGGTGAGTCACCAGCTGTGAAAAACCTAAGCGGTATACTTATCAAGGTTATGCATGAAGTAGAGATTGAAGCTCTACCAAAAGATCTTCCTCATGCTATTGAAGTGGACATATCGTCTCTCGTAGATTTTGATTCTCAGATCAAGGTTTCAGATATCAAGTTCCCAAGTGGTGTTTTAGCAAAAGCTGATGCTGAAGAAGTTGTTGCTATTGTAACAGCTCCAAAGGAAGAAGTAGAAGAAGATACTGCTACTACTATAGATATGTCTGCTATCGAGGTGTCAGATCAGAAGGGTAAGAAAGAAGAGGAGGAGATTCCTGTGGAATAAAAAAGAAAATAAATTTAAGAAAAAGGGCGCTAATCACAAAGTTAGCGCCCTTTTTCTATTACTCTTTATCGTTTATAATGAAATGACATGTTCATAAGACAGTCTGTACCTCTAAGGAAATTCAAATTTCTTTCATATATTTTTCTTGTTCCAATTTTAGCAATATTGTTTGGTTTATTTTTGTATACACAAAACGCAGAGGCAGCAGATCTCACTCCAGAGCAGGAGGCCCAGCTCCGAGCTGAGCTTAGCTCTATTGAGGCTGAGATAGCTGCCCAACAAAAGATATTAAACTCCAAGGAGATGGAGGGCGCTTCTATTCAAAGAGATATAGAGATACTCAACGCAAAGATAAAGAAAGCCCAGCTTACTATCAAGGCTCACGATATCGCTATAAATAAGCTTGGTAAGGACATAACCGTGAAGACAAATACTATCGTGGCTCTAGGCGATCGCATAGGTAAAGGTAAAGAGTCTTTGGCGCAAATACTTCAGCGTACTCGAGAGATAGATAACTATTCTATGGCAGAAGCATTGCTTAGTACAAAAGATATATCAGAGTTTTTTATAGACCTTGATTCATATACATCTATAAAGCAGTCACTTGAAAATCGCCTAAACGATATAAGAGATGCAAAGCAACAAAACGAAGTGGCAAAAAAAGACCTCGATCAAAAGAGAAATCAAGAAATAGACACAAAAGTTAATGTCGAAAATGAGAAGCGTACTATTGAAAAATCTGAGGCTGAAAAAAAGCGACTTTTGAGTTTAAATAAAAATGAACAGAAGGGTTATCAAAACGTCATTGCTGACAAAAAGAAGCGTGCTGCGGATATACGAAATGCGCTCTTTAAACTACGAGATGCAGAGTCTATCAAGTTCGGTGATGCGGTGCAGTATGCAAAGAGCGCGTCGAATGTGACTGGTGTGAGAGCTGCTTTCGTGCTGGCTATAATACAGCAGGAGAGTAACTTGGGTGCCAATGTAGGCTCATGTTATCTAGCTGATAAAGATACAGGTGCTGGTACCAGAAAGAGTAGTGGGGCAGTCGTGATGAATGTAATGAAACCAACTCGTGATGTACAGCCATTCATAGATATCACAGGAGCGCTTGGTAGAGATCCTATGAAAACACTTGTTTCTTGTCCTCTCGCTAGTGGTGGATATGGTGGAGCGATGGGTCCTGCGCAGTTTATACCTTCTACTTGGATGCTATTCAAAGACCGTATAGCTTCAGCGCTCGGTAAGCCAGCTTCAGACCCTTGGAACCCTGCCGATGCCTTTATGGCCTCATCTATGTATCTTGGCGACTTAGGAGCTTCGTCACAGAGCTATACAGCAGAGAGAAATGCGGCGTGTCGATATTATTCAGGCCGTTCATGTAGTGGTAGTAATCTATTTTACGGCAATCAAGTGATGGCTCGAGTAAAGACTATTCAGGACAATATAGACATATTACAGGGCAATTAAAGCTAGTTACAAGGTGAGCAAGGTCTAGGTTTAACTTGACCTCAATCTAACAGATTTGCCTCTTTTTGTGCCTTATGCTATAAATTACACCTATGAAAGCAGACATACATCCTAAATATCACACAGATACAAAGTTCACTTGCGCTTGCGGAGCTGTTTATACTATTGGCTCTACAAAAGAGAGTGTTTCTATCGAAATCTGCGCAAAGTGCCACCCATTTTATACAGGAGCTGAGAAGGTTCTAGACTCAGCAGGACGAGTAGAGAAGTTCAAACTCAGACAGGCTAGTGCAGTAAAGACAAAAGCAGCTGCAAAGGAAAAGAGTGACGCAAAAGCGGAAGCAAAGAAGTAGCTTCACAAAAGAAAGGCCTTAGGTTTTAAAACCGAGGCTTTTTCTTTTGGAAAAATGCGCCACTTGGGTCACATAAATGTCCTTGCGCGTCAAAATACATCACACTGAAATCGTGTTAAAATAAACAAAAAACAAAATGGAAAATATAGAAGAAAATTTAAGTGAATTGAAGCAAAATCATAAGACGAGCTTTTTTGCCTATGAATATGAAAAGTTGATGAAGCAAAAGCAGGAACTAGAGGCTATGGTGGGTAGTGACACCGCGACTGAATCTGATGATGAAATGGCTAAAATGGCCAAAGAAGAGATAGTAACTCTGGATGCACAGATAGACGGTATCAAAGAAAAGATAGCTCAGATAATGAAGGAAGATGAGGATGCAGACAAATATCCATCGGAGGTCATACTCGAAGTACGTGCCGGAGCTGGTGGTGAAGAGGCCGCTCTATTTGCCCAACAGCTTGCCGAGATGTATCAGAAATATGCAGCTCTACAAGCATGGTCTACAAAGCTTGTAGACTCTTCAGAGAGTCCTCTAGGAGGCTTCAAACAAGCTACATATGAGATGCGAGGTCGCGAGATATACAAGTACCTAAAGCATGAGACTGGTGTGCATAGAGTACAACGTGTGCCTGCTACAGAGAAGTCTGGAAGAATACACACATCTACTGCGTCAGTAGCTATTTTGCCTATGAAAAAGAAAAGTACTTTTGTCATAAATCCAGCTGACTTAGATATGGAGTTTTCACGTTCTGGAGGTGCCGGAGGACAAAATGTAAACAAGGTAGAGACTGCTGTACGACTTATTCACAAGCCAACAGGTGTAGATGTGCGATGTACTTCAGAGCGAAGTCAGCTCAAGAACAAAGAGCGAGCATTGCAAATCCTCACAGCTAAGCTTGAACAACTCAAAGAAGAGGAAGACGCCAAGAAATACTCAAAAGACCGCAAAGACCAGATAGGTACAGGCGACCGTTCAGAAAAGATTCGTACTTACAACTTCCCACAAAACCGCGTGACAGATCACCGTATAAAAGAATCTTGGTACAACATAGATGGCAAGGACGGTATCATGGATGGATATATAGACGATATAGTACAGGCTATTTTGAAAGCCGAAGAGAGTGGGGGAATAGGTAGTGCCACTGATGGTGATGGTGGTGATGAGGAGTAAGACCCCCTGTTGCTAAGCACACAGCCTTATGATAAACTCCTCCTTACCTATGCCGACACAAACAGATTCTAAAAAAACAGAGAAAAACCCTGCTATTGACGCAATGTTCAATGTAGGAGCTCATTATGGTTTTATCAAGTCACGACGACACCCAACTATTAAGTCATTTATATTCGGAGTTAAGAACAAAGTTGAAATCTTTGATCTAGACAAGACAGAAGCTCAGCTAAATACAGCTCTAGAGTTCATAAAGAGCGTTGCCGCTTCTGGAAAGCAGCTAGTTTTCGTTGGTAGTAAGAGTGAAGCTCGAGACGCTATCAAAAATGCAGCAGACCGTATTGCGCAGCCATTTGTAGCTTCACGATGGATTGGTGGTACATTTACAAACTTTGAAATCATTCGAAAGCGAGTAGAAAAGCTTCTAGATCTTATTTCTCAAAAAGAGAAAGGTGAGCTCAACAAGTACACAAAGAAAGAGCGAGTTATGATTGACCGAGATATCGAGAGACTTACAAGTCTTTTTGGCGGCATTACTACTATGAATACTCTTCCTGGCGCTATCTTCGTAGCTGACCCAAAGAAGGAGTACATCGCTGTAGCTGAGGCTATTGCTCGAAAGATTCCTGTTGTAGCACTTTCTGGTGCTGACTGTGATATCTCTATTATCAAATATCCTATCGTTGCAAACGACTCATCTATCGCCAGTGTTGCATTCTTTACTGACAAAGTAGCTGAAGTTTATAGTCAGGGAAAGGCTATGGCTGCAGCTTCAAAAGCGAGCGCTGACAAGGTAGTTGAAAAGGCTGGCTAAATACCTATTGCACCCTCTGTATTAACCTAAAGGGTTGTATAGAAGTGATGCATCTTTTTTAAAATTTGATATAATTAAACCTACATACATATGGCTACAGAAATCAGCATGGATCTAATAAAGGCGCTTCGAGACAAAACAGGTATTTCTGTTATGCAGTGCAAAAAAGCACTAGAAGAGGCCGGTGGTGACGAGGAGAAGGCTATTATCATGCTTCGAAAGAAGGGTGCCGAGATAGCTTCAAAGAAAGGTGACCGAGCTTTTGGTGCAGGCGCTGTACAAGCTTATGTTCATTCAAACAACAACATAGGCGCTATGGTAGAGCTTGTATCAGAGACAGACTTCGTATCAAACAACGCTGACTTTAGAGCTCTTGCTTACGATATTGCTATGCACATCTCTGCTGCCAACCCTGAGTTTATCCGAAAGGATCAGATCAGTGAGGAAGCAAAGAACAAGGCAAAGGAAGTATTTGAAGCTGAGGTTGCAGGCAAGCCCGAAAACCTTAAAGAGCAGATACTTGCTGGTAAGCTAGATGCTTACTTCAAGGACAAGATTCTTCTTGAACAGCCGTTCATAAAGAATCCAGATCTTACTATTCAGCAGCTTTTGGATAATGCTATTCAGAAGTTTGGTGAGAGAATAGAAGTAGCGAACTTCAGTCGCTTGAGTGTGGGACGCTCATAAAAAGTCCAAAATATGACAATATCTTTAACAATTTGTGTTTTATCTTTATTCGCTCTTGCGACGCTTGTTTGGAACAAGAATTCAGAGCTTAGTAAGGGTGCGCCAATGTTTCGTATAGGCAATGAGAGTACAGATGAGACCCTCTTGAATCTATGGAACATTTTCGTGTATACTGTCACTCACGTAAGTATTAGCTCTATGCGAAACTTACTACACAGCGCAGTCATTGCATTTGAAAGATTGTTTATAAATCAGTTTGAAAATGTCACTCGACGTTTTGCGGTGTTTGGAGATATTGTCACAGGTAGAGATATTCCAAAAAACAGAGGTTCAGTATCATTTTTCCTTAAAAATATAGAGTCAAGAGAGGGTGCTATTAACGCAAAAAAGACTGGCACTATAGAGGATAAAATGGTAAGGTAATAAACGTTCGGTAGATAAACAGGTTCATTTGAAAGAAAGTCTAGATTGAAAATCAAATAAAAACTGCCACCTTAGCTCAGCTGGTAGAGCAACTGTTTTGTAAACAGTAGGTCCCCAGTTCGAACCTGGGAGGTGGCTCCATAACAAACAAAAACCATACATTAATAATTATGTGTATGGTTTTTGTTTTATAGACTTTTTTATCTTAGTACCCTGAACTACCAATACCTCTTATTGTATCTATGATAGATTGTGATGTACCTTCAGTGTTACAATAAGCCGTAACACCAGCGTATCTAAGTACTTGACACTGTGCTGTACCTTGATAGGTTCCAGCTATAACATATGTACTAGGTGTCCATATGTTGAAGTTAGCGTTGAGTTTTGATAGTCCAGGTATATACATACTCATTACTGGTGCATTGGTGGCATAATCTTGGACGGTCAACAGTGTTTGTCCGCTACAAGTACAAATTTGAACCCTCGTGATGATTCCACCAAAATACCCCATACTAGAAGCAGCAGATGCTGCTGTGGCTCCAGAAGCAGCTGAGCTACCACCTCCACCAAGTAACGCTGCAATCCCAAGTCCACCAGCGAGTGTTGCGACACCAGTGAGACTGCTAGATGAAGAACTACCATTACTACCAGAAGAACTATTGCTTCCGCCTGTTATTGTTGAGAATAAAGATACATCACTAACCAGTGGGTCTGTGATGAAAGAAAGAGCAGGGTCTATTTGTCTTGCTAGGTCCAATAAAGGATCTGCTGGTGGCTTATATTGATCAAGAGATGATGTTTCATTATTAGATGTATTCGTACCAGTAGTATTTGCACTAGTTGTTGTAACCGAGGTGGCACTTGTGGTGTTGTTTATTGTTTGAGAGCTATTATCGTAGGTAGAATAGTTTGTTGAGGCTGGAATAATAGCACCACCAGACAAGTATGTTTTCAAAGAAGAATTATAGGAAGTAGATATAGCAGATCCAGACCCCGTATTTGTATTTGAAGATAGATTTGAGATTATTTGGTCGGAAGTATTTATTGTCGGTGTGTTAGTATTTGGAAAATATAATGTATGTGAAAGTTCTGCAGATATACCATATTCATTTTTTATTTTAATTTTAAGGACGAATGATTTTCCCTTATTTGCATTAAAAGTATTTGTATAAAAAGGGAAAGATCCAACCATAAAGTCTATGTTCTTCCCATCGGCAGAGCGTATATTTGTTATATCACCAAGGTTTGTTAGTAGGCTGTTATTTGAAGTAAAGTTTGTGCCTGTCATTCTTATGACAGAATTTATAGCGCTAGTGCTTGTTGGCGTTATGTTGGTGAGTGTTGGTGAGTAGCTTGAGTAATTGGTATTTGTGTCAGTTCCAGAATTTATGTTTAAAAATACTAAACTTGATGTGGTGGTACCGTATTCATTATTTATTTGCAATTGATATCTACCTTGCGATATAGAGGCTGGTACTTTGAATGTTATCTTTGTGCCAAGGTTTTGTGAGGGGTAAGCACCAGCATACACAGTACCGAGGTAAAGTTTGTTTACTGTAGGGTGAAGACCTTGACCATACAGGCTCATTGTTTGCCCCGGCGTGGCATTATATGTAGACAGGTCTGTTATTTGTCTAGCACCATAGTTTATAGATGAGTTGCCATTTGTAGCGACATAAGCAGTCTGTGAGCTTGTTGTGGTAGTAGCGCTGGCTACAGGACTGTATATACCATTTTGCATACCAATCTTGAGTAGGGCGTTGAGTTTTTTCAGAGTGAACATACCGACAAAACCTGTAGCTTCTGTGATGTTTGCAGGTGTCAATATTTCACTTCTATATAGGTTTTGGAAACGTATCACTGCATCAAGAGTCTTTGGACCAAAGTATGTAGTCAGATTTGAGTCCGACCCAGCGGCACTAGTAGCTACTCGTGTGGCTGGGCTAGAGTTTAAGACTCTTTGGAGATAGGCTACATCCGGGTTTATACTGTCGCCTTGACCCATGCTTTTTGTAAAAGTAAAAGATGAAGGTATGGAGTAAAAAGGCGATGTGTTTTGACCAGAAGTGGTTGATCCGGATCCGCTAAATGCGTATACGACAGGAGTAGACGGTGCGTTTATAGCATCTGGAGATGTACCGTATTTATATATAGTAGCTGCGTCTAGTTCTGTACCATTTTTGTAGACACTAAAAGAAAGAATGGTCGTTGCTAGTAAGAATACAACCACTTTCGTGCCAGTGCCGATTTTTTGTTTTACATTTACAACGCGTTTAATATTGTCACTCATTTAGTACAAAATTATAACATATTATACCAAATCTACTGAGTTGAAGTTGTTGCGTTTGTGTTGTTTTTTATAGCTTTGTCAATCTTTTTTAGTGTAGGGATGAGATTCTTCATTTCATCAATAGTCTTAAATCCTACATAAGTGTCGTCGTTGTATACAATAGCAGGTAGGGCAGTGTCACTTATCTTGTATATAGATTTCATTGTCTGTAGGGCAGATAGATCAATGTTGGCGTCAAAAGAATATATACGCATTTCAGGGTATTGTTCACGGAGATATGTTAGGACATCACCCATTTTTTTACATTCGGCACAGTCACTCTTTTTGCCGTAGAAATACAAGATAGATATAGGCTTTGAACCACATTTCTCAGTCAATCTCTTTGATAGTAGATAGTCTTTTATCTCTAGTAGTGAATAGTATTTTTTTAGATAAATAAGCTCATCACTAGGCTCACCTTGGTCATTAGCTTCTAGGTATGAAAGTTTTGTAGCCAAGGAGTTGATCTCTTGAGATAGGGTAGATGGGCCAGCAACAGACTTACATGAAGCTTCCTTGAGTAGGTCAAACTGTGTCTCAGATGAGAGTAAGTCCATAGCTATCTGATCTTGTACACCCTTTACATCACTGATCTTGGCTTGGTCTAGGAAGTTGTTTATATAAAGCATCACACCAAATATAATAGCCGTGATAAGGAATGTAAGTATGTATTTTGTTTTGTCTATTGGTTGTCTCATTTTTTTTAATTATTATTTTTTCATATCTTATGGACTGCTGGATGGTTTTTAACCATGCCGACTTGCCACGCCTTCTATCGCCAAGCCGCGTCTCTTTGTCGGATTGTATTATAAACCGATGTAATAAGCCAGAGTGGAGAGATGAGTGAGTAAATGAGTAAGAAATATACGAAATCTGTCGCGTGTTTGTCTTTTACTCCAGAAAGTCTCTTACCGTACCAGATGGCAAACAATACGACGCATATAGCGAAGACACCAAGGAGTAACGTAGTTTGAATATTGTAAAAGAACCAATCATAAGAAATATTTTTAAGACTAAAGTTTAAACCGACAGTGCGTACAGTCTCTATTTTATCTAGGGTGTGTGTGAGGGTTTGATATACGTTATAACAAATAAATATCATAGAGCAAACGATACTGTACATAGCGAGTGGAAGTATGAGTACACCCAAGTTTCCGTAACGCGGATTTAAAATCATTTTCTTGTAGTCGAGCGTGTTTTGTATGAAGCCTCCAGTCCACCGTACGCGCTGTTTGTAGAGTTTGTATAGAGTACGAGGTCCTACTGTATACACGATAGCTTTGTGAGCGTTGCGTATTTCGAGATGATGATCTTGTAGGCGAAGAGCCATTTCCAAGTCCTCAGTGTTATGGGCATGTTTGTAAGGCCCAACTTTTTTAAATACATCTTTTTTGAAAATAGAAAATGGGCCAGGTGTTACATATTGAGCATTGAGTAGACTCAAAACTTTTCGAGTGAAAATACCCATATTGTATTCAGCGCTCTGCACCATTCCAAGTATAGAGTTTGGATTTTGTATTTTGAGCGATGGTGTCACCGCTGCGATATTTGGATTGTTGAAATACGGCATGATGTGTTGTAGCGCTTCACTGTCTACAAAAGAGTCGGCATCAAGACATCCTATGTACTCACTTGTAGAGTGAGTGATGGCATAGTTGAGCGCGGTGTATTTTCCACCATTTTCTTTTTTGTGCAAAAGTACTTGTGGGTTGCCTTGGAACTGCTGTACAACACCCCAAGAGTTATCTTTAGAGCCGTCGTCTACCACCATTATGGATAGCTTGTCTTTTGGGTAGTTGAGGGCCAAGAGCGAGTGCACTGTCTTTACCACCGTCTTTTCTTCATTGAAAATAGGAACAATGATAGTCACTGTAGGAAGGGATTCTTGTGGAAGAGCCTCATTCGATTCCTTGGTCTTTATAGACTTCCTATTTTCTACCAAAGTCAGTATCAAAAAGACCTGAAAGTACAGGATGACAAAAAGAAACATATATATAAATCCGTTGAAAAATATAGCCATTTAGGTGTTTTTTGAGTGTTTTGAGCCGGTTTTCAGCCGATTTGTGGAAGCCTCATCTTCGGGGCTCTGTAGTACAAAATATACCTACAAATATACTTTATTTTCGATTTTTTTCAATATGGGCTATAATGTGCGCCATAAAGCCTCATAAAGCGCCATAAAAACTATGAAAGGTCACTTACACCCACTTACTCATGTTATTCTTGAAATAAATCGTATCTTTGCCAAGATGGGTTTTGAGATTGCTGAGGGTCCAGAGATAGAGACAGAGTTCAACAACTTCGATGCTCTTCGAGTGGCAAAAGATCACCCTTCACGTGATATGCAAGACACTTTTTGGCTTGAGGCAAAAAGTGCGACTGGGGCTGGTAGTGCGGGTGGTGCCGGCAAAGAAGGCTCCGACGGTGTAGAAAAGCTTTTGCCACGTACTCATACATCTGGTGTACAAATACGATTTCCAAAAAAGTTTGCACCACCATACAAGTTTGTGGCACCAGGAAAAGTTTTTCGTAATGAAGCTACTGATGCCACTCACGAAGCAGAGTTTTATCAACTCGAGGGTGTGATGGTTGCAGAAAAAGTTTCTCTAGCAGATTTAAAAGGTGTGCTCGAGCAATTTGTAAAAGATTTTTTTGGTCCAGATACAGAAATACGTTTTCGTCCAAGCTTCTTTCCTTTCGTAGAGCCTGGAGTAGAAGTAGACGTGCGATGGAAAGACCGATGGCTTGAAGTGCTCGGAGGAGGTCTCACTCATCCAGATGTTTTGAGAGCAGGAGGTCTCGATCCTGAAAAGTGGCAAGGCTTCGCGTTTGGTGTAGGTATAGATCGTCTAGTGATGCTCAAGTACGGCATAGATAATATTCGTCAAATGTATGCCGGAGACTTGCGTCTAGTAAATCAATTTTAAATAATCACATCTAAGACCGCGCTAGTCGCAAAAATAAAATGCTCATATCTTATAAATGGTTACAAACATATTTCGATAAACCGCTTCCAGAGCCTTCGGTGTTGGCGGATATTTTGACTATGGGTATTTTTGAAATAGAGGGTGTGAGTGAAGTTTCTTCATCTGGCGCGATCGGTATAGTCGGGGCGACTGGAGAAGCGGGTGGCGCAAACGATTTTAAAGACACTATTTTAGATATAAAAGTTCTTCCAGATAGAGCATCGTACTGTCTATCACATCGATATGTTGCACAAGAAGTTGGTGCGCTTATTGGACAGCCTGTGAAGTTTCCAGAGATAAAAGCTGAGGAAGGTAATGTACAGAAAATAGCCGATAAAAATGTGAGTGCATTAAATATAAAACTCGAAAATAAAAGCGGTGAGAATACAGAACCCGTGCAATGCAAAAGATATATGGGTCGTTTTGTGCAAAATGTTTCAGTCGACGCTTCTCCTGCGTGGCTCAAAGGTCAACTTGAAGTTTTAGGTCAACGTTCTATAAACAGCATAGTAGATCTCACAAACTATGTAATGCTTGAGACGGGTCAACCACTTCATGCTTTCGATGCAGACAAAGTCGAAGGAGATATAGTGGTACGCAATGCTTTGAGTGGCGAAGAGATTACACTGCTCGACGGCACTGTGTTGAAGCTCGAGACGAGTATGCTCGTGATAGCCGACAGTGTAGCTCCGATTGCTCTTGCTGGTGTAAAAGGTGGCAAGAAGGCTGAGGTTACTAGCGCGACAAAAAATATTATTCTTGAATCAGCTTGTTTTGACTCAACCTCTACTCGAAAGACTGCACAGAAAGTAGGTATAAGAAATGAATCGTCAAAGCGTTTTGAAAACGGTGTGACTCCTGAGCGAGCGGAGCTTGCTATGACATCACTTTGTGCACATATCAGTGTGCTAAACCCAAATGCTTTGTTTGGTCAGGTAGTAGATGTACGAGCGTCAGGTTATGAAGTTGGCTCTACGGCATTTGAAAGACGAGATATAAAAGTCTCTGTTGTAAAAATATGCGAGAGACTCGGAGTGCAGATTTCTAAAGATGAGATAGTAAAAATACTTACAAGTTTAGATTTGCCAGTAGCGGGCGACATAAGTGATAGCGGTGCCGTGAATGAAGGTGCGGATATTTTAAATATTTCAATCCCTGTATATAGACCGGATATTTTAATCACAGAAGATATCGTCGACGAAGTTGGGCGAGTGTATGGATATGGAAAGATAAAAGGTGTAGTGCCAAAAGCCGAAGGTGAGCGAAGAATAAATAAAAACTTTTATTATCACAATATAATACGAAAGACTTTGCTAGAACTTGGTTTCTCAGAGGTATATACATATACACTCACAGATAGTGGGGATGTAGTGATACAAAATCCTCTGACCATAGAGCGAGGTTTTATGCGAAGTGATATAAGTACACTTTTGTCTAAAAAGTTTTTACCAAATATAAAGAATGCAGACCTCATAGATGCTCAAGGTGCTGGCAATATTGCCGAGGTGCGAATGTTTGAGATTGGAAAAATATTTGGCAGAGGTCCAGATAAAGAGAGATATTCTCTGGCTTTTGGTATTGCTCGTAGTAAACAGCTAAAGGGAGTAGATGCAAAAACAGAGTTGGGAGATATTGTAAAAAAAGTTTTGGAAAATATTGGTGGTGAAAATATTTCGCAGAATTATTTATACAAAACCCTAGAAGGCGACGCTCAAACACTTTGCACAGGACTGGTTGTGGAGTTTGATCTTGACGACATCATAGCGACACTTCCAAATCCGAAAGAGGACACAGAGATGTCAGCATTACCACAAACAAAATTCAAGCATATTTCCGAGTACCCATTTTCATCACGAGACATCGCTGTCTTTGTACCAGACGAGGCTGGCAAAGCGGGGCAGGAGAGTGAGGTACTTCAGACTATATATAGTGCGCTCGGCTATGGTGTTGAAGGCGCTAGTGCCGATAAAGGTAGTGAAGGTGAGGTCAAGAAGCTTCTAGTGCGAAGTACTCTATTTGATGTATTTACTAAACAAGCAAAAAATGATGGTGAGATAACAAAGACCTCTTATGCTTACAGACTTGTATTTCAAGCGGAGGATAGGACTCTTACAGAAGGTGAGGTGAATGGCTTTATTGAAAGTGTAGCTGAGGCTTTTAAGGTAAAGGGTTGGGAGGTGCGATAGAGTATTTAAACTGGTTTTAATTTCACAAGAGCTACGATGTATTGACAGGCTATGTTTTTATGTAGTATATCTATAATAGCTCTTTTAAAATTCATAAGGTAAAGAATTGCACGTAGTCATAGCCAAAAGACCTCGAAAATATCGATGTTTCCTGGCTATGACTACTCACATCCTGTGACTGTCCTCTGGCAAGCAAAATCAAATGAAAGGAACAATCACCATGAGTGAAACTACCTCAGATATTAAAGAAGAAATCCCTGGCTGGTGGGTCAAACTTTTGACCGCCGTTATGGAACAATTGCCCCGACCTGGATCAGGTTCTGGACAAATCGACAAAACAAAAGCCGAATTCTGGACTAAGAACCAAGCGAGTCTCCGCAATATTCTTGCCGGAAGCTTGTTGACACCCACGGCCGCAGTTCAGGTCAAAAGACTGAAATCCACCCTGCTCAACCCTTTTGGTACAGTCAAGATTTCGGCCACGACGACCCTGTTCGTCGCCAAAGACCACTTCGTGGAAAAAATGAACGACGATGTCCAAGTGAAAATCTGGAGCATCTGGGACAAATTCAAAACCCGCTTCCTCCAAGGAGACGGCAAAGTCGAAAGGCCAATCTACGACACCGAACTACGCTACCACCGCTTGAAGAAGCGTTTGGTGGACACTCCTATCCTCGAAGAACTTGGGGGCGTAAATAAGTCGATGACGACACTCACCGAAGTCTTCATATTGATGACGAAGCAAGCGAGAGGCGAGAAGGGAGACCTCCTTGTCAACGGCGACCCCAACATCTTCTATGTTGAGACCGAGGTGATCCTCCCAGTGGAAGAGCATCTCGCTTACACGAACTACGAAGACAAGAAGGTCGTCCTCTGCGCGGTCCCCGTGAGTTGGTCTACTAAGGAAAATGGCTGGGAAGTCGGTGCCTACTCCGTCCTCCACTCCAGTCATTGGGATATCGGTGCTCAGGTGGTCTCTCGCAACTTTGTCCTCGAATCCTCAGGACCTTCGGCTCCAACGCAAGGCTGACCCTTTGTACCCTTGACCCTCAGTCTGCTTCGGTGGACTGAGGGTCTTTTTTATTTTATAAACTCATATTTCACCTACAGTACCCTCTATTGCCCCCTTCCTGTTTCTCCACTATAATTACATCACAATGACAATAATATACATAATCTTAGGCGCGATAATATTAGCAGTTTTATGGGTGATAGGAAGTTACAATGGTTTTGTAAGACTAGTAAATAATACAAAAGAAGCTTGGGCGGATATAGAAGTACAACTAAAGCGACGATATGACCTTATCCCAAACTTGGTAAACACAGTCAAGGGTTATATGGGTCACGAGAGCGGTGCTTTTGAGAAAGTTACAGCGGCGCGAGCTAGTGCTATGGGTGCAGGAAATGCGCATGACAAAGCAGTGGCAGAAGGTGAGCTTGCAGGCACACTTAAGTCTTTGTTTGCAGTGGCAGAAGCGTATCCTGATTTGAAAGCCAACACTACATTTATAGAGCTACAACGTGAACTTTCTGATACTGAAAACAAGATTCAAGCAGCGCGACGATTTTACAATGGTAATGTTCGTGATCTAAACACAGGTATAGAATCTTTCCCTGGAAATATGATTGCTGGAGTATTTCATTTTACAAAAATGGAACTCTTCGACTTGCCAGACAATGATGTAGCGCAGAATAATGTGGAGGTGAAGTTTTAGTTGATGCTTTTATCGCGGAGTATTTTTTGGTCTAATTCTATAAAATTATATGAAAATAAAAAGTATAGTATTAAGTTTTTTAACATTACTTATACTTTTTATTCCAAGTCTTACACTTGCTCAAAATCAAAATAGAGACTATAGATACGGTGATATAATTGTAGATTATAAAGTTAATAAAGATACCACTGTAGATGTATTAGAAACTCAACAATATATATTTACAGGAGAATATCACGAGGGTTGGAGATCCATATCTACTAAGGGTACTTTAAATATAGACAATATTTATGTTGAAGATGAGGATGGTACTCGTTATTCATATAGCCCAGTTCCATTAAATAAATACGATACTTCTAGTTGGGGTAAATTTACTATTAAGGAGAGGCCGGGGTATTTAGATGTGATTTGGTATTATAAAGCTAAGGATGAATCTAGAAAATGGGTCATAGGTTATAAGCTGCATGGGGCAGTGTCATTTTTACTCAATAAAGATGAATTTTATTGGAATGTTGTTGATGAATATACAAAACCGATAGGTAGAGTTATTGTCGGTGTCACGGTACCTGAAAATGAATACGGTACCAGTTCTTTTCCTGTGTGGATATACGGAGAAGGTGCACAAAATATAGTTGCTTTGACTGAGTGGAATAAACAAGGGTCTTTCTTTGCTACGGACATCATTCCTTATGGAAAAGTCACTGTGGCATATGGTTGGCCAAAAGGGATCATAGACAGAGGTGCTTTTTGGAGGGAGTGGTTTAGTATAAATAGATATTATGCGTATGGAATAATTCAACTTATTTTTGTGCTACTTTTTATGTTTGTATTTTGGTATTTTACTGAAAAGAGGAAAGAAAAATTTGTAATAGTTTCAGAATACGAACCACCAAAGGGTATAACTCCTGCTATGGCGGATATTATTTTGCATGAAAAAATAACAAAAAGAACATGGCCAGCAACAGTAGTAGATTTAGCTGTTAGAGGTTATTTGAAAATAGAAGAGAAAAGTAACGGCTATAAAATATCGAAAAAAGTCGCGAGAGTGATATTCAGGATATTTTTTGTTGCAGGTTTTGTATATATGTATTGGATTAAAGACGGCGTTGGTGGATATATAGCTGTAATTTTAACAAGTATTATAGTGTATCTGTTTGCTAAAAATATCATATCATCAGACTACTCTATTCATAAGTTGAAAGATTTTGAAGACCCAGGTTTAAAACCCTACGAAGTTGGTTTATTGAAAGCTATGTATTCTGTATTTGTTGATACTTTTTCTACAAAAAGAGCCGCTACTAGCGCTTGGATTTCAAAAATATTATTTGAAAGAATGAAGGTTGTTGAAAAAAGGTTTTATAAAGAACTATCCGAAGAGCTTAAACCTTTTTATGATACTTCTGTGGGTGTAATGAATAGAAAACCTAAAATAAAGATTGTGTATTCAGTAGGCTCTGTGTTTATTGGATTGTTTATTTTATTTGGAATAAATTACTTAAGTTATTTAAATGCATCCAATATTATTCTAGATACCTCAGTTGTTCCTTTAATATTTTTTGCAATCTCTATAATAATTTCATCGAGACTTTTGATAAATTTCTTTTTCTTAAATCCTAAGTTGTCAGACGCTGGTAGAGAAGTAAAAAGAAAGTTATTAGGTTTTAAAATGTTTTTAGAAGTTACTGAAAGTAATAGATTTGCAAAATTGGATGAAAAGAGCTTTAGTGAATATTTACCTTACGCAATAGTCTTTAAGGTAGAGAAAAAATGGGCTAAGAAATTTGAATCTGTATCCATGAAAGACCCATCTTGGTATACATCAAGTAATACGGGAATCTATTATCATACACATTCTAGTTTCTATACAGGTGGCGCAACATCTATGTCTTCAGTCGGTGCATTTTCTCCAATAAGTTTCTCTAATTCTTTTACCTCTTCTTTTGTAACAGCTTTTTCTTCTAGTGGTGCTTCAGGAAGCTCTGGTGGAGGCGGCGGATCTGGTGGAGGTGGTAGTGCGGGAGGAGGTGGAGGAGGTGGTGGTGGCGGAGCGTCTTAAAAAACACCCTTAAAAAATCTATTCACCCTTCGTAGTGTCTCTAAAAAGATAAAACTTTCTCTTATATATAATAGTGAGTCCAAGTGTGAGTACCGCACTTATCATACTGACGCCATTTACTTTCTCAGCCAAGTTTCCAGGATCAGATAGGGCAGAAGAGTCAGTAGTAAATGCTACAAACATCATCGCGATGATACTTACGACATTACTGTAAAATAAAAATAGACTTATATTGATAGGCCATACACCCGTCTTGTTTATGAAGGAAGGGTAGATTATATGATTAGATTTGTTGGTATTTTTGCCGTTTTGCTCGGCATTTTGCGCGCTGTTCCATTCATTGTTTTGCGCTTCGCCTTGTGAGCCATTAAGCTCTTGATTTTCGTTTTTCATGGCAATATTGTACTATATACTCGAAGAAATATACAAAGAAACAATCAAACAAAATGGCCACTCTATATACCCATCAACGTGAAAATATAACAAAGACTTGGATACTAATGTCTGGTTTTTTTGCTTTGCTTTTGGCGGTAGGGTACTTTGGCGGACAGTATTATGGCAACCCAGCCATCATATATTTTGCCATTATTTTGAGTATGGTTATGAATATAGTCGGTTATTGGCATTCTGACAAAATATCTCTAAGACTTGCTGGCGCAAAAGAGATAGATCTCGTACATAGTACAGACCCAGCTCGTGACAAGGAGATACTGCGTCTTGTAGAAAATCTAGCCATCACTGCCGGACTACCAATGCCAAAGGTTTGCATCATAGAAGACTCTGCGCCAAATGCATTTGCTACAGGGCGCAACAAGGAGCATGGAGCTATAGCTGTGACTACAGGTCTGCTTGCAATGCTTGACCGCACTGAGCTCGAAGGAGTAATAGCTCACGAGCTTTCTCATATTGGAA
>CAYWQF010000008.1:0-18899 GCA_964460835.1 uncultured Candidatus Saccharibacteria bacterium | reverse complement strand
AGTCGTTGACGTAGAGGCTGCCGAGGTAGATCTGCAGCGTGTCGAAGACCTCGGCACCATTGCAACATCGCAATAATCGCGTCAACACTGGTACAAAACAAAAGCCCGATAAGTCTCAACGAGGCGGAATCCGTTCACACGGATTCCGCCTTTTCTATTTATCTTAAATTATCTCAAATTTTTACCCAAAAATACTCTAGATTGACCCTCTCGCTCAAAACCTGTATACTTCTGGCACTTAAAAAATATATGAAAAATAACTCAAATACAGAATACCTTTCAAAGGAAAAATTCAAACAGCTTACAGCTGAGCTTGATGAACTCAAGAGTAAAAAGCGAAAAGAAATCGCTGAGGAACTTGAGTTTGCAAAATCTTTGGGAGACCTATCTGAAAACGCTGAATATCACGACGCAAGAGAAGCTCAGGCTACTCTCGAGGAGCGTATTTCACAACTCGAGTCAGTGCTCGCTAGCGCACAGATAGTAGGAGAGCATCACAGTAGTGTTGCTGAAGTGGGTTCTGTAGTGACTATACAAAAAGTCGGTGACAAGTCTGACAAGGCAAAGAAAAAGTACTCTATAGTAGGTTCAGAAGAAGCAGACTATGAGACAGGCAAGATATCTTTCAAATCTCCACTCGGCGAAGCTCTTCTTGGAAAAAAGAAGGGTGAAGAGTTTGAGTTTAAAGCTCCAGCAGGTTCTGTGAAGTATGTGGTGGTTTCTATAGAGTAATACGGGGATTGATACAAGTTACGGGATTTTTCATTAAAAATAATATACAATAAACCTACTTATGTATTGGGTTGATAAAATCGCTGACGATATACAAGAGCGATATAAAGATAAAATTGCAAAAAAAGAGCCAATAATAATCCGAGATGAAAAAACTTTATCTGGGCGTGTTCATATTGGTTCGCTTCGAGGTGTAGCTATTCATGGACTAGTATCAGAGGTACTTACAGAGCGTGGCATTGCAAACACTTTTCTTTTTGAAATAAATGACTTTGATCCTGTGGATGGTATACCTGTATATTTAGATCAAAGTGTATATGTACCTTATCTCGGTAGACATTTGTCTGATGTGCCATCACCAGATACTTTAGGTGCTGATAAAATGGCGCCAGCAAAAAACTTCGCAGAATTTTATGCCGATGATTTTGTTGGTGTCATAAAAGAGACTGGTTTTGTACCAACATATTATCGTTCATCGGATGCTTATAAGAGTGGAAAATATAATGAAGTTATCAAGCTGGCTCTTGAAAATGCGGAAAAAATTCGTGATATATATAAAAGAATTTCTGGTTCTGTAAAAGAAGGTAAGTGGCTACCTATAAATGTTCGTTGTGAAAATTGCCAGAAAATAAGTACTACTGTAGCCACAGAATTTGATGGTGAAAAAGTTACTTATGAATGTCGTGATCTCAATTGGACAAATGGATGTGGTCATAAAGGCACGGTGTCTCCATATGACGGCAATGCAAAACTTCCATGGAAAGTAGAATGGGCAGCAAAGTTCCGTGTCTTTGGGGTGGATGTTGAAGGTGGAGGAAAAGACCATTCTACAAAAGGAGGTTCTCGCGATATTGCAGAAGCTATCTCTAGAGAAATATTTAGCAAAGAGCCTCCACTCAATATTCCTTATGAATTCTTTCAAGTAGCTGGAAAGAAAATGTCATCATCAAAGGGTGCAGGTTCTTCGTCACGTGAGATAGCTGACCTTTTACCACCAGAAGTTTTGCGTTTACTTTTGCTACAAAAAGAGCCACAGCGAGTAATAGAGTTTATGCCAGACGGGGATACTGTACCTGTGCTTTTTGATACTTACGACAAGTTTGCTCACGGATATTTCAATGGTGATACTACAGACTATAGTCGAATGTTCCGGCTGATGCACAATCCAGCTATTCGTGATGATTTGAAGGAGTATTTTGCTCCACGTTTTTCACAGGTAGCATATCTTTCTCAGATGCAACATTTAAATATTGAAAAAGAAGCGGAGCATCTCATAGAGCGACCTCTCAGTGATCTTGATAAAAAAGAGTTACGCCGAAGAATTGATTATGCAAAAATTTGGATCAATACATACGCACCAGAAGATTATAAGTTTGAAATAAAAGAGACTGTACCAGAGTCTGCACGAGAACTTTCTGATATTCAAAAGAAGGCTTTGTCTGAAGTTCTGACTTACATAGAAGGCGCAGAGATCACCGCTGATGGTACATTTGATGGTCAGGCTATGCACTCTACTTTGCACGCTATAAAAGAAAAGACCGGTATAGAACCAAGAGAGTTTTTTGAGGCTATCTATCTGTCGATTCTAGGTAGAAAAAGTGGTCCAAAGGCTGGCTGGTTTCTCAGTGTGATGGAAAAAGACTTTTTAGTGAAGAGATTGAAGGAGGTTATATAAAGGGCCTTGAACTATTAAGGAGATATTGATTTTATTTAAATATCATTGTATATTCCTGTGATCGGGAGTGATTTCATCATTCTTTGGTATTGGTACATTGAAATTCAACTTTTTATAACAACAAAAACAAGGAGAAAAAATGAAAAGACAAAATGCAATGACTTTGTTTACCACGGTTGGTGAAGGTGGAGCCTCAGCTCTGGCTGAGGCGTTTGTAGGGCAATATTCAATGACCGACTACGAAATCGTTGTTGGTCGCGACACGGTTGATCCTGCTGGTGGAGATGATGAACACTGGGTTATCATACTCATTCGCAAGAATATGATTGGCAATAACCCAGACCAACGAAATCGGCTCGAAGTGGTCAACGGTGCATATATCATCACAAAAAATGGTGTGAATAATAAAGCCGGATCCGCCTTCGTGTCACCTCAAGGCAATTGGATTTTCTACCGTGGTTAAGGGGAACTCTGAATCTCCTCAGGCCATCAAACAGCGTCAGAAGCGTTCTAACGAACCTCTGGCGCTATTTTTATTGCCACTTTGTTGCCATTTTTCAATAATTTGACCAAAAATAACTTTCCAAAACTTTGCACAAAAGTTATCCACTTCTAAGTGGTGTTTTGTGTTTGCCACAGAGGGTAAAGTGGCATAAAATAGTAGATAAGTGGGATGAAGTGGTAAATCTTACGAAAATCTAAAAAACGTAGGATTTGCAACAAGAAATGGAGCACGGACGGAGCACGGTAAGAAAAAAGTGAAGTAGTCAGTGAGTAATTTTTAAGAACCATAAATCTACTGCCAATAGATATATGGTTCGCATAAAAAAGATCCCGCATTCATATCGCGGCGAGATGTGAAAAAAAGAAAATGCTAATAGGAGAATACACCCACACCCAAGACGACAAAAAAAGAATCTCTTTGCCATCGAAGTTTCGCAAGGAGATGGGGAAGAAAGTTGTGGTGACTCATGGTCTCGACAATTGTCTTTTCATGTACACAGTCAAGGAGTGGATGAAAATCTCTGAAAAGCTCGGTGGACTTTCAATGGGACAGTCAGATAGCAGAGGATTCAACAGAATCATGCTAGCTGGCGCGCAGGAGATTGATGTAGACGCTATTGGTCGCATACTCTTGCCAGAGTTCCTAAGAGAATACGCTGGTGTAGCTAGTAAAAACAAGGTGGTGTTCGCGGGTGTTCATAGTCGAGTTGAAATCTGGGACGAGACAAGATGGAAGGAATACAAGTCCAAGATTTTGAAGCAGGCAGATCAGCTTGCAGAAAAGCTCGGTGAAATAGGAGTTATATAAACACCATGCGACACATACCAGTTCTTTTAAAAGAAATTCTTCAAGGTTTAAATCTTCCAAAAGGCGGAGTTTATGTTGACTGCAACTTGGGTGATGGTGGTCACAGTGAAGCAGTTATCGAAAGCTTGGGTGGAGATATCACTGTCATAGGTTTTGATTTAGACAAAGATGCTATCACTCGAGCTGAAGAAAATATCAAATCGGCTTCAAAAAAATCCGCATTTGATATAAACAAAAAACTCTATCTCTTTAGAAAAAATTTCAGAACTCTTGAAGAAACAATTTCCAAAGCGAGCATTGCTGGTGTAAAAGGTGCAGATGAGTCTGCTGAAGGTATAGCTGATGCAATCTTGTTTGACCTAGGTATTAGCTCTTATGAGCTAGATGAATCAGGTCGAGGGTTTTCGTTTCAAAGAGATGAGCCTCTCAAGATGACATTTGGTGACACCGCTGTAGACCACGCTTTCACCGCCTACGACATTATCAATACATGGCAAGAGGAAAATATTGCGGACATTATCTACGCTTATGGTGAAGATAAATACTCAAGACGCATAGCAAAGGCCATAGTAGCGAGAAGGGAGGCGCTCAAGAAAGAGTTTGCAGATGCTCATGATGACAAATCTTCGGCGGTACAAAGTATCGCTGAGGGTGCAGATGCAGAAAATGCAAATGCCGGCATCAGCACTACTCTCGAGCTCGCGGACATCATCCGTCAGGCATATCCAGCATTTGCAAGATCAGGAAAGATTCACCCTGCAACACGTACTTTCCAAGCATTGCGTATAGCGGTCAACGACGAGCTACGAGCTCTACAGGACGCTCTACCGCAAGCTATGAAGGTCTTGAAGCCAGGAGGACGACTAGCGGTCATTTCATTTCACAGTCTAGAAGATCGCATAGTCAAGAGATTTTTTAA
This sequence comes from uncultured Candidatus Saccharibacteria bacterium, assembly GCA_964460835.1. Lineage (GTDB taxonomy): Bacteria > Patescibacteriota > Minisyncoccia > Phycocordibacterales > CAIZLB01 > VEQN01. The sequence continues at coordinate 14,261 of CAYWQF010000008.1, read as the reverse complement.
AGCAGAAGCTGATAATGGTACAGCTCAAGTATTAACAAAAAGACCCATTACTCCAAGTGAGGAGGAGAGATTGGCAAATCCAAGGTCACGAAGTAGTAAGCTTCGAATCTTAGAAAAAAATTAGAATCGGCAGGAAGGTCAAGAAGGGAGTTCAAAGCACAAAGTACAAAACAAAAGCACATTACACAAACCACATTAACAAATAATAAAAATAAAATGAACCACGCAGTAGCAACAATCAAAACAATAGAAAGAACATCAAAAATATCTTTTTGGATATTGGCCAGTATCACCGCACTTTTGATATCTGCTTATGCGTATTTTGTGGTAGAGACTATTTGGAATGTGGCCGAGAGACAGACTGTGCAGTCTGAGATAGTGGCGCTCAACTCAAAGCTTTCTGAGACAGAATTTCGATACATGAATGCACTTGGCGCGGTGACTATGGAGTCTGCAAGACAACTAGGTTTCAACTCAGCGACAAGTAGAACTGCTTTTGTGACAAAGGAGCGAGTGGGTCAAAATGTTGCTATAAGATAGTCTAGACGATAAACTAGAAGTGATGCAAACTCGAATACGAATCATTTCAATATGCCTTCTCCTTTTTTCTTGTCTTTTGGTAGTGAAGCTTTATTCTGTGCAAATAATACATGGCAGTGATTTTGCCGAAAGAGCGGATAGACAATATCAGCGTCCAAGCAATGCCTTTGATAGAGGCACAATATTTTTCTCTGACAAAGATGGTAATCTCATATCTGGCGCTACACTAAAGACCGGCTTTATTGTGACTATTAATCCAAAAATACTTCAGCAAAATGACAATGTCGATGACACCTATGTGAAGCTAAGCTCAGCGATGCCGACACTTGATATGGATGATTTTTATATGCGTGCGACAAAGCCAGGGGATTCTTATGAGGAAATAGCAAAGCATGTCGATGAGGATACTGGCAAAAAGATAACAGATATGAAGCTCAAAGGCGTGAGTCTTTTCAAGGATAAATGGCGCTACTATCCAGGCGGGACTCTTGCCTCACATGTACTCGGTTTTATGGCTTACAAAGGCGATGAGGTTGCAGGGCGATACGGACTCGAGAGTTACTATGAAGATGTTTTGAGTCGAAAAAGTGACAGTGTGTACGCCAACTTTTTTGTAGAAATGTTTTCTGATTTGAAAAAGACTGTGAAGGATGGCGAGAGTCTAGAAGGGGACTTGGTGACAAGTATAGAGCCTCGTACACAAGCGTATTTGGAGAATACTATCAAAGATATTACAAAGCAGTATTCATCTGAGCGTACAGGTGCCATCATTATCAATCCAAAAAATGGTGAGATATATGCGATGGCGATGAATCCGACTTTTGACCCAAATGATTTTAGAGATGTAGAGGATCCAAAAACTTTTAGTAATGGTCTAGTAGAAAATGTGCAGGAAATGGGATCTATTATAAAACCATTTACAATGTCTGTCGGAGTGGATCTAGGAAAAGTGAGTGCAAGTACTACATACAATGACACAGGCTCTGTATCTGCTGATGGTCGTACTATATACAACTTCGATAAAAAAGGTCGTGGCACTATCACACTTCAATACGCTCTATCAAAATCTCTAAACACAGGTTTTGCTTTTATAGTGAGTAAGGTGGGCAATAAAGCTCTGGGAGAATATTTTACAAAATACGGCCTCGGCGAAAAGACGGGCATAGACTTGCCAAATGAAGCCAAGGGTCTCATAGACAACATGGTAAAGAGTCCGCGAGATATTGAGCATATCACTGCATCGTTCGGACAAGGTATCGCTGTGTCACCTGTGGAGGTGGTGCGAGCGTTCTCAGCTATCGCCAACGGTGGTAAGCTCGTGACTCCTCATGTAGTGAAGCGCATAGACTATCGTTTAGGATTTTCAAAAGAGGTGACAGTACCACCACAAGTACAGGTAATGAAGCAGGGTACATCAGAAGCTATCACAAAGATGATGGTTTACAATGTCGACAATTCACTACTCGATGGCAAAAGTAAAAACCCAAGATACAGTGTCGCCGCAAAGACTGGTACTGCGCAGATAGCGGAAAATGGCGCGTATGCCGAGGATAGATTCTTGCACTCATTTGTAGGCTATCTGCCAGCTTCGGATCCGAAGTTTTTGGTATTTATCTATACTATCAACCCTCGTGGGGTCAACTATGCGTCTGAGACTTTGGCCAAGCCTTTTATTGAGTTGAGTAAGTTCCTTATTAGTTACTACCAATTGTCACCAGACAGATAAACAAGACTTATACACCTGCACTGTGGGAGTACGGATATTTTCTTGCTAGAAAATTCCTCGAGCTCGGACCGTCGTCCTCGCTAGTCTCCCACAGTACAGGCACATAAGTCTCGCACACCAGTTTGGTATAGTTGCCAATAACTAATAAAGACTCACGCAACCAAATAACAATAAGTAAAAAGGCCTTTTATTTAGGCCAAAAATGTGTAAAATGGTGAGTGTTGGTTGGAGGGCTATGAATAGATAGTCCTGTGGCCAAGGAAGAGCCAAAAATAGCGGTAAAACAAAGCAAAATATAGTCAGAGTGTAGTCAAAATATGGCCCTATCGTCTAACGGTTAGGACATTGCCTTCTCAAGGCAGTAATCAGAGTTCGATTCTCTGTAGGGTCACAGATTTTAAAATATCCTTTTTTATTATATTAAATGACAAAGATTCAAATCAAAATTAATAGGGAAGATCTTGGTTTTAGCCCTAAACAGATTAAATCTTTGTTAGCAAAGTTTGATTTATTATCAAAAACCAAAGATTTGACCGAGTTTGATATTCATCTTGATTTTAATAAAGATGATGCTAATGAATTGAGTATAGCTATAATTTGGACACTTTTAAGAAAGTATAAAAATTTAAAATGTAATAAAAATATAAAATATAAAAATAATTCAGCAAGTTATTTTAACGAGAGACATTTTTTTGATAGTTTGACTGGCAAGAAGAGTTTTGATTTTAGTCCCAATATACCAATAAACTTTGAGACATTTTCACCAGTCAGGCCTACAAAAGAAGTTTTTCAAAATGATACAATTGAATCAATTTTTAAAAATGCAGTGAAGGATGTAATTAATGAAAAAAATGAGTTCCAGAATGAATTAGGTGTTCATATAAATGAGTTAATACAAAATACATTTGATCACTCTCAATCAGACGATTTAAATCCTGCTGGAATATTGTGTTCATTAACTAAAACAAAACTTGTTGATTTTTGTATCGTCGATATGGGGCAAGGAATAAAAGGAAGTTTTATGAGTAATCCTATACTAAAGAAAAAATATTCAAAAGTAGATGATATCTACATGATAAAAGAAGCTACAGAGAAGAGGGTCTCCTGTAATCCTTTAGATGCAAGAAATCCAAAATATGATTATGGGAATGGAGGTATCGGGTTGTTTTTCTTGAAGGAATTTGTTAAAAAACATAAAGACAGTAAACTTGTAATAATGTCTGGTGGAGGATATTATTATGTAGAATATATGGGTAATGAAAAGAAATTAAATCTCGGTCATCCATGGAAGGGTACAATAGTTTATTTCAGAACTAAAATCGATCAAGAAAAAAGTTCAGCTTACAAGGCTTTGGTGGAAGATTTTATTGAAACTATTGACAATAGAGATATAAGTGTTATTATATAAAAACTTTATGCAAACTATAGAATTAAAAAAATACGGAAATACTCTTAATACAAGACCACTTGCTGACGCAATTTTTTTAGGTATTGATCCTAAGATTGATATATTAATTGATTTTAATGATATAAATAATGCTACGCCTTCATTTTGTCATGAAATGCTGTCTGTTTTAAAGCAAAAAAAATTAAAAGCAAAATTTGTAAACTTTAATGATAATATTAAGTTTCAAATTCAAAAAGCCAGTACTTCTATATAGACAAATATTGGTGTATTTATATATACCAATAGCAAAAACAGATTACGTCACAACTTAGTTTTATACAATCTTATTACTAATCCACACTCAAGAACTATCCTATCTAATCACCCCAACTGCTGTATATATTTTATAAGCGCTTTCTTTTGAGCCAAACACCTTCTTTTCTTTTATATCTACATATTTTTCTAGATAGGTTGTTACTTCAGATTCATCTGCAAACACGGAGTGATGAGAGGGTATTTTGTCTCCAATTGGTAGGCTAAGTATTAGATCATCTCCTTTAAAATAACCTATTTCTTTCCAAAATAAATCTGGTCGCTCAAAATGTTCGATAGTTTCAAATGCTGTAAATAATCTTTTACGCTCAGAAACAATATTTTTTATCTCATTCCAGGTATTATGATTTTGTGCATCTCCAACAACAAAATTTGCTTTTATATTTAATAACTCTAAAATAACCTCCGCAAGTTTTTTCGAAGTCTCATTTCCATCTACATAAACCAATCTAGGAAGCACCTCGAGCTTAGTGGTGTTTGATATTTGTATTGGTAAATAAGGTACACTAAAACCGATATCTACTATTTCCTCATATTTAGAAAAGTTTTTCCAGAGAAAATAAAAACGATTATTCCAAAAGTTATCTTTTAAAAAGTTATCAAGATGAACCAGTCTGGATTTTATATCTTCATACACTTCATTGTCATAAGCACCGTAGTCTCTGTTGTAATATTCTGAAAAAGCCTCCAGTTCTTCGAGGGGTACATTAAGCTTGCTCAGTGCTAAGTTTATAAGGCTATCTTTCTCTGGCATTTTAAGAAGAATATCAAAAACAGAGCTTTGTGACAAAGTTTATTTGAAAATGTTCAAAAACCACTCGCGGCTTTCGTGCATTGTTGCGACACCATCAGCGCAAGAGTTTGGAGCGACCATTCGAGGAGGAAGGTGTAGGGGTTTAGAGAGAAGAGCTAAGGTTGAGGGGTATTACGTAATAGTAGAATATAATAAAATCTATGTTATAAATAATAGTATGTTTGTATTTGGAACCTTGGCTGTAATAGGCTCAATTTTAGTTTCTTGCATAGGTATGCCTACGCAAATCTATAAAAATTTTAAGAAAAAAAGCTGCGAAAATTTATCCCTGTTTTGGATTATGCTTGTAAATGTTTCTTACGGACTATGGGTATTTTATGGTGTTATGAAGCCAGATTATTATCTCATAATGTCTGAATCTGTCGGCTTTATACTTTCTGGTGTTGTCCTTTTTCAATTTTTCATATATAGAAAGTAAATAGCTAAAAAGCTGAAATATAAATTATATTGTAAAACACGATTCTATTTATCACCACTATTTACCCATGAAAAAAGACACCTCCTACCACGACTTCATTGTATACGACCTCATGGCCAATATGTCAGACATAACTTCACGACCGATGATGAGTGGTTGGTGTATTTATTCCAATAAAATTCCATTCGCGGCAATAATAGGCAATCAACTTTATCTAAAAGCAAAAGGCGAGAAGGCGAGTGAGCTCGAGGCACAGGGCTGGACCAAATTTTCCTATACAAAGTCTAGTGGTAAAAATGTGAGTATGGGTTATTGGTTGGTACCCAATGAACTTATCGATGATCAAGAAGGTTTTATGGAGGTGGTGCGGGGGATTATGATAAAATATTAATCATGAAAATTCCCCAAACACCCCTCCAAGCCCTCGTCTACAAAACCCTCCGAAAAATCCCGCGCGGACAAACACTCACATACAAAGAGCTCGCAGAAAAAGTCGGCAAACCAAAGGCTGTACGTGCTGTGGCTACTATAGTGGGGCAAAATCCAAAGCCTATTACTACACCATGTCACCGCGTCATACGCTCTGATGGCAGGGTGGGCGAATACACTTATAAAGGCAAGCGCGATAAGGCCAAGAAAATAGCCCTCCTAAAGTCCGAGGGTGTGAAGATAGTGGGCGATAGGGTAATGTGCTAGTATTTATATATTACATAAGAGGCACGACAAAAAAGCCACATAAATTTAAATTAACCTTCAGCCATGACACTAGCAACCATCGTAAACTACACATTCGCCATTCTCACGGTCGTAGGACAGCTTTTAGTTTTAAAATTGGTATTCTGGTCAATATTTAAAGACAAGATTATTGGTAAAAATATCGGACCATTTGCAATAGGTGACTATACAGAAAATATGTTGGCTTTTTTTACAAAGCACGGCATGTTTTTTGCTTTCATCATTGCACTAGTAGCAATGCTCGGCAGTCTCACATACTCTGACATACTCATGTATGAGCCATGCAAGCTTTGTTGGTTCCAACGTATCTGCATGTACCCACTAGTAGTGCTCCTAGGTCTCGGACTTGTACGAAAAGATAGCGATATATCTTTCTACGCACTTGTACTTGCGATACTAGGTGCACCTATCGCTTTCTATCATTACCTAGTACAACTCGGCCTCATAAAAGCAGGGTGCAGTACTGTAGGTTACTCTGTCTCTTGTGCAAAGTATTTCACCATGAGCTTTGGATATATCACTATCCCTATGATGGCGCTCACTGCGTTCGCAATGATCATCGCTTTCCTAGCTTTGTATCGAAAAGGTTTGAATGATAGTGCTAGTGTTTAAGGTGTGTAAAAGTATTGTGCAAAAAGTTGTAAAATTTACGAGTAAAAAGTTGCTAAAAATTTTATAAAAAACAAGCCCCCGGTCATGCACTGTGGCAATCACGGGGGTTTTGGTTATTTTTTTGAAAGAGTGCTGAACTCAAGTTGTTTTGCGAACTATTTTTTGGATAGTCTTATGCCATAGCTTGTATCAGTACCCTCAGATCAATCCTAGAGAGGTCTTCTCTCAGTCGAGGAATGCTTTCCTTTGGCACATTGTGCCTTTGTGCAAGAGTCAATATTACTTGCTCTTTTTCTTCCTCGATGATGAGTAGTAGAGGTCTTTTCAAATCGCCCAAATCTGTCACTGGGGATCTTGCTGAATCCAGTGCTTTAATGAGCTCATCGTCTTGACGCATCTCCTCCTCTCTTTTTTCTCTTTCTCTTTCTTCAAGGTCAAAGGCGTCCGCTACCGATATCGGTTGCCTATGATGTATCCTGTCTGGGTGTTGTTGCCCCATAAGAACATTTGCAGGGTGGTTTGTTTGTTTTTTTAGCTTAATTAGCATTGAAAAACCCCGCTCCTTTCTGGGTTAAACTATACCACAAGATACCAAAAAAATCCAATATGTAGATATACACATTGGATTTTAGAAGAGCATACTACGAATGGTCTGTTCTATTAAAACAACCCCTCCACAACCTCCTTTACCACATCGCCATCAGCTTTGCCTTTGAGGTCTTTCATGAGGGCTCCCATAAGCATACCCATCTTGGCTTTGTCTGCTATGCCAAGCTCTGCTTTCTTTGCTTCTGCGGCAGCGAGCACCTGCTCACGAGGCATCATTGCTGGCAAGTATTTTTCTAGCACTTCTAGCTCTGCTTTCTCACTGTCAGCCAAATCTGCACGTCCCGCTTTCTCAAACTGATCTATAGAGTCTTTTCTTTGCTTCACCGCTCGACGTATTAGTCCTAGTGTCTCATCATCTGTGAGTTCACTTTGAGGTGTACGGCCAGTAGCTACTAGCTCGTTCATAAAAGATGTCATAAGACCACGAATAACCATTGTTCGCACAGTATCTTTCGCCATCATTGCTTCCTTCAGACTTCCTTTTATAGTTTCTTGTAGTGACATTTTATTTTTTGTATATGATATAATTTCGCCAATAATCGTTAATCATCCGATAACATTTATCCAAATAGTTACCCACGCAACTTATATTATGAATAACACTTTACTTGCCATTGTAGCCTTAATCGTAGTCATTATCAACATTGCCGTATTGGCCTTTTTGTATATGAAGATACGAGGTGGTAGCGCAAAGTCTCCAGAGCAACAGCTAGCTGACGATGCTGCTGACAAAGCAAAGCAAGAGGCATTGCAACAGTCCATAACAGCCAATCAAAACACGGCTATGCAACTCCTGCTCCAGCAGATAAATGAGCTCTCTCGCACCGTAGACTCCAAGCTAGGCGAGTCGCACAAGCAAATGCAGGACACTGTACGGTATCAGACAGGTGAGTCTTTCAAGCTTATGAAAGACGTCACAGAGCGTCTCACAAAGCTCGATGAGACCAACAAGCAGGTGGTGTCTTTTGCCGATCAGCTTCAAAGTCTTCAGGATATTTTGAAAAATCCAAAACAGCGTGGCGTGCTCGGTGAGTATTATCTAGAAACACTTTTGAAAAATGTGCTACCAACTGGCAGTTTTCAAATGCAATATCCTTTCAAAGACGGCACTATCGTGGATGCTGTAGTATTTGTAAAAGATAAGATTGTACCTATTGATTCAAAGTTTTCTTTGGAAAATTATAATCGTCTTGCCGAAGAACGTGACCCAAATGAGCGTGAGAAGCTTGAAAAATTATTTAAAAATGATCTCAAAAATAGAATAGACGAAACTTCAAAATATATTAAGCCGGAGGAGGGGACTATGGAGTTTGCTTTTATGTTTATTCCTCATGAGGCTATTTACTATGATCTGCTCGTGGCACAAGTTGGCTCTGTGAAGATAAACACTCGCGACCTCATAGAGTACGCGTTCAAAGAGAAGCATGTAGTGATAGTGTCGCCGACGTCTTTCTTGGCTTACTTGCAGACTGTACTTCAAGGTCTCAAGTCTATGCAGATAGAGGAGTCAGCCAAGGAGATTCGTAAGCGCGTCGAGGAGCTAGGCCGACATATCGGTGCCTATGATCAGTATATGCAGTCACTAGGCACATCACTCGGTACTACAGTAAACCACTACAATCGAGCCCATAAAGAGCTAAAGAAAATTGACAAGGACGTAATGCGTATAGCCACTGAGAGTGGAGCAGAAAGCGTGACAGCGAGCGTGGAGCCTTTGACCTTGTCAAAGCCAGATACTGAGGTGGAGGAGTAGGGGTATACTATGGGTCGATATAGGACGCTATAGAGCTAGGTCAAAACACCCCCTATTGCAACACTTTAAGAGATAGGTTATACTCTTTGTCTATGGAAAAAACATCTAAAAAGGCCTCAAAAAAGGCCACATCTGCAAGTGAAAACAACGCTTTTGCTGTTATAAAGACTGGTGGAAAGCAGTATCGTGTTTCTGCTGGTGATACTATAAACATCGAGATTATGAACGACGCTGAATACAAGGCTGGCGATGCTCTTACTTTCAGTGAGGTGCTTATGCTAGACAATGGTTCTGATACTACTCTAGGTACTCCTACAGTCGCTGGTGCCAAGGTTACAGGTGAGATAGTAGAGATAGGCCGAGCGGCAAAGGTTATTGTTGGAAAGTACGTTCAGAAGAGTCGTTCAGGTTTCCGAAAGAACGGTCACCGACAGCCATTTTTCAAAGTGAAGATCAACGCTATAGCATAAGTATAATTTCACAATTTATATAAATGAAAATCGCGCCCGCTCGGGCGCTTTTTTTGTGCAAAAATTTTGTAAAAAAAGAAGCCGACGAGTTTTTAATTCGCGCGGCTTGTTCCTTTTGTTCTTCACACTCGTTCTGACAATTGGTCAGACTTTGTGATCGGATTTCTGCAATTAAAGCAGTACACAGTCCAAGTAAAACTGTATAAATAGGGAATTAAAGGATTGTCCCTTATATGTATTTGCAAGGAAACCACTTCCTTCTGAGTTTGAGGTTGAAACGAGCCTCAGGTTTATATCTCGTGTTTGTTATTTGGTGTTCGAAGCAAGAAGCATATCCTTTTCGAGGATTTTATTCATCTTGTCCACCACACCTTCTTTCCAGTATTTGTTTAGCTTTGTCGGGTCGTTGTCCGCTCCGATTGGGCAATACACTTTCTGGAATTGAGCAATGGTCTTGCTGGATTTGTAGCAAGGGGATTTTTTTAGACGAGATGCCATGTAGTCGACACATTCTTCAATGGAGTCAAACTTTTTTGGCGTCTTATCTGCCATTACTCCCATGACATTGTTCAGCTCTTTAGCTTGCCGAGATCTTCCGTTGTCACATTCGTGAATGGATATTCCTGCAAGAAAAGCTGGACTGATGCCATACTTTTTACCGGCTTCGATAAAAAGCTCACCTTTGCCTTTGAGCACACCGCCAAGTACGCTATTTATAGCTTTGGCAGTTAGCTTATGATTTGTTCTCACGTTGAAGTCAGCAGTAACTTGCGCTACACGCCGGCCGTCCATAGAGGAGTTATCAGAAGCAGGTTCGCCGAGAAATCTTGCGATGCCTGCTTGCGCAGACTTCAAAAATTCCCCAAACAAATCAGTCATGCTTGTTTCGACAGATTTTCCAGAGGTATCTTCTTTGTCAGAACTTGCACCCTTGTATCCTGTCGCCTGAGCACGACTTACACCGACCGCTTTTGGTACGGATTTTTCCGTCGCTGGTAGCGACGAAGAAGGCATCGATGGGTAGGAGAGTGCATCATCCGAGTTGGTGAAGGATGACTCCTTCGTCGGATGAATGTTTTCTCCCATCTGCATGTCCTCCATCATTTCACCGCGAATCTTCGCAGTTTCCTGTTGCGTGAGTTTTTCCCATCCCCACATACCGAGCACGAGGCCGGCTGTGAACATGAGTGCACAGATGCGGAAAAGCCAACTCCAGCTCAGGCGAATACCGCCCTTGCGCACATTTTGCGCACCTTTGTTGTTGTCTCCGTTACCATTTCGGGAATTTTCATTCCTCGCCGACGTATCATTAACATTTCCATCTTTCATGGTTTTGCTCCTTTTCTTTATTCTTTTTTGGTTTCTTGAACAGGCTTTGAGGTGACTCACTATGAGACACCTTACAAAGTTCCGACAATACTACTATATATTTGACAATATGTCAATACTATGGCTATAAGGTGTATAAGGCTTACAAAAGCCCTGTTCTAATGCCTATTTTCCAATGCACTTTTTAGTGTCTCGCTATCTGAATACTCTAGCTCTGTACCTGTAGAAAGCCCTCGTCCTAGGGTGCTTATTTTAAAACCATGTTTGCCCGCCAAGTCTCGTAGTATGCTTATCAAATATGAAGCAGTGTTATCACCCTCAGGGTTTACACTTGTGGCTATTATTATTTCTTTTAAATTACTTTTAGCGTCATTTGTATTAGATGTGTTTGAACTATCATCTAATCCAAAGTTTATATCTGCTTTATTGTCCGAATCGTCCACCTCTTTTGCAATCAATTCATTTACTCGCGCGAGCAGTTCTCTCTGGCGTATTTTGTTTTCTGGATTTTCTTCAAATATAGGAATAGTGCCACCAAGTACAAAATACACTCCATGATACGCACGACTTTTTTCTACAGCCTGTAGATCTATGTCTCGAGAAACTATCATGAGTGACTCTTGATCACGGTTTTGATCGCTACATATAGAACAAAGAGCTGTCGGTAGCTTGATACCCACAGGAAAAAAGCGCTGACATTTTTGGCAAACAGAAATATTCTGTTTAAGTTCAGTTAGAAGTTTTGAAAATTCAGCCAAATCGCCATTGCTTTTTGTAAGCAAAAAATACACGAAGCGTTTTGCTTGTCTTGGACCTATGCCAGGAAAGTGTCTAAATATTTCTTCGAGTTTACCGATTGTGTCCATAAATTTTTTCCATTTTTATAATTTACCGTGCCGTCCTGTTTGTTGGTTTGCTAATTTTGTAATTGCTTATTTTAAAATCAAAACTACATACCACCAAAGTCTCCAAAGTCGCTTGAGTCCATAGTGAGGAATGTTGTTCTTTCTGGAACGAACTTTAGTTGCACTACACCTGTTGCACCGTTTCTGTGCTTTTCTATAAGTATCTCAGCGATGAAGTCTCGCTCTGCATGATCTTTGTATCTATCTTCTCGGTGAATAAACATTACTACATCGGCGTCCTGCTCAATAGAACCAGAGTCTCGAAGGTCAGATAGTCGAGGCTTACCTCCACGTTGCTCCACGGCTCGAGAGAGCTGTGATAGGGCAAGTACAGGCACATCAAGCTCACGAGCAAGTATCTTGAGCGATCGAGATATCTCGGTCACTTGTTGTACCATGTTGTCTGAGTTACGAGTATTTGTAGGCATCATGAGCTGTAGGTAGTCGACTATGATAAGTCCTAGACCTTTCTCAGACTTGAGACGTCTCGCAGTACTTCGCATCTTGATGATGTTGTTGCCAGCTTTGTCATCTATAAAAATAGGTGCCTTGCTTAGCTTCTCGATACCGTCACGGAGCTTGGCAAAATCATCGTCGTGGAGCTTGGCAGTACGGAGTTTCCATGAGTCTACAAAAGACACAGCGGAGAGCATACGAGAGGTGAGCTGTTGGGCGCTCATTTCAAGAGAGAATATTGCTACAGGGATATTGTGATCAATAGCAGCGTTGCGGGCAATGTCCAACGCAAAGGAAGTCTTACCGACAGATGGTCGAGCGGCGAGGATGATGAGGTCTGACTTTTGTAGCCCAGAAAGCTTGGCATCTAGGTCGCGAAAGCCCGTAGGTACACCTCGTATGGTATCTCCGGAGTGAATGAGTTTGTCGAGATTGTCCCAAGTCTCTTGCAGAGAATCTTTTATCTCGGTGAATTTTTGTGATGTACCTTTGTTGGCGAGCTCATATACAGACTGCTCGGCTTTGTCTAGTATGTCTTCGAGATCTCCTTTTTCATCAAAGCCTAGTTGGGCGAGTTGTTCTGATGCAGATATGAGCTTTCGCATCATAAACTTTTTCTGAACTATTTCTGCATAGTGAGCAACGTTTGATGCAGATGGTACAGTATGTACTATTTCAGCCAAGTAGGACGCGCCACCTGAATGTTCGAGCTGGCCTTTTTCTTCGAGTTTGTTTTTGAGTGATAGAAAGTCTATAGGATCATTTTTTGAAGCAAGCTCCATCATTGTCGTGAAGATGATGCGATGCTTTTCACTGTAAAAAGATTCTGGAGTGATGATATCTGTGATGTCATACAATGCGTCTTTGCGAAGCATAATAGAACCAAGTACTGCCTTTTCAGCATCAATACTATTTGGCGGTACACGCACATCTTTTTTTACATAAGGGGATACTACAACTGGTGTCATGGGTTCAATTTTACACCCACAACATACATATACACAATATGAATTTTTGATAAAAAATGTATAAAATTGTGAACAATCTGTGGATAGCCGAGAGAGCCTATTTTAAAAGGCTTTTTGTGGTATTTACAAGCTAAAGTATCTGTTCTTTAAGTGAAATATAACCTTTTCCATTGCGTAACATATAACGATATAAGACAGCGCTATTATTATAAAAGTATTTTCATTGTTTAATCCATAAAAAAAGTCATTCGTGGTCTGTACTGCTGTAAGGAAAACTACATAGGCCCAAGAGATAGTAGAGTACACTGCAGTGCTAACGAGCGAACGATTGTGTTCGAGCATTGTCTCTGATAGGTGAGCATGTTCATTTTGATGTCGGCGCAGTGTAGGTAGATGAATTTTTCGCATTGTCAGCCCAGCAAGTATAGCGACTGTTAGTAGTATTATTTTAGATAGGGAAATATCAAGAGATATATCGAGCGCTGAGTTACCAATAATATTTTCAGAATTTTCAACAGTGAGGGCTATCTCCAAGGCATAAGCGAGTATAGCAAAGCCACAAGCGACAGTAGATAAGAGATTTATTCTCTGTAACATACCATATTCGAGTGCTGATACTTTGTGTTTTTTGTGTGAAATAAAGAAAAAAGAATCAAATATAAAAGCTGCTCCTGCACCGATGGATATACAAACAAGTTCTAATGTATTAAATAATATAATCATTGTGTGCTTCAATTAGGGGTTGCAATATGTTTATTATCGCATAATACTAACTTATAGTGCATAGTTGTTGTCCACTCTCTGTATCTTTTACATCATATCCTTTTTCACGAATCTGTTCGCGAATACTATCAGAAAGTTCCCAATCTTTATTTGTACGAGCATCTTCACGTGCCAATAGAAGCTTTTGCACTTCCTCCGGAATATTTTTTAGCACATTATCTTTTTCTTCACGCGCTTTTGAAATATTTTTTTCAATATTCAAGCCCAGCATCTTGTCTATCTCAAGTATTGTCGCTTTTTTGTCTGCATCACTGATTGCTCCGTCTTTTAAAATATTCCAAATAGTGGCAAGTATTTTTGATGTATTTAAATCATCAGCAAGATAGCCAGCACATTCATCTATTAGAGATTGTATTGGAGCTGATGCTTGTGCGGATTCTGTATTAGCTAGTATAGATATGAGCTTATTGTAAGCCACCTCAG
>CAYWQF010000007.1:0-21751 GCA_964460835.1 uncultured Candidatus Saccharibacteria bacterium | reverse complement strand
TTTTAATACTCAGAATAGCAAAAGTGTTGGTTTTTTTGATTTTAATATCTTCTGAAATTTTAAAATTTAAGCCAATTTTTATAAAAAAGACTCTAGTCTTTCTTTTGATGTAAAAGAAAGTAAGTTTTGTGCCTGTATATAAGGATTTTAATACCTTTTTGATAGACTTAGGAATCAGTTGTCTTATGGACATAAAGTGAACACAAGTATACCAACTTCACCTATTTTTGACGAATTGGTCTTGTGATATACTTCCAGCTATCATTTATTAGCCGAGAAGTTATAAAGTAATCAGTAATAAACCCAAAACCACCATGCCCCGAACTTTCAACAATTATCTTCGATATACAGCTATTGTAGCTATATATCTCACACTCTTTGTGCCACTCATAGTGAGTGAGAGCCTATTTTTCCCATATATCACAGGAAAGGCTCATGTATTTAGACTTCTAGTAGAGATAGCGACTATTGCGTACCTAGTTCTAGTGGTGCGAGATAGAGCGTTCTTGCCTAGAAAGAGCGTACTACTATGGTCAGCACTGGCTTTCACAGCAGTACTCGCACTAGCTACAGCTTTTGCCGAGAGTCCGTATAAGAGCTTCTGGTCCAACTATGAGCGAATGGAAGGCTTTGTGACTATTCTGCACCTTTTTGCATTATTTATAATAGCCTCTGCTGTTATAAGAGGGCGACAGATGTGGATCAATCTTTTCCACACATCACTCATCGCCAGTGCACTCATAGGTATAGGTGGTTTTATGGACTATTGGAACAAGGGCGCTAGGGGAATATCAAACACGGACACACTTCGAATAGCTGGTACTCTAGGTAACTCAAGTTATCTTGGTGTTTATGCACTACTACATATGTATATAGCAGGTTTTCTTACAGCAGGCTTTTTGCGACTAAAGAAAATCTCATATTATCCATTCCAATTCTCTCTATATATAATAGCGATAATTTTCAACGGGGTAGTGCTTTTCAACACAGGTACTAGAGGTTCTTTCGTAGGACTTGTGGCCGGTATGTTTGTGCTCGCATTTATATTGGCCTTTGATAAGCAGCACAAGGTATATAGAAAAGTGGGTCTAGGAGTACTCATCGCCGTTATGGTGGTTGTAGGATTCCTCGGTACATTCAAGAATTCTGAGTTTATTAAAAAATCAGATCTTCTTGCACGATTTAGCTCACTCGTCACTCTCGATATAAAAGGCGTGTTTGAAAAACAAGGACAGTCTCGAACGCTACTATGGGGTATGGCTTGGCAGGGTGTAAAAGAAAAGCCTTTGCTCGGCTGGGGACAGGACAACTTCGGATATGTATTTGCAAAATACTATGATCCAAAAATGTATGGACAGGAACAGTGGTTTGATCGTACTCACAACGTACTCTTCGACTGGCTTATTGCTGGAGGTGTACTCGGACTATTAGGCTACCTATCTTTATTTGCAGCTGCACTTCTCATGCTGTGGCGACGTCCAAAGGGCACATCTACAGCAAATGCTAGCAACGGCGCAAGTCTAGCTGGTGCCGACAATCAAGACGGAGAGTGGAGCTTTGCAGAAAAGGCAACAATGACAGCGCTTTTTGTCGCATACTTCGTTCATAACTTGTTTGTGTTCGATAATCTCACAAGTTACATATTATTCTTTATCATCATTGCTTACATAAATGAGCGAGCTACTTCAGCTGCGGGCAGTGAATCGTCATCTATAAGTGCACCAGCTTATATAGGTCCTAGTATAAAAAATGTAATGACAGAGTGGGTAGTCACAACTCTCATAGTACTTGCCGGTGTGACTTGTATATACACAGTAGTGTGGAAGCCTTATATAGCGGGCGCGACACTTATACAGGCTCTTGGTCCAAGCGCTACGCTCAATGAACAGACAGGTACTTACGGTACAACAGGTCTTTCTCCAGAAGCTCGACTCGACTTGTTCAAAGAGGCTCTTGCATATCACACACTAGGTGATGCCGAGATACGTGAGAGACTTGTGGACGTCGGATCAACTATGATTTCTTCTACAAAAAATCAAGACACTGTAAAAGCTTATGTAGACTTTATAGCTACACAATACGATACACAGATAAAAGAAACTCCAAATGACCCACGACCATATATCTTCTACAGTATTTATCTTCAGAAGTTTGGTTTGTATCAGGCGTCACTAGACTACACAAACAAAGCGTTAGCACTTTCACCGACAAAGCAGTCATTCCTATTCCAAAAAGGTTCTATAGAAATAGCTTTGAAAAAGTTTGATGCTGGTGTTGCAACATTTAAACAAGCTTATGAACTCGAAACTTCAAACGTTGAAGCGCGAGCTCTATACACTCTCGCTCTTGTGTACGCAAAAGATTTCAAAGGTGCTGATGCTTTAGCTGCTGGAGACTTGGCCGTGCTAGGAGATACTCGTGTGATACAGGCTTATGCAGATCTTGGTCAATATAAAAAGATTGTTGAGATTGGTAAAATGAAAATAGCTCTCGACCCAAACAATGGTCAGTATCATGTATCACTAGCTGCTGCGTACTTGAAAGCAGGGGATAGACAGTCAGCCATTGCGGAAATACGAAAGACAATAGAATTGGTACCAGATTTCAAAGTGAAGGGTGAGTATTTTATCAAGGAGATTCAAGCAGGAAGAGATCCTTCTAATTAACAAAATACAAACACCCCTAATTTGGGAACACGGATATTTTCTTGCTAGAAAATTCCTCGTGCTCGCTCCGTCGAGCTCGCAAGTTTCCCAAATTAGGGGTGTTTGTATTTTGTTCGCTAAAAGACTCTTCCTTGAAAATAAAAAACACATGCAGGGTACGAAGTTATCGTACAGATGCATGTGTTGTTTGGCTTTTGAGGGCCGGTTTGGGTTTTTAGGCCCGAGGCTGTTGGTTAGCCTGCGTCACCACCGTAGTAGCCGTACCAGTAAGGCTGGTGAGGCGTAGCGGACTCGAACTCCGGAATTTCAAAGACAATTGTATGTCGTCCAGCTTTGAGGCGGACATTGGCATTGATGATCGTCTGAGTTTTTCCGTTGAATACGGTCGAAGTGACGTTGATATAGCCTGTTGGTGTCAGTGTTGATGTCTGTGTCGGATCACGATACAGACACCTCACCAAATCTTTACGAGCGACATCACCATCCAAGATAACTGTCACCAGAACATTGCGCTCGCTCGTGAGAGTAAGTGTCATGTGTGGCGATGAGACAGCTTGGCCGTTGACTTGCTGTTCCGGAAGCTTCACGTTGAAGAGTTTTGCTTCGAGCGACGCATTGGCAGGAAGGCCAGTATCGTTTGCACTCGTGTAGTTCTCCAACATAGTGGGCGAACCTCCACGCACTGTCCAGCTCTGGCGCTGTGTGCCAGTCGTCAGAGAGTAGGCGTAAGAGACCATGTCTCCACTGTTGATGCCAGAACCTGCAACGCCACCGTTGGGATAGTAGCGGTCAACGATGAGCGTACCATCACGATACGCACCATTTGAGTCGTTGTACTTTCCAGCCATGTTGCTTTTGAAGGCGATTCGGCCGTTGTTCACATTCAGATATTCTTGCTGCTGATTGCCTTTTGAGTCCGTATATTGCACACGGGCATTTACGGCATTTGTAACAGGAATCATGATTTCGTCATTTAGCCGGAGCTCGATGTCGTCATTATAGAACGTAAATTGTCCGTTCACTGAGCGAATTCCTGGAGAATTGAATCCTCCCCAGAAGAGTGGGTACCCACTACTGTCTGCGAGCATTGCATATTCGTAAGGCTGATCGTTCAAGTTAAAGACACGAAAGCTGAAAGTCTCATCGTTGAGTGCTTTCAGAATCTGATCGACGTTGCCGGAGGCACTGATGAAGTCTTTTGTGTTCCCGTCCCGAAGGAGAGAATTACAAGAGACACCTTTGTAGCCCCAGGCCACCTGCTCGGTCGCATAGGCGACGAGCTCAGCGTTACTCGTGATCATCTGCAATGTCATCGGCGGCAAAGTCGCCGCCGATGCAACACTTGATGACGAGTAGCTGCTGTCGTAGGTACTCACCCCTGCTGAAGAGTAGGGGTAGTCCGGCGACGCGGCCATCGATGTGGTTGGGCTGAAACTGATCGCGGAGAAAACCGCGAGGATGATTGAGAGAATTGATTTCATGATTTGGATTTGCTGAGTGTTTTTGACTTCTGAGTGATGTTTTTATTTCTTTTCTTCTTTTTCCTTCGTTGCCTTGATCTGCGCTTTTTGTGCGAGTTCGATAGCATTGAAGATTTTGTCTGGCGGAGCGTCGCTGTTGGGCGAGTCTCCGCTGATCGAAATACGAAGTTTGCCAGTGACTTGGTAGCCATCAGTATGAGCTTCTTCTTTCGGCGGGTTTTCTTTTGCAGTCGCGACTTGCGTCATGACTACGTTTTGGTTTGCGACCTCTTGTGCGCCAGCACCATTGTCTCCAGCAAGCCGGATTCCGATGATGATAGCAGCGAGAATACAAACCACTGCGATCAGGTGTGTTTTTTTCACTTTCCTCTTGTTTTTTGGGTTTATGTCAAAGAAACCATAAGGACTGCCATTTACAGCAGCCCTTTAGGTCGAGTCAATACTATAACATACTTGTATAAAATATGCAAGTTCTGAGGTATTGAAAATATGTCCTATAATATAGCTGAAAAGTAGATCAAGATAAGGCTTAGTTTGACAAAAACCACTATCCCTGCTAATATAGTCGGTATGTGAGCTGTCAGGTTTATTCATGACGGTACTCATTCAAACAAAATGTAGACAAGGCATCGCTTCGGCGGTGTTTTGTTTTGCTTCGATTTCTAACATTGTTTTTCCATTTTACCCAGTATAGATCCTATCAATTCTATAGTTGCATACCTCACAAACACTGATACAATAGTAAATACAAATCTGCCTAGATTTGGCCGACGACTGCACTCACATATACATTTTGTTTGAGTATCGCACACGTCGGCCAATTGTGGGCAGATTTTTTGTTTGAAATTTTTTAGATATAAGATTTTTAGTAGGTGATAGTAATCATGTCAATTTAAATATCTATCTAATAATCAAAATGCATACTCATGGCATGTGTAGATATATAAATTTAAATTATGTTTATAAAAATAAAAATTTATGCAAAAGCTCTGTGTAAAATAAATAATTTTAAAAACTTTCTGTAAAAACTTTTTTCAGAAAATATTTTTTCAAAAATAAAAAAATAAAAATAAAAAAGTTATCCACAATATTTTGTAAAAAAATATTGCTAGTAAATGAAATGTGAACGATAATTAGTACAAGCTTACACAAACTAGTCGGTGTGTGTAACACTTACAAATAATTGTTCCTTACTTTCAAAAAATACCATGGCAGCAAAAAAGAAAGCTAAGAAAGCAGCAAAGAAGCCAGCAAAAAAGGCTAAGAAGGCTGCAAAGAAGAGACGATAAATTCGATCTTCCCACTTAATAAAAAACACTTGGAGCAATCTGAGTGTTTTTTATTTGTTTAAAATTTAGAAAATAATTTTAAAAATGAATTTATAAAAATCCCGCGAAAAATCTCGCATAATTTTCTGATTATTTTAGACAGCTGTTGCATGGGATATATAGAGCAAAAAGGCCGAAAATATGCTAAAGTAGGACACACACAAATAAACACATATATGAGTATATTCAAAGCTGTTTTTCCTAGCTTTTCCAGCAGAGAGATAAAGCGATATCAGAAGACGGTAGATAAGATAAATGCCCTTGAGCCTAAAATACAGGCTCTTTCAGACGTGGAGCTAAAAGCAAAGACTGCTGAGTTTAAGTCTATGCTTTCTGAAGCTGTTTCAACAAAAAATATAGAAGAAGAAAAGAAAATACTAGATGAGATACTACCTGAAGCTTTTGCGGTAGTGCGTGAAGCGTCTCGCCGAACTCTCGGTCAAAGACAATACGATGTACAGCTTATTGGAGGAATGATTCTTCATGAAGGGAAGATTGCTGAAATGAAAACTGGTGAAGGTAAGACTTTGATGGCAACACTCGCGACATATTTAAATGCACTTACTGGAAAAGGTGTGCATGTTGTTACAGTGAATGATTATCTTGCACGTCGAGATGCAACTTGGATGGGACAGATATATAGTGCACTCGGACTTACTGTGGGTGTGGTAAATGATGACGCATCTTATACATTTGATATTGCGCACATAGTTGAGCAAGGTTCTGATGATGAAAATGGTTCTAGCGATAAAAATAAAGATGGCGAAGCTAGACTCATGGAAGATGAAAAAGAAGAAGCTCTTACAGGTTCATTCAAGGTTGGTTATGAATTTTTAAAGCCTGCGACAAAACGTGAAGCTTATCACGCAGATATTACTTACGGTACAAACAATCAATTTGGTTTTGATTATCTACGTGACAATATAGAACACAATCCTGCAGACTTGAGACAGAGAAATTTTAATTTTGCCATAGTAGATGAAGTAGACTCTATACTCATAGATGAAGCACGTACTCCGCTCATCATATCTGCGCCAAGTGGTGACTCCGGAAGTCTATATGTGACATTTGCTGAAATATCTAAACAGCTTGAAAAGGATGTGCATTATACAGTGGATGAAAAGTTCAAGAGTATTTCTATGACACAAGAGGGAATAGACCTAGCCGAAAAACTTTTAGGTGTAGACAATATATATACAGAAGGTGGTATCAAGTATGTACATCATCTAGAGACTGCTGTGCGAGCAAAGGCTTTGTATAACAATGATGTGGAATACATAGTGAAAGGTGGACAGGTTATGATAGTGGATACTTCTACAGGCCGTCTACAGCCTGGACGACGATGGTCAGAGGGTTTGCATCAAGCTATAGAAGCCAAAGAAGGTGTGACTATACAGCAGGAGTCTCGTACTTATGCATCTATTACATTTCAAAACTATTTTAGAATGTACCCAAAGCTATCAGGTATGACAGGTACTGGTATGACAAGTGCGGAAGAATTTTTGAAAGTGTATGGACTCGATGTTATCGAAGTGCCAACTCATCGTGATGTAAAAAGAATAGATCAAAATGATCTTATTTTCCAAACAGAAAAAGGAAAGTTTATCGCTATTGCTCGCAAGATAAAAGAGCTTCATGCCAAAGGTCAGCCTGTGCTGGTCGGTACTGTATCTATTGAAAAAAATCAGCTCCTCGCCGAGCATCTAAAAAAAGAAGGCGTGCCTCACACTATGCTAAACGCGAAACCAGAGTTTGCAGAACGAGAAGGTGAGACTGTGGCCAATGCTGGAAAGGCGGGCGCTGTGACTATCGCTACAAACATGGCGGGACGAGGTGTGGATATAAAACTTGGAGGTGTACCTAGTACTAGCACACCTCTTGGTGCGGACGGTGGTGCTATAAATGCAGAAGAATTGCAAAAGAGGTATGAAGAAGTAAAAGACCGTGGAGGACTTTTTGTGCTCGGTACCGAAAGACATGAAGCTCGCCGTATAGACAATCAGCTACGAGGACGATCCGGAAGACAGGGTGATCCTGGAGAGACACAGTTTTTTGTATCAATGGAAGACGATCTAATGCGCGTATTTGCAAATGATTCTGTAAAGAAAATGATGGGCCGACTCAATATCCCTGAAGATGAGCCTATTACACATGGTCTCATAAGTCGTGCATTAGAAAATGCCCAGAAGAAAATAGAAGGTTTGCACTTTGACTCACGAAGACATGTACTCGAGTATGATGACGTACTCAATCAACAGCGTTTGAAGGTGTATGCACGCCGACGAAAGATACTCATAGATGGTAGTGAAGCTGTACGTGAAGTACTTGATGAAGTACTAGCAAAAGCTACACCTGAAGAGTTGGCTCTTATAGACGCAAAGCGCGCGGAGTTTTCTGCTAGTGCTGGTGTAGGTGGCGATGAAAGTGCATTTCTACAAACAGCTCGAGGAGTAATGCTTCAGACTATAGATTTGTATTGGATAGACCATCTTGAGATCATGGACTACATGCGTTCTAGTGTGAACTTGCGTGCGTATGGTCAGCGAGATCCTCTTGTAGAATATAAGAGAGAAGGCCTACGGCTTTTCCGTGAAATGGAGCAGTCTGTAGACGCTGAGATAATACGAACTCTCACTCAAGTGCAGGGCAAAGTAGGCGTGGGACAAAATATGCCGGTGATAGAGCTAAAGCCAAATGCTTCTGATGCAGTAGGTAGTCTATCAAATGGTATGGGACTAGAAACAGAAATAAAAATGACACCAGCCGAAGATAAAGTGGGTCGCAACGATCTATGTCCTTGTGGTAGTGGAAAGAAGTACAAGAAGTGTCACGGAGCTTAATATGATGTTATAATATTTCTTATGAACTCCTCAATTAAATATCAAACAATATTTTACGGAATATTGATGCTCATTGTGTTTGCTTTATCATTACTTATATTTTGGCCATTTCTAGTAGTTCTAGTATTGGCTGCAATGATATCGGTGATACTTTCTCCTTTAGATCAGCGTATTCGATCTGTAGTGAAGTCATCGAACTTGTCGGCTCTCATCACTATATTGCTTCTAATAGTGCTTATAGTAGTTCCACTTTCTTTTATTGGTAATCAACTTATAAATGAAGCTCAGGGTCTCTACGCCAGACTTTCTTCTGGTAGTGTCGTGTCACTCGACTATATAACTGCAAAATTTGAGAGTGTGGTGCAAAGATATATACCAACATTCACCTTTGACGCCAAAGCTTATTTGTCAGGATTTTCATCTTGGATAGTAGATAGACTCGGCGGAATATTCTCAGGCACTCTCGATCTTGCTGTGAAGTTTATGCTTATGCTCGTTGCGTTATTCTATTTCTTACGGGACGGAAAAAAATTTAAAGAAAGTATTTTACTTATAAGCCCATTTCCTGAAGGTAAAGACAAGATAGTTTTGGGTTCATTAAATGAAGCTATAAGATCTGTGATGCTAGGGTCAGTTATCATAGCTTTAATACAAGGTGTACTCAGCGGACTCGGCTTTTATATGTTTGGTGTACCAAATGCGACATTGTGGGGTACTGTAGCTGGTATAGGTTCACTTGTACCTGGGGTAGGTACAGGACTAGTTTGGATACCTGCTGTTATATACCTATTCTTTTATGGCACAGGTATATATTGGATACTACAGCTTGTGTGGTCGGTGGTGTTTGTGGGTCTCATAGACAACTTCCTCGGGCCTATCATACTCAATAAGGGAATAAATATTCACCCTATACTCATACTATTTTCAATACTCGGAGGCTTGCAGTTCTTTGGCCCAGAAGGTTTCCTTCTAGGTCCACTTGTAGTTAGTATGCTTTTTGCCTTACTTCGTATTGCACAGCCAGAAGAAGGATCAGCTATTTCCAAGAAAAAGGCCTCTAAATAGCCTTTTACCTATTGAATTACCTCATATAAGAGCGTAGAATGGTGCTATGTCGATTATTCGTCTAACAACAATACTTGTGGTCTTTTTCGGGCTTCTGTTTTATTTTAGAGCCCCTCTACAAAACGTTGCACCAGCTTTCAATAATCTCCATTCTCCTTATGTCAGTGAAGTAAAAAGTTTTTTCAATATGATAAAGAACGCCACATCGTCTCTTATCATAGATTCAAATGCAAACTATATTCCAAATGCGGCTATAAATAATGGCGCTAGTGGCGACAATGGTACAAATACAGGTACTACAAGTGGCTACGGTGGTAACTCTGGAGTAAAGACTAGCACCACACAAGTCAGAGACAATCTCATAAACTCTGGCGCGATATCTAGCAACAATACTATCGGTGGTGGTACCGCCGAGCTTTTGCCAGTAACATCAAATCAGGAAGAGATTGGCCTATCAGTGTCTGGTGTTATAAAGTTTACAAACTTACAGAGAATGAAAAATAATGTGCCTGCACTCAACTTGAGTCCAGAACTCAATGCTTCTGCACAAGAGAAGCTTCAAGATATGTTTGATAAGCAATATTTCCAGCACATATCTCCATCAGGTGAAAGTGTTTCTTCTGTAGCAAAACGCAATGGCTATGACTATATAGTGGTGGGTGAGAACTTGGCACTAGGTATATTTGCTGGTGATGATCAGGTAGTAGCCGCATGGATGGCGAGCCCGGGGCACAAGAAAAATATTTTGGATACAAGATATCAAGATGTTGGTATTGCTGTAGGACAGGGAATGTATCAAGGCCGAAGACAGTGGCTCATAGTACAGCATTTTGGTAAGCCTCTTTCTTCTTGTACTTCACCTAGTGAGACTATGAAAAAAGAAATAGAGATACAGAAAAACAATATTACAGTTCTTGAAAGTGAGATAACAAAACAACGAGCGCTTGTAGATCAATCGTCCGGTACTGCTTATACAGACAATGCTACAAAATACAATGCATTGGTTACAGACTACAATCAAAAGTTGGATAATCTAAAGGCTGATATTGAAAAATATAATGAAATAGTAAAGAATTTCAACAACTGCGCAGGTATCATCTAGCGTTAGTTAGTTGCGAAGCATCAAAGCATAACGTACACCAAGTAGCATTATTACTCCAAGTACAAAGAATATATATTTTAAATCAAAGAAAAGTAAGGTAATACCTACTATAGCTGGACTGATTATGAAAGGAAGTGAACGAGTCATACGATAGAAGCTTATAAAGCCTGCGTTTGCTATGTTTATATGTCTAAAGAAATAGCTGTCGCTTGAAACCTCTATGAGACTAGCGCCAATACGGGTGACAAAAAGAAGCATTGTCCATGCTAGGAAGTTTGGCCCTGTGAGTAGGGGAATGAGAGCTGTGGAAATAGCAATAATAGAGAACCCTATGATAAGTATGTCTTTCTCATCATGTAGTTTATCCTCTGTGAGTCCGACAGGTATTTGAAAAAAAATAAAAGGCAAAAGCATAATACTAAACATGATACCAATCTGTGACCAATCAAAACCTATATGATCATGTAAATATATTGGCATATATATCACCATCCAGCCGTAAAAAAGATGCAGTAAAAAGTGATCTACGAATATATCGAATATATTTTTGTCTTTGTAGAATGTAAGAAACGCCACCTTTGAACTGATAGATGGATACATCGGATCCTTGAAGTGTCTGAAGTAGTTTATGATAATAAAAAGAAATGGCACCAAGAAAGATGCAGCGATGAGGTACACCTTCCAATAATCAGGTTTTGTAAGTATGAGGCCGGCGATGAGTGGTGTGATGATAGCAGGCAAGTTGAGCATTGTTAGTTGCATACCTCGGATACTACCCACATCATCCATTGTTGAATAATTTTCCAAGAAAATATCAAGACAATACAGCAAAAGTGGTACCACTGCTTGGTGAATGATAAATAATATCACTATAAATACGGGTGTATGTATGAAAGCAAGACCTAAAAGCGCAGCTATCTCAGTCACAGTCAAAAGCACAGTAAGTCTATAGTTGCCACGACGTGCTAAGAACTTCGGTGCAGAAAGAAATAAAATAATATTTAACACCGCACCAGCTGTATAAGCAAAACCAACAGTTCTCTCAGATAGTACGCCGTTTAGATACGTAGAGTTTATAAAATATACGAAAAAATAGTGAAATGAGACGAGAAAAACCGATACAAGTATCAGCATAAATTCACGGATGTTTTTTATTTTTCCGATTATGTCGTCCATTTGAGGTATATTTTAGCATATTCACAACACAATCTCATAACTGCCTGTCCTCTCAGAGCACGGATATTTTCTTGCTAGAAAATTATGTGCGACTTGATTTGATTTATCAAATCAGAAGTGCCCTTGTGGCACTCGCTCCGTCGAGCTCGCAAGTCTCTGAGAGGACAGGCAGTTATGAGATTGTGAATAACATACTAAAATATAACCCAAATTATCCGATTGAGTATTTCAGTAATTTTTTTAAGGTGAGAGTGATAGAGTGCAAGAAAATATCCGTGTGTGCATTCATATTTCAAGAGACTAGCGAGGACGACTGGTCCGAGCTCGAGGAAAATCCTAGCAAGGATTTATCCGTGCTCTTGAAATATGAATGCACACAGGGGTAATCTTTAGTATTGTATAACTTTTATCTAAACACAAATCATCACTGGAATAATAATCGGTCTCTTTGCTGTCTGTTGGAATATGAATTTACTAATAGTCTCTGATACTACATCCTTCACATAGTCTATGTTGATAGGTCGCATATCGTGTGTGCATTGTTCTACCACATCTTTTACTAGGTATCGTGTTTCTCGGAGAAGCTCTTGAGATTCTCGTAGATATACAGAACCTCGAGAGATGATATCTGGAGATTTCTTTAGTTTACCTGTATTAGCATTTATAAGTGCAATCACTACGAATATACCGTCTTGTGAAAGTATTTGTCTATCGCGTATAACCACGTCCTGTATGTCACCAATAGTAAATCCGTCTACCATTACTACATTGTCTGGAGCTTTGACAGGGAGCTTCACTAGTCGCTGACCTTCTTCCTGTATTTCGATGATAGTACCGTTGTCAGGCACCACGATGTGATCTGCAGGCATACCGAGAGTCATTGCGAGCTCTGCGTGTTGCTTGAGCTTGTAGTGAGTACCGTGAATAGGGATAAAGAAACGAGGCTTGAGCTTCTTGTGTAGCCACTCGATCTCACCTCTGTTGGCGTGACCAGTAGAGTGAATAAACACTTCAGATGTTCGATAATGCATTATCTTTGCACCCATTCTCGCTAATTTGTCTTTTAGTTTATCTACCGCTCTTTCATTTCCAGGAATAATAGATGCAGATAGCAGAACTGTATCTTTGTTACTGATTTTAAAATGTTTGTAACTTCCTGTAGCCATTCGCATCAAAGCCGCAAACTCATCACCTTGCGCACCTGTAGCAAGTACTACTACTTTGTCTGGTGGATAGTTGTCTACATCTTGTGGGGCAATGATAGTGCCTTTGTTTATCTGCAAAATGCCAGACTGTATCGCTACGTCCACATTGTTTTTCATACTTCGTCCTTCTATGATCACTTTCTTGCCGTATTTTTCTGAAGATTGAATAATCTTTGCAATACGATGGAAGTGAGAGGCAAACATACCTACGATGAGTCGGCCTTTGATATCTCGCACAATAGTGTCGAGGTTTTCAAGTACTATACGCTCTGGAGTAGAGAAGCCAGGGTTTTCGATGTTTGTTGATTCGCCAAGTAGCATCAGTACTTTTTTATCATTGAAAAATGAGTAAGACTTTTCCTCTTCTTCTGTTGGAATCTCATCTACGTGATCGAGTTTAAAGTCTCCAGGGTTTACTATGTATCCATAAGGAGTCTCTATAGCTACACCGACTGAGTCTGGAATAGTGTGAGTCACTCCGAAGAATTGTACAGACATATCACCAATTTTTATTCGATCATTTTGTTCTATTACTTTGAAATCAATAGGTTCTAGATGAGGAAATTCAGCTTGTCGCTTTTTCACCATCAAAGTTGTGAGGTTTCGTGTATACATTGGTGGGTTTCCAATACGATCCATGATGTAGGGAATACCTCCGATGTGATCCAAGTGACCGTGAGTGATTATGATACCTCGTACTCGGTCTTTTCTTTCCTCAAGATATTTTGTGTTTGGAAGAATATAGTCTACTCCTGGTGTACCTTCTTCTGTAAATGCAAAACCTGCGTCAATAACGAGAATGTCATTGCCGATCTCTATTGCTGTCATGTTCATACCAATCTTTTCTACACCTCCAAGTGGAATAATTCGCACATTTCCAGGTGCTACAGATAGTATATGACCTGACTCTGCAGGCTTAGCGATGGTGTTCATTAGACGACGTTGTGGGGGCTCTGGACGTCGCATGTGACCTCTTCGGCCACCGCCACCACCATTACCACCTCCACCGCTTCTCTTATGAGGCGCTGCGTTTTGCGGTGCTGTATTTGGCGGTGTTACGTTCTGTGTTGTTTTATCGTTCATTGTTTTCTTTGTTAATTTTATGATTATTTAATTTTTTAATAGTTGTTACTTAAATTTTATTTTGCAAATATTTTCCAAATCTTTTCTGTCTCTATGTACCATTTATCAATATTCATAAATCTTTCAGATGACGTTGTCATGTTTGAGATATTCATGTTTTGAACTTCGTCTGTAGTGGCGTAGATGTAATCAGGGGAGTAAAGGAATATTGCGGGAATGTCTGCGTTTACTTCTTTTACAAAAGCTTTCAAGGCTTCTATTCTTTTTGCATCATCTGCTGTACTACGAGCAACTTCTAGGGCTTTATCGGCTTTTATATTTGTATACAAAGCGATATTTAGTCCAGGATCATTTCTCTCTGATGAATGCCAGAAAGGGTATAAGTCTAGGTCTCTACCTACTACGTTTCCGAAAAGTAATGCGTCATATTTTCTAGGACGAATAACTTTCTGATTCAAATCTGAAGGCTCAAATATTTCCACTTTTACATCAGCACCCATCTTACCCCAAGTCTCTTTTAGGAGCTCTGCGGTCTTTTTGAGTTCAGATATATTTGTTGTAGAGATACTAAAGCGAAGCGTTTCGGTCTCTGTCTTGCCACCACTTTTTGTTTGTTTTTCAAATATTCCGGCGCTGTTCAATTTCCAGCCATTGTCTGTGAGAATCTTTTTACCAGCTTCTATCGTGCTAGATGTCAATATGTCGTCTACCGAGTTCGATGAAGATAGTTCTGGATTACCGAGAAGTCCGTTTGGAATGGCACTTTGAGCCACACTTCCAAAGCCATGTAATATTTGTTCAATAATATACTTTCTATCTAGTGATTGGTCAAGCGCCATTCTTACCTCCTTGTGTAGTAGTACAGGAGCAGAACTTTGATTTAAAAATAGAGCAAATGTTCTAGGGAGGGAAGCTCGGGTTATTTTGTTCCAAGATATGTTTTTATCAGCAGCTGATTCTGGAAGTATTCCACCAAGACCCTGTATATCACCATTTTCATAAGCATCTATAGCTTCTTTTTCATTCTTGTAAAATTTTACAACCAAGTTTTGGATATAAGGCTCACCAAGTGAGTATTTAGCAAAAGGTATCATATTGTAGTATTCATAAATACCAGAATCATTTCTATATACTCGCTTGATTTTATAAGGTCCAGAACCAACAGGCTCTCTGTTGTAAGTATTTATATCAAAAGATTCGTTATCAATATTTTTCCAAATATGTTTTGGTAAAATACCAAGAGTCATATTTTCCAAAAATGGCCTATATGGCTTTTGTATTGTAAATTTTATTTCTCTGGCATTTATTTTTTCTATTTTTACGCCTATCCAACCAGCAGCCTTTGGACTTTTTATAGCAGGATCACGAGCTTTTTCAATAGTAAATTCTACATCTTCTGTAGTAAGAGGTTCACCATCGTGAAATGTAAGATCAGGCTTTAGTAATACATCGTATGTGAGGCCATCATCAGACAAACTCCAAGATTCTGCGAGATCATTTATAAGCTTACCTTCAGGTGATGCTTTGAGTAGACCAGAATAAACCAATGTAGTCATATCTTTGTCTGCATCACTATAACTGAGTATTGGATTTATAAAACGAGCATAACCTATGACACCCTCCTCATAAGTACCACCTTTTACAGGCACTTCCACTGAGTATTTATCATTTAAAGTATTTACAATATACAAAAAACTGGCCACAAAAAATATAGAAACTAAACCAAAGAGTGCTTTTTCACTCGGTCGCATAGACTTTACTGTCGCTTTTATTTTTTCAATACGACTAGGCGCAAATGTAGCATCACTGTCATTAGAGCTATTATGAGGGTTCACAGAGTTAGATAATTAAACTAATAATTTAATTTTAGATGTAAGAACAATGCTTTTATGAAGCAATATGAATACCAGAAACTAAGCTATACGTAGAGCCATCAACGCAGATGCTACAAACAGTATAGATAGGATTATTGTGGCTACAAATAAGAACTTTTCAAAACCACGACGAGTTCTCCATGTCGAAACGGAATCACTGCCACCAAATGCACCACCAACACCTGCCTCAGATTGCTGTAGCAAAACAGACACCGAGAGTAGAACGGCTAGTACGATTTGTATAATAGGAAGAATGGCGTTGATTTCCATTGGTACGGTAAATAGTAGCATATTGGTATTTTTTGTAAACTGATCACAAAAACCTGCAAGTGTCTGTAATTTCTGGAGTACGGATAAATCCTTGCTAGGATTTTCCTCGTGCTCGCTACGTCGAGCTCGCAAGTCTCCAGAAATTACAGACACTTGCAGGTTTTTGCACTTAAGCTCAACAACATATACAGATAGTATTCACGCTATCCAATATTAAAATACAATACTTGTGATATAGTGGTCATATTATGGCACTTATAGATGAAATGAAGGTACACATACGAGCGGGACGTGGTGGTAATGGCGTCGTTAGATGGCTTCATGAAAAATTCAAAGAATTCGGTGGTCCTGTCGGTGGTGACGGCGGTCGTGGTGGTGATGTCTACGTACGTGGTGTACGAGATACTTTTATATTGGCAAAATATAAAAACATAAAAGACTTCAGTGCGCCAAGTGGTGAGCCGGGCGGTGGTAACAGTAAGCATGGCGCCAACGGTGAAGACTTATATATAGACCTACCTGTGGGAAGTATTATCACAAACAAGTCTAGTGGCGATGTTTTTCGTTTAGACGTTGAAGGTCAAGAGCTTTGCATACTCAAGGGTGGACATGGCGGTCGTGGAAATGAACATTTTAAATCTTCTACAAATCAGCAACCTGAAGAATGGACAGCAGGGAAGAATGGTGAAGAAGCAGACTTTTTCATAGAAGTAGAACTTATTGCTGGTGTAGGTATTGTTGGTCTGCCAAATGCGGGCAAGAGTTCTCTTTTGAATGAAATAACTCGTGCAAATGCAAAGGTTGGTTCTTATGCTTTCACTACACTTGAGCCAAACCTCGGTGATCTTTTTGGTGTGATTCTCGCGGATATTCCAGGACTCATAGAGGGTGCGGCAGAGGGTCGGGGACTTGGCCACAAGTTTTTGCGCCACATCAAGCGAACGAAGGCACTTTTGCATTGTATATCTGTAGAAAATATTTTGGATAAAAGTCGAGGTGGTACAGCGGAGGATATTCTAGGTACTGACGAGTTCAAACTCGGCGAAGGTTTTGAAAAAGTTTATACCACTATTCGGGGAGAGCTTGAGAAGTTTGATAAAGATATGGCAGAAAAAGAGGAGGTTATTTTGATTACAAAAACTGATCTTGCACCAATGACTGAGATTTTGGAAAATGTAAAAAAGCTTACAAACAAAGGCGGTATTTGGAACGGTAAAGAGGTGCTTTATGTTTCTGTCTATGATGATGCTTCTCTAAAAAGTTTGACAGAATATATTGTGAAAGAGTTTGGTAAATAAAAGTTTAGCTCCGCTTTTTAGGGCGGAGCTGGGTTGGGGGTTTGTTGGGTAAAATTATGGATGTAGTGTGCGATTATTAGTCGACACACTTGAAACCACCTGGCGTTTTGTGAAAGAGGTGATCCGTGGCGGGGTCGATGTGATCCGTATGTGTGGTGGCAGTCTTGCTTGGTTTGAAATGCGGATGGTCATCATGCGCATTCATCCTGATGATGACCGCCTTCATGGTCAAGGCGCCGCTGTGTTTGTCGACCAGACGGGTCGGCGTGTATCTAAGGAATTCTCTTCTTGGCATTGTTTTTCCTCCTTGTTTTGTTGTTCTATTTGTTTTTTGCTCTATCTTTACTGAGTTTTTGACTCAGTTTTTCTGAAAACTTGGAACAATAAATTCCGTTAGATTTATAACACTATTTCGATAAAAAAGCAAACTTTTTTATCGAAGATTAACCTAAAAGCCTTTTTGTGATAACATCAAAAGACATTAAATTGACTATAAAAAAATGGAAACTGAGCATAAAAACATAACTAAAAACGCTGTAGTAAGTGCCAACGGGAACAAATACTATCCTATAATAGGTTTAGAAATACATGCAGAACTAAAGACTCGTTCGAAGATGTTTTGTTCATGTAAAAACGATCCAGACGAGGAGACTCCAAACAAAAATATTTGTGCAATATGCATGGGTCATCCGGGGACTTTGCCGACCCTAAACAAAGAGGCGATAAAGCATGTGATACGAGTGGGTACAGCAGTTGGTGCAGACATTGCAGACTATACAGAATGGGATAGAAAAAATTATTTTTATCCAGATATTCCAAAAGGGTATCAGATTAGTCAATACGCATTTCCGCTTGTAAAAAATGGTTCAATAAAAGTTCGAGGTGTCAATTCTGAGACAGGTGAACCTCTCGACCAGGAAGTTTTACTTACAAGAATTCATCTCGAAGAAGATACAGCAAAGTCTTCGCATGACAAAGGCGACTACAGTCTTGTTGATTTCAATCGCGCAGGTTTACCACTCATGGAGCTGGTGACTGAGCCTGTTATACACGACTCAAAAACTGCAGCAAATTTTGCCAAAGAATTGCAATTACTTTTGCGTACACTTGGTGCTGGCGATGCAAATATGGAGAAGGGTGAAATGCGCGTTGAGGCGAATATATCTGTATCCACAGATCCTGCTGCTCACAACTTTCCGTATGACATAAAAACTTTTGGAAAAAAGGTAGAAATTAAGAACTTGAATTCATTTAGAAGTGCCGAAAGAGCTATAGAATACGAGATAAAACGGCATATTGACCTGATAGAAAGGGGTGAAAAAATAGTGCAAGAAACTCGTGGTTTTGATGAGACTACAAACAAAACTTTCTCACAAAGAGCAAAGGAAGATTCGCATGATTATCGATATTTTCCTGACCCAGATTTACCAAAACTTTTCACTTCGGAGATACCTGATTTTGATTTAAAAAAGATTGCAGAAAGTCTTCCTATTTTGCCATGGATTTTGCGTGAAAAATATAAAAAAGATTATGAAATGAAAGACGAAGACGCTGAAATGTTTTTGCAAAATTCTGATTTTAAAAACTTTTTTGAAGCTGTTGTCGCGGGAATTGAAAAGCTTGGTATTTTGCAAAAAGAAAATATTAAACTTGCGATAAATTACATTACGTCTGATATCGCTGGACTTGTAAAAAAGGCGAGTTTGGCCAACAATGCTGAAGTAAACAGTGCTAATGTCAAAGCTAATGATAAAAATTATGAAATAAAAATCTCACCAGAGTATTTTGCGGAAATTATCGCTATGATTTCGGCCAGCGAACTATCATCGCGAGGTGCAAAAGATCTGATCGCGCTGTATTGGAGTGAAGATACTGCAGCGCTCGAGCAAATTGCAAATAAAAGTCCTAAAAAGATAGCAGAGGAGTGTGGAATGATACAGAAAAATGATCCAGAAGCTCTAAAAACTATGATAAATGAACTTTTGACTGCAAATCCAACTGTACTTGCAGATTATAAAGCTGGAAAAGAGGCTTCTTTGCAGTTTTTTATTGGCCAAATTATGAAAAATACAAAAGGTTCAGTGAATCCACAGTTAGCAAAGACAGTTTTACTTGAAATTATTGCGAGTTTGTAGGTTTTTTGCCATTTTTTTGCGTGATTTTGATAAAAAATTTGTACAAAAATTCGTCGAAAAATATTTAATAAAAAACTGTGTATAACTTTGCATAAAACCCTTTAGAAATAAGGGTTTTAGTTGTATAATTAATAGCAAATTATGAAACTTGCGAAGATTTTAAAAATCTCTGTTTTTTTGGTATCCTTTGCCTATTTTCTTGCACCTCAATATGTAAACGCAAATACAACAAAATCCGTAAAGTTAGCTGGTAGTTTTCAAGAACTTTTTTTAGGTCTGCAAGTAGACACTTTTGTTGTATCAGACGCAGTTTTAAGTTTTGTAGACTACACAAATAGACAGGCTATAGGGGTTGCAAAAGATATTTTTTCTTTCAATAAATCTGCTATTCAAGAGCTTGGGGCTCAA
Source organism: uncultured Candidatus Saccharibacteria bacterium (assembly GCA_964460835.1). Taxonomy (GTDB): domain Bacteria; phylum Patescibacteriota; class Minisyncoccia; order Phycocordibacterales; family CAIZLB01; genus VEQN01. The sequence continues at coordinate 1,820 of CAYWQF010000007.1, read as the reverse complement.
ATCTCGTACTTACACAACAGATCAAAGATAGATATCATAGAACCTATAACACTCGTAGCTTCTACATATAAGGATTTAGGAGATAAAGTTTTGTTGGTCGGCGCTAAGGTTGTTGAAAAAAATACACAATCGGCAAGTCTTGCTGATACATCTATTTCAACAGGTGTAAACAGTATTTTAGAAAAAACTTTTGGCACGGTTATTGACAAAGGAGCCGATCTTTTCTTGCCTCTTTTTTATAATCCCGATGATTATATTCTATATATTCCAGAAAAATTTACGCCAATAGATAAGACAGATAAAAAAACTGGAGTAGATGATGTTGTTCAAAGCAGATCAAATTCTGACGTTGGTACCAGTGTTAGTACAAATTTAAATTCAGGTACTAGTATCAATATAAATCAAAATGCAGTTTATGGAGAATCACTCCGAAGAATTATTGATAGGATTTTAACTCTTGAAAATATTGTCAGAAATCCTGTGGTAAATAATTATTCAACTAATGTTTACAGCGGGGTAACACTTGATGCCTTGACAGATGCCATAAGTGCAGCGGCATCTTCCATTGGTCGAACTTCAAGTAGCGGAGCTAGTACAGCAAGTGTCGATGCGTTACGTATAGAACTTCTTGCAAATACAGATATCTTAAATACAAATATATTTTCAAGCATTATCACCACATCTTCTGTTGCAACATCCACTTTTGCTGGTAATGCAAGTACGATAGGTCATGCAATATTTGGTGGTAATGTTGTGGCAAATGCTTTTTATGGTGATGGCTCGAATCTTACAGGTGTTACATCTTTTTCAACATCAACTACTCGCGGAGTTTTTTCATCCTCCGCTACAGGTATTAGTTATGCATCTAGCACGGGTATTTTTTCACTAACATCTGGTTACGACATTCCTTTAACTGCTAGTACTACGGAGTGGAATTTGGCTAGTGCAAGTTCTACGCTTTTTTCGACCTTCTATGCGACTCCATCTACTCGTATTACAGCTGGTACAAATCTTACATGGAATGGGAACACACTTTCTGTTGCAACCTCTACACTCATAGTAGCTACATCTACGTATGCAAATGATACAGGCTTGTTAAACTCACAGCTCGGTTCGTATTATCTTTCAAGATCAAATCACACAGGTACGCAACTGACTTCAACAATTTCTGATTTTTCTTCAACCACTAGATCACTTTTTTCATCCTCCGCTACAGGTATTAGTTATGCATCTAGCACGGGTATTTTTTCACTAACATCTGGTTACGACATTCCTTTAACTGCTAGTACTACGGAGTGGGCAAGTAAAATCAGTAGTCAATGGACAACATCCGGTTTAAATATTTATTATTCTACTGGAAGTGTAGGTATCGGCACGACAACTCCAGGGTACAAACTTGTTGTTTCAGGAAACAGCGATGCGTTAGCAAAAGGCCCATTATATATTGCATCTACTAATGCAAATACATATGGAACAGGATTTAATCTAGATGCTACTGCTGCGGGAGGAAGAAACTATTCAATTACAACTGGTGGATCGGGATCATACAATCCAAATGGGTGGGCCGTGTACGATAGTACTATGTCCTCATACCGATTGTCTGTTAATGCATCTGGCTATACAACAATAGGTACAATTACCTCTCCATCTGGATCATCTGCGAGTCAGTTAGGTGTAAAAGGAAATACTTCTATTGGTAGCACATATTTTGCGTCAGCTGCTCCGACAAATGGGTTAATAGTGGAGGGAAGTGTAGATATCGGAACTACCACCCACAAAAAAAAACAAACTATTACTGGTACTGCGGGTACAGAAGATAT
>CAYWQF010000006.1:0-31490 GCA_964460835.1 uncultured Candidatus Saccharibacteria bacterium | reverse complement strand
GAAACATTCCATGAACTTATGACACCCTCTCTAGGGCTGTACACGGAAGCAATATCCTTTGAAGTAATTTCTCCATAGAAGCTACTCAATCCTTCTTGCGATATTCCATCAGGGTCAATATCGCCAACAGTCCTTACTAGTATTTTTTCAGTTTTTGTTTCATTTACGACTGGAGCACTTTCATGCCCAGCATCTGCAAAGACTAATGATATTGAGCCTACCAGTCCGACGAGAACAAGAATTGATACTATGCGTGTTCTTTGTGAAGCTGAAGACCACAAACCAGAAAGTCTCTGTTTAAGAGATAGTATTCTTTCTTTCATATTGGTATATATCAGAAATTAATGTGCTGAATGAGCTGACTCGGCTGGCATAGCATTTGTAGTATTTGCATGCCCACCTACTTCATTGTGACCATCTTCAACACTGACAGTAAATGGGTACGTATCGACTCGACCATCAACTTGAAACTGTGCAAAGAATGTATATGTTCCTGCTGTTGGAAAATCAATCGCGAAATGAATATCGCTATCATTTCCCTCATGAGTGTTTGGATGCGCGTGGACAAAGTTATTTGGGTCATTGTGATTCAAGGCCACCACATGACCTAAGGCTCCGAGATACATTTCTGGAATAATATCCTTTCCTCCACGCTTTAGATTAAATACAACATTATTTTCATGACCTGAAACTAGCTTTGATTCAGAATTCATTGATGCTGTTATTTTTCCAACAGTCAAAGTTGGATTTTGCTGCGATACTTTTGTCTTGTTTTGAACTGAACCCACAGTCAAAAGAACTCGAAGAACCTGGGGGGTTTCTTCTTCAGGCGATATGTCTACGTAGGCTTGGTATGCAGTATTGTCTTTAAGCGTTGCCTCCACAGACCATACATCATTCGAGAATTGTGGATGAAGATGTAGGTACTCTTTAAAATCATCACTTACAACAATGAAATGTATTTTCTTTTCGTGTGTAATCTTTAGATCGTTTGCTCCGAAGGGATGTCCATCCTTACCAAAGATTTGGAAGCTTATGTTTTGAGTGCCCGCCTTTATAGAAGTGTTTTTAAGCACAACTCTTGTTCCTGCCAATTTCGCACCAAGCTCTTCTGCACCATGCACATCACCGTCGGACATATGGTCTGATGTGGTAGTCGCAACATGTGCATGGTCGGTATGACCGTCTGAAGCTACATCTTGAGCCTTGTTTGTACTTGATTTGAGATAGAATCCTCCTCCTACGAGAATCACAACTGCGATAATTGCGATGATTATTTTATTTTGCATGAATTAAACGTATTAACTTAGTAAATTAACTTGAGCTAATATATTTATTAAATGAGAAATTTGTTATGTATGAGAAAACTATAGCGCATGCTTAGATGGTCGCCATCACGAATAAAGTCTGAATTAAAACCACTCACTTTCTGTATATCACTGACAATATCACTGGTAGAGTTAGAAATTACAACTGGCGTATTGGAAACATCATTTGAAGACCGGCTGACATTTTGAGTTGGCGCATGATCAATGCACACCTTTGTTGAGCCATCAGCATGGGAAACTGGTGATTGTTGGTGGGTATCTGGTTCAGAGCTTGCTTGTGCAACATGAGGAGAAAAGCTTATATGAGCAGAGCAAAAAAACCATGCAAAGATAAACAGAGCAGTAAAAGCAGTAAAAAGCCTCTTATTCTTAATAATTCCAAATATAGAGCTAGTCATGTTTATAGCGGAATTAGTTTACCATATTCGATAAATACTAGCATACCTCGTAGAAGTCATGTGCAATTATTAAAAAAGCTGGGGGCGAAGCAAAAGAAATATTCATAATTAATCTCTATACCGCATCGGTCTATCAAGATGATCCTCAAATCCATGAGTCCTATCTTGCATATCTCTCACCTTTACTTGATAGTTTGGATACTTCTCTTGCTGTAATTTAATATATTCCTTTTCAATTTCAATATATTTCTCAAGTGGATAACCATCCAGATCATCAACGGCTAAATTGAAATTACTTAAATCATCAGGAAAATACCAAACTGTTCCAATAGCCCACATCGGAGCGGATATCTCGAAATCTTTTGATCTCTTTCCACCAGCTCGTATCGGTGTTTTATGCTTCTCTAACATCTCATCAGTATCGACCAAGGACATATCTAACAAATATTCACGAGAGAATATTGTATATAGATCATCTCGTCGTGGTCGTGGTAAACCTCGCTCAATTTCTTTAATCGTCTTTGCATCAGGATACTTTGCTGACCAGAGTATTCGATTGTAATCATCGAGAAGTGGATATGCTTTGAATATGCCCGGCATTTCTTTTTTCTTAATCGCTTTGTATAACTTAATCATGATTGAAGATGGATTAAGCAAGTTTCCAAGGACAACAATATTAGTAGTTTCGTCACCAATAGACCAGAGTTCCCCTATGAACCAGTCATAGAGAGTCTTGATTTGGTCTCTGTCAGTAAATGAGTTTATATCCTCGATATCGTCGCAGATGATTAGATCAGGTCGATGGTCTCTATACTTGAGTCCTCGAATGTTTTGATTGGCTCCGATACACATAATCTTTGCTCCGTATTTTGGTATTTCAATAGTGTAGGCACCCCAATCTTCCTTGGTCGCTTGGAATGGACCGAGGTCGTGTTTCAAAAGTTCGTTCTCTTCCAGTTCCTGCTTGATGTTATCGAAATGAGATTGTGACTGAACACGAGTCTTGCTTACTACTATTACAAATTTCTTTTGATGCTTTCCTGTAATACTCCACAGGACATTAGAAAGGTTCAGGATTGTTGACTTTCCTGAACCTCTAAATGCCATGAACACGTTGAGCTTGTGTTGGTATGACTCGGTAATCCGAAACATCTCTTTGTGGAACCAAGCAAACTCATATTTCAAATGTCTCCGAAGATATATACTGCAAAATGCCTCGTGATTTTGGTATACGAGTGCAGTTCGCACGGCAGTGTCATTTATGACTGCCTGTATTACTTCTGGAGTTAGTTTTTTCATTTGAAATGTTTGAGTGCTTCTTTGAGTAACTCCTTTTGGTGAAGATTAAGTTCTGTTTTCTTTTGAACTTTCCTGATGAGATCTCGCTTGTCCTCTGACATAAATCTATAGTGATTGTTCTTGAGCCACAGAGCTATAGCCTGATACTTTTTCTCCCTGATGAGAGAAATAAGTTGAGCTTCCGACATATCATTTATGTTCTCCACACCATCAACCTTGGCGTTTTCAACTTCTGTCTTGAACTCTTCATCATCACTACACCAGCGGTAAAAAGTAGCTCTGGATATTAATCCTTTCTTGCAAGCTACTTCTACTACAGGAAAAGCACGTAGATGTTCGAGCAGAACTTCTTTCTGTTTTTTGATCTTTAGATCTACTGCCATATCTAGTTTATTTTCTTACGCTTCTTACCAGTCTCTTTCTCCCAGCGGTTCATAATGACCTCTGCATATACGTGAGACTTTTCCATAATGAAGCATCGTCGCCCCATCTTCACTGAAGCAATGAGAGTACTTCCACTTCCTCCGAATGGTTCAAGAATGAGATCATTTCTCTTGGTGAGTACTTTGAGATATGGAATGAGAAGCTCAATCGGTTTTGTCCCGAAGATTATTTCTTGCCCTGAAGATTTTTTATCTGCGGCGGTATGGGATATGAAGTCGGTTGGACAGATTTTCTTTCCTTTCTCATACGGCTCGAAGTGAGGCTTTCCTGAAGTAGCAAATATTGCATTCTCGTATTCGTTTTGGAACAAGCCTTCTTCTTGTTCGAGATTAAGATTCACTTCTCCTGAAGTTCCAACGAGTGCAATATCAGTCTTGTTGAAGAATTTGTTAGATGCTGAAAATCCCTGCATACGATTTGGCACATGCCATGTGATAGTGTTTCTGTATTTCCAATGAACCTCGAGTGCATTCCATATGGTTCGTAGATTTTTAGGGTTCTCAAAGATAATAATTGAGAAATCTGGCTTTTGTACCTTTGCGACATTTGCCATCCATAGATCAGAGAAGTTTTCAGGCAAAACATCAGTCTCCAAATATCTACGATTCTTCTTCGAGCCGAATCCAACTGTTGGACCATCCTTTCCTCGACCTTTGCCCTTTAGATAATCAAGAATATATGGAGGATCTGTAAGAACCATGTCCACTTTGTTGTCGCCTATGAGTTTCAACATATCTGCTTCGATTGTAGAATCACCAATCATAAGTCGTGACCCGTCGAGATCGTATATTTCACCTTTCTTCGCTTCTACAGTGATGTCGAGCTTGTCGAGTTCTTTTTGTAGATCAAATTGTTCTTCATTTTTATCGATTGGAAATATGTCATCGATATCTTCGGAGGTAAATCCAATATCGAGAAGCATTGAGCTATCAAACTCAGCGAGCATTTTAAGATCGAACTCTCCTTGGTTACGATTGAGCCTCAGATTAAGCTCAGCTTCTTTTTCGAGTGTGAGGTTTACAAATACAACTGGCATATTTTTGTATCCGAGTTCCTTGCACGCCTCCATGCGAAAGTGACCTCCGACAATTATATTTTTTCTGTCATCGTGAGCGTTCACAATTATTGGATCAACATTTCCAAATCGTTTAATGCTTTCTTTGAGCTGTGCCTTTTGCTCTTCACTCCACTTACGTGGGTTCTTGTCATTTACTTTCAGACTTTCGATTGAGACGTACTCAATCTTTAGATTTTCTTTGTTCATATACTTGCTAGATAATTAATTTGTAATCTAGAAGCAACAAAAAACCACCTACGATATCAAAGTTATCTTTAATACCAAAGGCGGGTTTTTGTCTATTGTATCGACCTGCAAGCAATAGAACCTTTAACCTTTGGAGTTAAAAATTTCTATTGCCAGATATGGTCACCCTCGCCAGTCCACTATTAGAGAATAGTTTCTGAGGTTTTTTCCATCTAGGCTACATTGCATAGACTTAGCTGATTTACTTCTCAGCCGTTTCAATATGGGGGATGTCTTAGTGCTTCTGTGATTATTTTATCACAAAACATGAGACTGCAAGTGTCTTTTTGAGACTCATTTATGTCACTTTCAAAATAACGCTACTTTATAGAGTTTTTAGGATATGGAATGTGGATAACCTATTAACTGAAGTGACCATATTTCCTCAAAGCCTTTTTCATAACCTTTGTCAGTCTGAGTAAGACGAGCATACTTCCTTGAGTACGGGCGTGCCCAAATTCGCTAAGCATTCCTGTGGCAACAATATTTTTTGGATGATTATCAGGATTCATCGCAATTGTTTGTAAGTACGATTCAACCTCTTCCATTTCATAATCCTGTGGTTTAGGAAAATCATTCGCCTTAAACTCGTGTAGGTACTTTTCAATTAGATCATTTTTAAAGAACAAATTGAATGTAATTGAACCAATGATTGATTTGAATATAGTCCAAGCAAGAACAGCTCCTCCTGTAATCAGAAGCGTTTGAATAAACGGACTTTCAAGAAAGGCTGAGATGAGCCATACGAGAATCAGGTACGAAACAATACTGACCACATAGGTTTTAATGTAGATATTTTTATTGATCTTATCCAGATCATTATTTTTTTGAGTCACTGTAGCGGTTTTGACTTAATGCTGGTAATTAGCAAGAAGCCTTGAGTCGTGAGACAGAAGACTCCCCGCCATTGTGATCCAATCTTTCGATCAGACCCACATACCCTTTCGGGTACGCGACCGCTACAGTGACTCTGACGAGGAGTCTTCTATACTGTAGCGGTTTTATTATTCCGACCATATCCTTAGGAAACTAAGCGTTTTCTAAGGGGTTAGGTCTTTGTTGTATAAGTACATGATAGCAAAAACAGAGCTATCTATCTAGACTCTAGCTTAGATATAGAGCCTTGCGAAGCGGTAGTTACCAACAGCTACTTAATAACACTTTTTAGCCCCCAATAAGTACTACTACCTTTTTCTATAAGTTCATTAATTAGAGACTCGACAGATTTTTTTAATTGCTCGTTTTTATAAATAATTTCAAGAGGTTCTCCAATTTGTCTACTCGAGTCAAAGTAATCACGATGATTTGGGTTTAATCCATCATTGAGAAGCAGAAGATGTCTAATAATTTCCAAAGTTTGCTCAGGATTTATTTCTGCAAACTTTTTAATACGCTTGAGTAGACCATATTCCCAATCTAGTTCTCCTTGTGATTTTTTAAGGGTAAATGCTATCTTTTCAACAATTATTTCATCCTTAATGATTTCTTTATCGGGATTAATCCAGAAGCCAAAGCCAGAGAAAGCTTTAGGTTCTATAGGAACATTTGTTTGTAACATCCAATCCCATAAATCAACAAGCTTTTGCTTGCTCACCTCATTTTCTATAAACCATTCATCGCTTGCAACATCTCGTGTTAGATAATGTCTACCGATAAACGAAGCGAACTCGTAGTGCCGCATCTGATTTGGCGTTTTCCAAAATAAGTCAAATAGAGAATCTCCGATTTTAAAATCAAAATGTGCATATGCAAGAGCAAAATGAACACCCAAAGATTCATCCAGTCCTTTTGAGAATTTTCTGTCAGGATAAGTGGTCGGATTTATAGTTATTGCATGGGCATAATATTCCTGAAGTTCAGCAAATAGCTCTTTGTATAAGGAGCTAGCTAAATAACCCTCCCATGTTGCAAAATACTGCTTTTCTTTTCCTGCTTCTGTTTTGGGGAATATTTTGGGTATTAGTCCTCTAATAAATTCAATATCTCTGAAATAGAATGATGCTAGAAATTGACCGAGTGTGAAACGCACAGCATTTGAAGAATCGGTATCAAGAATATGTTTATACAGAACTTTCACATCCTCTGACAAAGTTTTATTACCTTCGTTATAAGTAAATTGAACAAAAGCTCTAAAAGCTTGCCCTCGTACTGAGTTAAGGGCAACATGTGCAGGCTCTCCTGATTCACGTTTTTCATCTTCAGCATCAGGACTAGATTTGATTGAAAGTAAGTATTTAATCAAAGATAATAATCTAGTTCTATTGTCTATAAATATCTGAGAATCTTTTATAACAGCTAGAACATCTAACAAAACATCTGCAACTACTTTATGTACTGTAATCCAATCAGCTAAATACGATTTCTCCTCTGATTTTTCAAATTCCTTAGATTTACCTGATTGTTGAACAAGATTAAGAAAATCAAATATCTGAGTATATTCAGTATCACTAAAAAATTCCTTCGCTCGGAGCATGTCCTCTATCTGTCGAAAGATTGCATACACATAACCTGGATCAATCGAATCTCGATCAAAGAACTTTTGCAGATTGTCAAAGTACTCACTTCTTCTTTTTTTAAAGTCTTCTTTTATTGCATCACTAAGACCCTCGGGACCTGTCCGATTAAAATAGTCATCATCTTTATATTTTTCACTCAGTGCCTTTGGGGACGCATCAGTCTTAAGATGATTAATTAATTCATCTATAGTAAAATCAGCAGGATTTATGGGTGACTTATGAGATACATAACCACTTATTACTTTACCCATTGATGGATGCGGGGCTATTTTTACCTCCCCCGGCTTACTTCCAAATACTGACTCAGCTTTAGTTATTTCTTCATCAGTTAGATATTTTTTAATATAAGTTAAGATTTCTAGTCCATCTCTTTTTCTCCAGCCTTCTCGATCTTTATCCAGTAAAGTAGCTCCGTAATATTCAATAACCTTTGCTACATATTCACGCTGGGTTGTATTCGAATCAAGTGATCCGAAACTTGCAATTAAACCCTGATGATACTCGGCTCCGCCGTCAATTTCAAAATATCTTTCGCCAACATTAAAAACTCGAAATAATGCTTCTTTTATATCCTCTTTGAATAGATCAGGGCATCTTGTAATCGCGTACAGCTTTAGTCTCCAACAAGTAAGGCTATCAGGGAGACTTGAAACATATTCGGTATAGACTTTTCTTATTCCCGACTCATTGTCACATTGGGATGAAATGATCTGCTGGATCAATGTCTTGTAGGTGGCGATGAAGTTCTGGATGTCTTCTCGTAAATGAGATCTCTTACTTGTATCCAGCTCTAGAGTAAATATATCAACATCTAAGAGATAGAATGGCTCTGTTTTATCGAATACTGTTTCTTCTTTATCTTTCCCAAGATTGACAATCTGAGTAAGAACCTCAGAAAATAATTTTAATGATTCCTCTTTTTTATTATTTTCATGAGCGAGGATAGCCTCAAAAATACCTGTTTCAGTTACATCGCTAAGGTAGAATAATTTATCCGATATAGAAAATCTTTCAGAATCTGAAAATTCATCCTCTGCTCGAACGGATAGGATAATTTTGGAAAGAATTAGTAAAGACTCAAAGTCTTTTTCTTGGCACAACCTCTCTGCGATCTTTTTATACTCATAACCTGATCTGCTAAATGGAGCCATGAGTTGTACCCAATTTTCCACTACCATTTTTGGCAACACTCTTTTTACTTGTTCGGAAGGTAATAATCCTGTAATCCAAAAGAATCTATCAACAACTTCGGGATTAAATGTATTTCTTGAAATTGGAGTGGCAATAATAATATCAACCACTAAACTAGGGATTTTTTCAGCCATTTTTGAAAGGTAGCCTAATTCAGGTAAACGATAGGAGTATTTAGTAGGATCTTCAGTTTTTTTCTTAAAATCGTTTAAAAAACCATTATCCCAAATCCACTTTAACCACGTTTCATCTGCTTCCGCAAAAAAATATCGTTTTGCATCTTCATTGCGTAGAATCAACTGAGTAGCAATTTCAATAGTAGCAAGAGTCGTCCCCGCTTTTAGAAAATCATCTATTTCTTTGTGTATTTGAATTTGATTCATAAATCTTATTGAGTTCTATTTAAACAATATGTCGTAAAAAGAAAGTTAAGTGTATATACCAAGTCGATAGATACCCTTTCAAAAAATATAGCCTCGTCCTTTATAAAATCATCTTTTGATAATTGCCCATATCCTTGAGTTGGATACAATTTCTCTGCATCTCCCATTCTATCGTTTGACCTGTGGTGTATAACACTAGATAAGTAATTAGTAGTCTGCATCAAAAAACTAAAAACTTTTTCGACACTTGGATCTGAGTACTCAGGTATATTTTGATGAGCAAGTTTAAAATGTTGAGGCTCAACAAATACTAAAATCTCTCGGACTGATGAGGCACAGTGTTGGATCCAGTAGTTTTTGTCATAGTAGTTTCTTCCGTCCCTAAACATAGCCTTTGCATTTTGTAATATCTTTTCAATATTAACCTCTCTGCCTGGTGTTGCATTATAAATAACAGGTGTCATGTACATTGATACATTTTTTATAACCAAATCAGGAATATTGATAAACCGTTCTGGTTTTTCAAAAGGAAGAACATTGGTATCGACTGATAGACCAGCTTCTATGGAATTGTCTTGCAATTCATCCATACTATAAAGAAAAATTATCCCAACCTTTCATTGCAGGAGTATAGGAGTATTCCTTATTTGAGTTTACTTTCCAGCCATTGGCATCTTTTACTGCAATGCCACCAGTAAATCCTTTCTTGCCTTTAAGCCATTCCTGCAATGCTTCGGCTTTATACTTCGTATCATTTGATTCAGCAGTAAAGCCAGCTTTGGTATCGACGATCCAAACCTTGTTCTTTGTCTTTATTATCCAGTCAGGGTAAAAGAGCTTTTCTTTGTTATCGTCCTGATTGTAGTAAGAGATCGAGAAGTACTCGCTTCCCGAATCACCGTTCTTGTACCACCATTCGATATTCTTGTTTTCATCCAAGAATTTAATGAATGACTTCTCGTTATCAACGACATCTTTTGAAATATAGAATGGTTCCATCGCAGATCTCTTCACTTTCATTTCCTCATAGTTATCAGTGAAGAAGAGTGACGATCGTGGAATCTCGATAATCTCTGTTCGCTTTGAACGAGCTGATTTTTTGTTTACCTCCTGATCACGGATAGGTCGGTATGTTTCAAGAGCTTCTCCAAGTATTGGTCGTAGCACGCTACCCTCCTTGAGCAAATCGGTCAGAATCACTTTGTATGCATGAGTACGGTCATCTCCAAGGATTGGAAGGAGCCAAACGTTGAGAGCCGTCTTCAACTTTCCCCATGAACGCTCTGGTGCGAACTTCTTGTTCTCGTCAGTCTGCTTGCCGACGATATTGAAACAAACGAGGTTGTAGAGTCTTTCGATGTCGTGCTGTGACATTTCCTGATCATGGCTTCCACCCTCAGCAAGAAGCTCTTTGGTGAAGTTGTCATAGTCATCGATCTCAACGCCGACGATTATACCGTTTGTGATTTGAGGTTTAAGCTCAAGCCCTTTCGCTGAGAGTTTCTTTTTAATATCAGAATCTCCATCTTTGACTCCAAAAGATTTGTTGGCAATCTTCTTGAAAGTAGACTGGAATGAGTCTCCAAGGTCATTGTAGTCAGAACGGCTCATGAACACAGACTCAATCTGAATAGGTTCAATGTCTTTTGCTCGGTAGCTACCGTAAATCGCTGGCTTGTTTTCAGACTTCGCTTTGTCGTATTCACTGATAACCTCGTTTCTTTTGTAGTTGGTATAGAGATAGCCGAGATTAAGTTCAGGCTTACCAAAGTGGGTTCCAAGTGGCATACGCAAGATTCTTCCCACGGTTTGGATAGCAAACGTTGGATTCTTGATCTCTCGGAACATAACAAGAACTCCAGCACGAGGACAGTCCCATCCCGTAGCAACTGCTTGTTTAAAAAGAAGGAATGAGATTGAAGAATTACCTCGCTCAACATCTTCGAGATTTATCTTGTCTTCAGAAAGCCAGACGGCGATATTATTTTCAGATACTCCTTTTTTCTTGAGATAGTTCGTAACAATTTCCTGCTTGTTGGTGTTACTGGTTTCAGTAGTTTCCTTGTCATCGTTTGGAAGTTGTATCAAAACAAGTGGGTTTATATCAAGGTCAAGTTCCTTGTAGTACTTGAGCAATTCCTCACGCTTCTGATATGCAAGCTCAAGAAGAATCTCGTCCTGATCCATTCCCTTAAATTGTTTTTGGTTAAGGTCTTCTTCCGTTTGGAAGATTATCTTTTCCTTGATCAATCCTTCTCTGACAACATCCTCTCGTCGCACACGAACAAAGCCAGCCGTCTTGTCCTCAAGATCGCTTAGTGTTGGTTCGTATTTTGGAGTAGCAGAGATTCTAATAACAATCTTTGGCTTTATGAGACCATCAATAAGTTCAAGAGCCTTTTCAGTATCTGCACCAAGGTGCTCTTCATCGATTATTACAACAATTTTTCTATTCTCTTCGTGCGTAGCTTCAATCATTCTATCGAATGAAATTTCTTGTTCATTTTCACGACGAATTTTCAAAACATCTTTAGACTGACCTTTCAGCTTTTCCCAGTTTATAAAAAAGACATTGTTACGACCAATAACTTTGCGAGTCAGGTCATTAATATTCAAAAGTTCTAATTCTGAAGCACCTCCATAGTATTCAAAAAGCTTATTCTTACTCTGTTCGACAAGTGTTGGACCTTTAGACATCCATAAAAAAGCAACATCGTTTCCAATGAAGCGAGGATCTGAGATTATGTCACGCAAAAACTGGGCAAGCATTACTGTCTTACCCGAACCCGTTGGTGATTTAAAAACAAGCGGTAATTTTGTAGCAGAAGACTTCCAAAGATCCAAAAATTGATCCTTGAGTTTTGCTATTGCAGTTTCTTGAAATGGTTTAAGTGGAAACATAAATTATAGGCGGTTAATTTCCTTGTATACCTCAAGGATTGGTTCTGGAATATCCTCGACTCGGATATTGGCTGAGCTATATTCGCTCTGGTATTCATTCTTACCCCAACTAAATATGTAGAGAACAGCTGGTTGCTTCTTTTTCTCAAGAAGGTCAACGAGATCCAGTAACTTCTCCTTATCTTCCTTGAAGTAAATTGCCGTAGTCTTTCCGTGGCCTTCGAAGATTTGCCACCATTCATTCTTTGCAACTTCGTTCAAAGTATTTTCACGAAGACCAACCATTTCACCAGCTTGGTATGTAAGCTTAACTTTTGCTTGATCAGGTGTGTGATGAAGCTTCTCAATATCTACGAGATCGGTCTTATAGTATCTAAGATTACCGCCACGACCTTCAATTTTTTCTCCCTCTGTATTTTTATATCCCTTAATAACACGTTTTATTCTTTCGTAGGTTACATCCTCACAAATACCGTTCTCATTATTGGTGCAAAGAACAAATTTGCGATTTCCACCATCTTGTTTATTAAGTTCAAGAACTGCGTGTCCAGTTGTTCCTGAACCTGCAAAAAAATCTAAAATAGTGGCGTCCTTATTTTCTGACATCACAAGTATTGAATCTATTAGAGCATAGAGCGATTTAGGGTAATCAAACTTCTTTGAACCTATTAAGGAGGTCAGGAGATTTGCACCCATCGCTGAAGCAGAGTAATCGGATTTATCCCAAATTGTGTAAGGTAGCATCCATTCATCCTTCATTCTACCTTTGTAATAAACTGACGGATTCTTGTCTCTATCCAAACGAACGCCCATCTCAGTATCTTTTACTGATGCAACAGTTTCCATTGACCATTTCCATGTTCTTTCTCGACCGTTTGGATCCACAGGAAGTGAGACTCGCTCAGAGTCGTCTGGCTTCTCTAATAAATCATAGGATTGTTTTTCTATGTTCCATTTCATTTTAGGAAGTCTGAAACCTGAGCAATCCTTTCTAACAAAGATCGGATACTTCATCTTTGGTGATTCCGTACTATATTGTGCCCGAAAGTTCCTCCATTCAAATGGACCTATCTCATCAGATTCACCATAACGATCAATTTGTTCCTGAGTTCGTGGTAACCTCCCAATCTTTGCCTTTAACGTTCGTCCGTAAAACAGAGCGTACTCGTGAGAAACTTGAAATCCAGATACACTCGATCTTCCTTGTGGATTGTTTTTGATTACCACAGTTCCAAGATGGTTTTCTTCACCAAATATCCCATTCATCAAAAGTGTTAGGGTAGCAATTTCATAATCGTCGATAGTCACTACAATTATTCCTTCATCTTTCAATAAAGATTTTGCCAGTAACAATCGCTTCTCCATAAAACTAAGCCACTTACTATGACGGAAAGCGTCATTACCATCAACGTAATCATTATTGTAAACCCAATTTTTAGCACCAGTGTTGTAAGGCGGATCTGCGTATATCGCATCAAATTTACCAGCGTGAGTATAGTTCAAAACTGACAGTGCATGATAGTTATCACCCTCAATCAAAATATTTTCCTCCTTTGAATCGTCAGTCGTGACTACCGGATCGATACTTTTTTTCTTTTCTTTCAAACGCAAAATAGGAACATTGCGTTTGCAATCTTCCACAATTTGTTCTGGCTTATCTTCCCAAACAAGACCATATTTCTTTTGTTTTTTAAGCTTCTTAAGCTCCGATTCTAGTTCAGAGATTTTCTTAAGCAAAGCTTTTTCATTGTTTTCTGTAGCGGTCATAAACAAAGTGATTTTAGCACAAAATGGAGCTTAAATAAAGGATTTTTAGAGGAGGAAAGTTACCAACTTAATGGGTCTAGGACGCTCTAGACTCCTAGGGCGATCAGCGTCATCAATGTAGTTGTATGAAGATAGAAAACAAGCAACAAGACAAGCCTGAGGAGGTAATACCAATTAAGTACTGCCTTTATGCTCGCAAATCAACAGAGCAAGAAGACAAGCAAGCATTATCAATAGAATCGCAGGTTAAAGAGATGATAAGTCTCGCCGAGCGAGAGGGTTTAGAAATAGTCGAAATAAAACGAGAATCGCACTCTTCAAAAGAGGTTGGACAAAGACCTGTATATAACGAGCTGATCAATGAAATCAGACAAGGAAAATTTAATGGAATCCTGACATGGGCACCCGACCGATTAAGCAGAAATGCTGGTGACCTTGGGTCGGTAGTCGATCTGATGGATCAGAAGCTTCTGCATGAAATCCGTACGTACGGACAGAAGTTCACGAACAATCCGAATGAGAAGTTCCTGCTAATGATTTTGGGGTCACAAGCAAAGCTTGAGAACGACAACAAGATGGTGAACGTGAAGCGAGGACTTCGAGCAAGATGCGAGATGGGCTTATGGCCATCAGTACCACCAACAGGATACCTGAGCCACTCTGATAGGAATAGAAAGTGTGAGGTGATGCCCGATGAGCAAAGAGCTCATGTGATCAAACAGATGTTCGAGAAAGTAGCCTACGATGGATGGTCTGGACGGAAGCTGTTCAAGTGGCTAGCAGAAGACATACGATTTAAAACGAAGCACGGAAAACCTCTGACACTAAGCAATGTATATATCATTCTCAAAAGCACCTTCTACTACGGCGAGTTTGAATATCCAAAAGGAAGCGGGCAATGGTATGTCGGAAAGCACGAGCCGATCATCACAAAAGATTTGTATACCCAAGTACAAGACAAGATAAGCAACGACCACCTAACAAGGACTCAAGATAGGGAGTTCGCCTTTACTAAGATGATCACTTGTGGACTGTGCGGATCTGGAATAACAGCTGATGAAAAATTCAAGAAGCTCAAAGACGGTACAACAAATAGGTACGTATACTATGGGTGTACGAAATTCAAGGACAAAGACTGTCCGTGTGGATACATCCGAGAGGAAGATCTGATTGAGCAACTAGCGATGGTTCTGGACACGATTTCGCTAGATGAAATCGGGATGAAAGACAGAATTAGAACCGAGATTGAATCACACAATGAGTTTCAAGAATCCGTACTGGGACGAGAAGTGAAAGAGAAAGTGAAGATCAAGGAAGTGGATATTAGAAACTACGCAAAGCACATTCTAAGAAAGAGACCATTATATGAGAAGCGTGAATTGCTGAGCCACCTAAGAAGCAAGCTGATTCTTAAAGAGAAACAGTTAAGCCTGGTAAGCTAGTCCTACCAATTCATACCCACTGATTGCTTGATTGATGCCAAATCATTGGCGTATTTCTCAGGAAAGATTTTTGTATCTATGAGCTGTTGGTAAAATTTAATATAGATTTCTAAGAAATATTCTAAAGCCCAACAGGTCAACAAATCTACATCGTCAGTGATCGCATGCTGATTACCCAAACGGAGATGGTTTGATTCACTATAAAGAGCATAAATGCTATACATGGCTGACCCTTTTAAATCCTTAAGATTGAGCGAACTTTTATCGCACAGATCCTTCATTGAAGGAAACACTCTCGTGTTTGACTTTATTTTAGCCAAATCAAAATCGGTCTTAAGAATTTTATTTACAACACCAACAGCTTTTAGTGTCTTATGCATATCATGTTCTTCCGTTGGAGGAATTGCGATATCAAGTGCCGCTCCTATTTGTGCCATATCCCGAGAAAGTAGCTCAAGCACTTTTTTACTATCCTCTTTTGCCAATCTCAACACATATTCCAAGTAGAAAATAACTTCAAACGAACCTCTTACAGCAAAGAAAACATACTTCTGATTAAAATCATCTTTTAGAAGATACTGAAACAGCTTAGAGAGACCTATAATTTCTTTATGGAAATGCTGAACATATGCATATTCAAGGTGACCACCATTAGTCTTGTGTTGATCAGAGATCTTCTGTATTTGAGAACCAAACTCAGCAGAAAAATCATCTACTTTTTGAAGAGCGGTCTTGAGTAGGGAGATCTTATTTTGTGTAGATAATTCCATAACACAATTTTATCATTTTTGAAGCATAAACATAAAAGCACCCGATCGGGTGCTTTTATGTTCTGGATACTGCTCTCAGCAGGTATGCAATTTACGGAATAGTATCTTATGAGGTACCTTTTGGAAAAGTTCGAGCCCATGACTAGTGCTCAAAACTTTTCCTCCTAAACAGCCATTTTAGGCGTTTAGGTAGGTCTCACATGACTGCTGGGAGACTAGGACTCGAACCTAGATAGGCGGAACCAAAATCCGCAGTCCTACCATTAGACGATCTCCCAATGTTGACTACTTTACCTTGGAATAGCCTTATTTACAAGGTAAAAAATGCGCACATAAATACATAAAATACATACTTTTTACTGTCAGACATAATACCTACACCATCTCCCCCACCACCATCTCCAAAGGCAGGCTCTGTATATGTGTCTTTCCTATACTGTGGTACGACTCGAGCATTTTGCGTAGTGCGCCGGCGACTTGCTGTGCACTGACTTTTTTAGCTATTTCATTTAGTGCCGTTATATCCGTCTCAGAAAAATCCTGCGCCAAAGTCTTTGCCTCTGATACTGAGATACTACTCATTAGTAGATATCGTAGGCGAGACATTGCAAGCTTTGCAAATATTTTCATGTCTAGATTTTCACGCGAAGCTTCGCCAAGCGCGTGAAGTGCCTCATCAGTATTTTTCAAAAGTAGACCCTGCACAAAACCAAGCACTAGCGATGCCTTAGGTGCGCCTGTCATTTTTTCAACTATTTCTAGACTGATTTTTTGTTTTGAATCTCCGTTATTTCCATTATTTAAAACTTTTTGCAAAATACCCAAAGTATCTCGAAAAGATCCATCACCAAGTAGCGCCACAAGCTCAGCCGCAGCGCCGTCTATAGACGAGCCCTCTTTTTCCGCTATCTCCACCACATGTTTTTTTAGCAACTCTACTGTCGGCTTTTTAAAATTGTAAACTTCACAACGCGATACCACGGTGTCTGGAAGCTTTTCCATCTCTGTAGTCGCGAGTATGAAGATGACATGTTTTGGTGGCTCCTCGAGAGTTTTCAAAAATGCATTAAAGGCCGCCTTTGAAAGCATGTGCACTTCATCGAGTATGTAAACTTTGTATCGAGACTCAAAAGGCATTGTGTTCACAGCCTCAGAAAGCTCACGAATATCATCCACACTTGTATTGGAAGCGGCGTCTATCTCATAAAGATCATTTGCAGACACACCAAGCGCCTTTGCAAATATACGCGCCACACTTGTCTTGCCCGTACCTCGCGATCCACAAAAAAGATACGCGTGACTCACCTTCTCCTGTTTTATGGATTCTTTCAAAATACTCACAACATGATCCTGCCCTATAACATCAGCAAAAGTCGCTGGACGGTACTTGCGATATAGAGAAGTGTGAATGTGTTCAGCTGGTGATGCGGGTGCCGCGTTTTTAGTTGCGCTGGCAGAATTGGTGGCAGAATTTTTAGTATTAGACATCACCCTATTGTAACCGAGAGTGTGGAAAGTATCAAAAGTTTGGAAAATTGGAAATAAAAAATCCCCAGCGTTGATCTTTTCGCGGTGACATGGCTTTTGGGCCGATAGGTCATTTTGCGAGAGACTAACACTGGGGTATCTAGGGATGATGGGGGTGAGCGCTTAGTGATTGCGCTTATGATTTCTTACATAGTTGAGCTTTGCAGACTAAGTTGGGTTTTACAAACCCTACATAAGTGCTGAGTCAACTCTGCTTTGTTTTTTCATCATCTTTTACTTTAGAGGTGTACTTGCGGAAAATCCAACCTTCATTTTCACCTTAGGGGGGTTTTGGATATTCTGCCCTTCCCTTCAGTTTTTTGCATGATTGCTTTTCCGTCAAATGTCACCCATATGTCCAAGACTCCAATACTCTACCACCATCCAAAAACCTGTCAAGCTTATAAACGGTCGGCCAAAAACCTCTCCACAATCTCCTCAACAGCACTCGCATTGTCCGCTTTTTCCATTAGCTCTGCACGAAGTGCATGAGCGCCATCAAAACCATTCACATACGCTTTATAATGCTTCTTCATTATAGCAAAACTTTTTATATCACCGAGTGCTCGTTCAAATTCTTTTGTATGCTCCACCATCACGCGAAGTTTTTCTTCTATACTTGGTTCGTATGCATTTTGTGCGCCAAGACTCGCGTCTTTTTTTGCGCCGACAACATGACTCGCATTTTTCAAATCTTTAAAAAGCCAAGGATTTCCAAATATTGCTCGGCCGAGCATTGCACCATCTGCACCAGTAGCTTTCGTTTTTTCATATCCATCAGCAATAGATGTGATGTCACCATTTCCTAGTATTAAAGTTTTTTCTGCACTTAAATTTTCACCAGCCGCGCCATTAGCACCATATTTATTTTTAAAAAATTCATCTCGTATCGCAACCGCACGCGCTACATGCTCCCAACGAGCAGGAACTTTGGACATTTCTTTGCGAGTACGAGCATGAATAGTGATGACAGCAGGCTCCGCTTCGAGTAGTGCAGGTAGCCAAGTCTCAAGCTCATTTTTACTATATCCAATACGCGTCTTCACTGACACTGGAAGTGCGGTACCACCCTCTCGAACCGCCCCCTCTTTTGCAGCGAGAATAATCTCCTGCGCCCGCTTTGGTGTCTTGATCATCGCCGAACCACAACCCTGCTTTTCTATGGACTTGTCTGGGCAACCCATGTTTATATCAATACCATCAAAACCAAGATCCGCCACAAGCTTCGCTGCTTTCTTCATATACTCTGGATGCGAACTAAAAAGTTGCGCCACTATTGGTCGTTCGAGCGCTGGATCAAAGACTAAGTCACGCATAAGCTTTGCTTTACCTTCTGGCGTCGCTCGCACAAGTCCATCAGCAGATACAAACTCCGTCCAAGTCACATCAGGCTTACCGTAAGTATTTATCATCTTACGAAATGAACAGTCCGTCACATCTGCCATCGGCGCCAAGACAAAAAGCGGACGGTTTTCCGCCTGCGCTTTTTCTTGTGCAATTTTCCAAAAGCCGAGATTCATGAGTTTTATATAGTTTATATGAAATTATTTAAAAAAGAAGCGCCAAAACCAGCAATACTGGTTTTGGCGCCACGCTCTACTACTGTAAACCGTCAATTCTTTGCAAGTCCCAGTATGGTCTCCGCACCTTTTGGTAGAGTTCCTGGTTCAAGCTTGTCTTTTCGGACAACAGTTGGCCGTCGCCATTCGGTTTTCTTTGCATCTGGAGCACTGCCTTTTGGTCTGCACCACGTTCCTCGCCTGAAATGACAGCACTTTTCCCCAAATGTACGAGTAGGACAACCATCTGGATCTTCAAATGCTTTCCTTTCTTCATTTGTCAATTTGAAGACACTTGAGACAGAACAGACTTGCGAATCAGTACTGACCGCATTACCTCTCACAGACGGAACTTTCCCAGAAGACTTCCAATTTGATACGTGCGGAGAAGCCACTGGTAGAGTTTTCATATAAAGACACAGGCCCAAGGCAATTCTCGTTGCAGATTCAAAGATACTGACCATATCCTTGCTGTTTGTCAGATTTTCCTCCACCAATTCATGTGGAAAGAATTTCCTAGTACAGAAGATTAGCCAAGGGTATTTATCCTGATGATTTTGCAACTTCAAACCAATCTTGTGAGCCTTTGTCGAATTACCTTTTGCTAGCGCCTTATCCAATTCTGCACGATCAGACGCATTGAGTGTGGAATAACCCACTGATTCATCAGCAAAGAGATAGCACCACATACTTTCCTTTGAACCCTCATGTGAATGAGAACAGAGCAAAATACTGCTGTACTTTTCCCCATCCTCATTTATCAATGGTTTTTCCAAGGACACCATGAATGTCCTAAAAGGAAATTTGATATCAGCGTATGTCACACCAGAAAGCGTCGTGGAATCCAGCATTGCCTGCAAGTCTCTTTCTACACTAAAGACTCGACGAGACTCTCTGACCCACGAAGCCATGCAATAAGCAAACATATTCATGATATCATCGTCCTTCATCGCATTAGACATGAAGGCTTCTTTGAATCCAAATCTCGCATCTTCAAGATTGGTATCATGAATCACTCCATCTCTCAGGTATTTACGAAACTGATTGAAGTGAATCCCTGATGTTGGCATATCCAATCCGTGAACCTTTTGTGCAATCTTATTCAAGAGATGCCGATCTTCCCAAAACTGCAAAGACTTTTCCAAAATCACAACTGACTTTTCCATATTGTTTCCTCCTGTTTTTTGTTGAATGTTTACTAGCAATTAAGCCAGATTGAAATGAACTTTTTTATATCGCAGTAACATATTTATTTAATAATGTCCATACACATAAAATTTTACGTATTAGAGCAATTCTATTCCTACGATCTCCCCATTTTCGTCAAAATCAATATTAAGCCACCAAAAAATATCCTTTGTTGAAACAATTTTCCTATCATTTAGTTGAATATATAAAGCTCCTGCTATTTTGTCATAAGTTATGTTCATTTACATACTATAGACGTATCAAGTCCTACTAATATTACCTATATTAATTTTAGGCACACCTTATGCTACAATGCTAACCTATTATAATTAGTAATTAGAATTAAAAATCAGCAAAATCATGCCAACAAAACAGCCGTCAAAAACCACACCTACAAAATCAAAACTTCCCCTACTCCCCTCTATCAAAAACATAGTCGGTCGAGAAATACTCGACTCTCGAGGAAATCCAACAGTAGAAGTGGATGTGACACTTCGCGATGGATCATTTGGCCGAGCAGCTGTACCTTCTGGTGCATCTACAGGTTCTTATGAAGCAGTAGAGCTACGAGATGGCGACAAAAAGCGATACGGCGGAAAAGGTGTACTCAAAGCTGTAGCAAATGTAAATACAGTTTTGCGCCGAGCGCTTGTTGGAAAAATATTTAATCAAGAAACTCTCGATGCAAAAATGATAGAGCTCGATGGTACTCACAACAAAGCGAAGCTTGGTGCCAATGCAATACTCGGTATCTCTATGGCGTTTTCTCACGCGGCCGCAAAGGCACAGAAAAAGACTCTATATAAGTATTTCGCTGATATAGCAAAGACTGGCAAGCCAATGTCTCTGCCATTACCTATGATGAATATTCTAAACGGTGGAAAGCATGCAGAAAAATCTACTGACTTGCAGGAGTTTATGATAATGCCTGTCGGCGCATCAAGCTGGTCACAAGCACTACGAATGGGTGCGGAAGTATTTCACACTTTGAAAAAGATTCTTCATGACAGAGGGCTAGGTACTACTACAGGGGACGAAGGTGGCTATGCTCCATCTCTTGGTAACAATGAAGGTGCACTCAAGATTATTCTCGAGGCTATAGTGGGTGCAGGATACAAGCCAGGTAAGGATATTGCTATCGCTATAGATGCGGCATCAAGTGAGCTATATAAAGCAGGTGAAGGAAGTGTTGTAGGTGAAAGTAAAAATGGCGTATATGACCTTGCTAGTGAAAGTCGAAAACTTTCGACAGAAGAGATGGTTGAGTTCTACGCAGATTGGCTTACAAAGTACCCTATCGTATCTATAGAAGATGGTTTTGCTGAAGATGATTGGGCTGGGTATGAAATGCTCACAAAGAAATGTGGTAAAAAGTTGCAGATTGTCGGCGATGACCTTTTCGTAACAAACATAGAGCGACTACAGACTGGTATCGATAGAAAAGCTGGTAACTCTATTCTTATAAAATTGAATCAGATCGGAACTGTGTCTGAAACTATCTCTGCTATCAAGATGGCGCACAAAGCTGGTATGACAGCCGTCGTATCTCACCGATCTGGCGAGACAGAAGACACAACTATCTCTCACTTTGTAGTAGGACTTGGTTGTGGTCAGATAAAGACAGGTTCACTTTGCCGAACAGATCGTGTAGCAAAGTACAACGAGCTTCTACGTATCGAAGAGTCTCTAGGCTCTCGCGCAAAGTTTGCTGGCAAAGGAGCGTTTAAGAGGTAGGAGTTTCTATTGCTGATTAAAATTTTAGTTAATAAATTCTAAAAACTGTAAAATGCCACGCAAATCAATGTGTGGCATTTTATTTGGTGGAAAAATAAAATTCACCCTTAAAAATAGTTTGAATTTAATCAAGTTCCAAAAAGTTTAAAGCCGCACGTACTCCCCACATACTAGATCGTAGTCTTACAATTGCTAGTTTTGTCTCCTCCCAAACATTTACACTACTGCCTGCAGGGACATTTTCTTTACCGCCGTATTTTTGTATTTGGGCCTCTTCTGAAAATGATGCATCTGGTGCAACAGCTAGTCGACTTTCAACGTCATTTATTAGCTGTAATATTATTGCTAAACTTTTATCTATATCTCCATGACTTAACATATCAGAAACAGTTTTTGTATGCTCTTTAAATACACTCAATTTACGCGTCAGATTAAGCAAAGACTCTCTTTTTGTATTATCAGCGTCTAAATGTCTCGCCTCACCCTCTATTAAGTGTCTATCCAGAAGACTATCTAGATCTTGTTGATATTCTTCAAAAATTGCTACTAGAGCCTCACTTTTTTCCATTCCAGATTCCCTACTTTCATCAACTGGCATTACCCCCGCCTCACTAACTGTTCCTTCTTTACTCATATATGTAAAATTAGTTACTAATGAGTTTATTGTACTACATAATTAAATTTTATTTAATATAAAAATAAAACCCCACAGTCTTGAAACTAAGGGGTGTTTGTGAACCTAGAGGTACACACATGGAGGGGCACTTCAAACTTCAACGTTTTGGCATGCAGTGAAAATAAGAAGGAACAGCCTTCGAAAAAGGGACTGTGACACCAATGATATCAGACCCTTCATCTTCAGGTGGACAGATAGGACCTATCGTCCCTTGGTTGAAATGCTGATCCAAAAAATGTGCCAGCATCCAACACAAAGGCTTGGTCCCGACAAAGACCATCATGCGGGCAGATGAACTTCCAACCATGATCTTATCGAAAAACTTCGCACACATATCGGCCACATAGTCAGCTTCGTCTAATCTTGATTCTTCCTGAATCACTTTCAATAGAGATCTTTGCGCCTCATGCGAGATTGGGATAAGTGGCGCCTCTTCGTCTCTGACTAGACGATCAGCAAGATGACTGGCGATGATGCCTCCGGCTATCAACGACGCTGGGTGAGGCATCGTAAAAATTTGAAAGGAAGTGTATTTTTCAGCAATCCATTTGAAAATGCTCGCGATGTAGGCAAACTTGCGAATGCCAATGCGGGTCAAAGTCGGTATTGAGGTATTCAGACGATAGTCATCCTGATCAATGAATAGGAACCTGAAAGCCTCAAGTTTTGTGGGTGGTATAAACGATGTAGCCATAAGCAAACAATGCAAATTGGTTGTTTTTGAATTTTCAAAGACTCGGTCAAGCACATGCCTGGAAGTCTGCAAAAAGACTACTCTTTTTATATAAAATGTAAATACTGTATAATTAAACTTTAATATATAGTAAACACACCCATGCAAAACCCAAGTACAAAACAAATCACCCTCATCGTCCTAGACGGCTGGGGCTATAGAGAAGACACTACCAACAATGCGGTAGCCCAAGCCAAGACTCCAAACTTCGACAAGCTCTGGGCTACATATCCTCATGCTCTACTCGAGGCTAGTGGTCTAGCTGTGGGTCTACCTGAGGGACAAATGGGTAATAGTGAAATAGGTCACACAACCATAGGTGCTGGTAAAGCTATAGACACTGACTTGATACGCATCAAGAAAGCCATAGACAGCGGTGAATATGCAAAAAATCCCGCATTCCTAGCCCTATTTGATCATGTAAAAAAGAGCGGTTCGACACTTCATGTACAAGGTTTGCTCGGTGAGGGTGGCGTACATAGTCACTCTGATCACCTCTTTGCATTTTTACGTGCAGCAAAAAGTGCTGGTGTAAAAAAGATAGCGATACATGTTTTCACTGATGGTCGCGACACTGCTCCACAAAGTGCCGCGCAGTATTTAAAAGATTTGGAAAATGTTTTGGCGGAAATAAATGGCTCGACAAATGCATCAACAGACTCAACGCAAAACACTATCGCCTTCATTGCCACAGTATCAGGAAGATTCTTTGCTATGGATCGTGATAACAACTGGGATAGACTTGGACGTGTGGAGCAGGCACTCTTTGAATGTAAAGGTAATGTTTGTAAGATAAATCCTTCTAATTTTATAAACGACTTATACAAAGATGGTAAACTCGATGAGCACTTAGAGCCTACTGTATGTGCTACTCCAGATGGTTGGGGCTGCAAGATTCAGCAAAACGACGGCGTATTTTTCTTCAACTTCCGAGCAGACCGTGCGCGAATGCTTTCTACAAAAATCATGGAAAAAGCACGTAAGGATAATGGCGCTGAGAATATTTGTTTTGTCACACTCACCTCTTATGGAAGTGAATATTCACTAGAAGCTGGATGTATAGTCGCCTTTCCTCCACATGTTATAGAGACAACAATTGCAAAAGAAGTTTCTCTCGCTGGAATGACTCAGTCTCACATAGCCGAAACAGAAAAGTTTCCTCACGCTACTTACTTTTTAAATGGCGGTGTAGAAAAACCATATCCTGGTGAAAAACATATACTCCTCGATAGTCGCAAAGATGTGCAGACTCACGATCAAGCACCAGAGATGCGTGCTGAAGCTATTGCCGATAAAGC
This sequence comes from uncultured Candidatus Saccharibacteria bacterium, assembly GCA_964460835.1. Taxonomy (GTDB): domain Bacteria; phylum Patescibacteriota; class Minisyncoccia; order Phycocordibacterales; family CAIZLB01; genus VEQN01. The sequence continues at coordinate 7,033 of CAYWQF010000006.1, read as the reverse complement.
GATAGAAGAAATAAATGCTGGTGTAAACTTTATTTTTATAAACTTTGCAAACCCTGATATGGTCGGACACACAGCAAATGTACCAGCTATCATCACAGCTATAGAAAAAGTAGATCTAGAGCTTGGCCGAGTAGTAGATGCTTTGAACGCACGAGGTGGTGTAGCTTTTATCACAGCAGACCACGGCAACGCTGAAGTAAATGTAGATGAAAAAACCGGCAAGAAACATACTGCACATACTATAAATCCAGTACCTGCAATATTTACTATCACGAGCGGTGAAAAAATACACAATGGAACCATCGCAGATATAGCACCGACAGTACTTAAGTATCTAGAGATCAAACAGCCAGAGGTAATGACCGGAAAAAGTCTATATTAGTTGACACCAAAGCCTTTGAGCTTCATCTCTATAGCATGGATATCTGTCTCAAACTTTGTATTCTCGGCTTTTATTCTGTTTATCTCCACCACTTGATTGTCTCTATTTCTCTTCAACAGATCAGCAACTCGCTTCTTATTTTCGATATCAATCTCTTTTCTCTTGTGTTCACTCTTTGCCCTATCAGCCTCAAGACTTACCTTTGACCCTTGAGTCTCACCCTGCTTTATTTCTAGTTGAGCTTTCTGGATTTTTACACCGACTTCGTAAGCCTCTCTTTTTTCTTCCACCAATTGTTGCTGAAGTGCTGTTAGTTCATTTTGAGTATGCACTATTTTCCTTGCTATAGTGTCAGACTCTTTTTTAAGATCAATAAGTCTTCTTTCGGTATCACTTACCTTCACAGAAGAATCTGATCTCTTCACTTTCATGTCATGTTCCTTCTCATCGAGATGCTTCATATCTAGAGTTATTATCTCCAGATCTCTGTCAGCGTGTGCTACCTCAGTATTAAGTCGCCTCAATTCAGTCTCTCTCCTAGATAAATCTAGCTTATTATGATCGAGCTTTCTCTGTAAATCATTGAGCTGTTGTTTGTTTTTTTCTTTCTCGGCACGCTTTCTCTCCTCGGCCATTCTTTTGACCATCAAGTTTTCCGCTGATGCACCTGCGCCCAAGTTTTGACCCTGCTTTCTCGCACCATAACTTCCGTAGTTGTTTCCACCACTACCTTTAAGATTATTACTATTTAAACCAGACCTATCACCAAAGGCGTTTCTAGCGACGTTTTTTCCACCTATATTATTTAAGCCTTTTGAATTTCCAGAAAAATCTACCATGTTTTTATGAGGGTATTATATCATATAGAATATTGTGTTAGTAATATTTCTAACTCTCTTAGCTTATTCTTAACAGCATATTCGTCTACAAAATTAAAATTGACTACCAAATGTTTATCTTCTATATAAAATACTAAATTTTTAATTTGTGCGAATTTTTTTAAAGTACCATTATCCACCGTCATTACTTCGCCATTTTCTTTTTGTAAAATTAGCTTAGTTGAAGTACTGGTGTCCTTAATGGTGTCATTAGGGGTGATTATATTTGTAGCGTGGCCAATATTCCATCTCAAATACTCATGCAAAAGACGCTCTTTCTCTATGTATTTTTTTTCAATACTTGTGACCTGCAAATAATGTGCCAGATTTTGCGCAAACAACACATACCCTGAAAGCAGAAATGCAAACAAGGCTATATATAGAAGTGTTTCTAGAAGTTTCATTTTATTTTATTGGTTGATTGGTCTTTTAATTTGTCTTAATCATAAAAAGTGGCGAGATAGCGCTTTTCAAAGCTAAATATATAGTATTGTCTTTACATACAAAACCCGCCACCCTAGCTGGTAGAGATAGGCTCTTAAAAAACTTGAATGATGTTGGATTACCCATCAGATCTTTTTTATCGACCTCAAAAAGCATCGCGGATCGAGCGGGGTCTGAAGTAAAAGCTATGACGTAGTCTAAGTCTCCAATGACAGTGTCGACACTAGCTCCTACTTTATAACCAAAAACTTTACTCATCTCTATACTTGTAGAAGCGGTGTTCGCGTTGGGATTATTTTTAATACTTAAAACAGATAACTCTTCCCCACCTTTACTTCTGGTAAAGAAAATATTGTCGCCAACAAAATCCAATGAGCGAGCGTTACCTGAAGCATTTGGTGCATCGTACTCTCCTACCTTTTGTAAGGGTGTTACAATAGGCTCCAAACTATATACCTCTATCTCTGGATCAAGCGGACTAAGTACAAAAAGTAGCCCGTCTTTTATATATAGATTGTTTATACCGTAGTTTGTATCTATATCTGCGAGTATTTTTCCTGAACTCACATCAAACACCACGACCTCTGGCAACAAACTTTTTTCTGTACCAACAATTAGTAAATTTTTATATTTCAAGACTTTTTTAGCGATAGGTGTTGTGGAGCTACTACTGTTTGAAAATGTATAGTTTTTGAGTACCGAACTCACATTTGCAGACAAATCCAAAGCTTGCGCATGACTATGTATACTTGTATTAGCAACATAAGCGTCGAAGCCGTCTATATGCATATCTACTAGTCCTGGGCCTGTATCTATTGTCGACCACTCCGAAGAAAAATCCGACATTAACAAGTCTGGATCTGTAGTACTTGAAGAATTTAGAGACACTACAAATTTATCACCTAGTTTAGATATACCTGTAGGGGTATTGCTCGTGCCTATATCTATAGGTAAAGAATCTACGGGTGTAGCAAAGATACTATCAATGTTTTTCTTAAAATTAGACATATTTATTGAAGACAAATTGCATGTATTTTGTATTTGTGCTTTTTGGTCAATAAAACCATGTGACTGTGTGTAAGTATTGAGTAAAATACTTTTGTCATACCATTTTTTATTCGCTTCTTCATGATTAGGCAGAAGACCAAGTGATAAAATAATATTTTCTGGTAACACCGAGTATAGAAGAGCTATCATTGGCGTCATAATCATAGCAACCAAAGCAAAAGCCAATATAAGCTCAACAATACTCATACCCCTTATACGACTTATTCTATTTGTTTTACTGATTAACATTTTGAATAATCGCATACATTGGTTGCACGACAGATAAAGCAACTATCAATGTCACAAAAGCAACGCCGACCAGAGCTATAGGTTCAGACCACTTGGACACATTCTCTATACAATCCTTTATCAAAGCTGATTGTATGGTTGATATATCCAAAAAAGATTTTGGCAATGTACCCGTAGATTCACCAACAAACACCAAGTCATTCCATTCACCTTCAAATATGTCGTATTCTAAAAATACATCTGACAATCTTTTCCCTGCGCCAACACCTTGAGCAAGTCTTTTAAAAATATCTTGAATATATAGCCAGCTACAATTTTTATTAGTTAATGTAATACATTCAAGTATAGGGATACCGCCAGTAAGTAATAGAGAATACGAATAGGCTATACGTCTCAGCTCCTTTGTGACAAACAACTTCCCCAAAAATGGTATTTTTAGAGTAAATTTTTGAAAACGTGAGCGAAATGAGTTTGAAAACTTGTAAGCGCTAAAAATTGCAACAAATATTATTGTCGCACCAACCAATATAACCAATGCGTTTTTCGACAAAAAGTTTGAGATCTCAACTATTACCCTTGTGGCCATTGGTATCTTCACATGCATTGATGCAAAAAGGGGCATTATCTTTGGAAAAATAGTTGTGACTAATGCCAATATGAGAATAAAGGCCGAGAATATTATTATCAAAGGATACGATAATGAAGAGATAATCTCACCCTTGGCTTTTGCGGTATTTTCCATATATTCAAATACTGTGCCAAAAGCCACTGCTAGATTGCCTGATTTTTCTGCGTTACTGATTACACTAAAACACACACTGTCTATATATCCTCTTTCTAATAAAATCTCCATAGAATCTGTGACAGATTTTCCTATCGTGAGTTGTTGTTCGACCAACTCAAATATTCCTAAAACTTTTTTATTTTTCTGGCGCTTTTTAGCTAGCCGAAAACTAGACAAAATATCTATATTGGCCGATAGATACAGGTGTATTTGTTTAAAAAATAATCTGATGGATTTATTTAACATAGTTTTAACATGGCAATATATCTATACTATTTGTGCTTATATATCCAGAAGACACCAAACTCTCCGCATGATCGCGTAGTAAAAGTGCTCCGTTATTTCTCAGAGTCAAGCGTATATATTCTGGAAAAGATTTTTGCATAATTGCCAATTTTATCTTGCCACTCATACGCAATACCTCAAAAATACCTACTCGAGCGTGACTATCATCCGCACAAGAAACTAACCTTTGACTGACTATAGATGAAATATAATGCAGTGAATCATTGCTAACTCCTAGATCACGAAGTCTACTGCATACACCAGCGGAATCTTCAGCATGAATAGAGGTGATAACCATATGCCCAGTCAAAGCTGCTTGAAATGCAAGCTTTGCGGTATCAGCATCACGAAGCTCACCTATGACTATAACATCTGGATCTTGCCTTAAAATAGAACGCAAGGCATAGGCAAAACCAAAGTCAGACCTTTCTGAAACTTGTATCTGTCTGATGCCAGAAATAATATATTCGACAGGATCTTCAATGGTAACAATACTCTGTAAACCACTAACCATAAGATGTTTAATAATCGTATATATAGTAGTGGTTTTACCAGATCCTGTAGGGCCGGCGACTATTATTATTCCCTTTTGAATATTTAGACTTTGTTTTAAATCTTCTATTTGCCTGGCGGTCATACCTAAATTTTCAAAAGAAAGGTTAGACTGCTTTTCTGGACGCAATATTCGTAAAACTGCATTTTCACCATAGAAAGTAGGTAATATTGATACTCTTATGTCTACTCGCTCAGAACTTTTAAAACTATGTAGCGGTGGAGGATCAACTAGAACATAAATATACTCAAAGCGCCCATCTTGGCCTTTGTCATGCACGTCAGTACGCAACTTTGCCAAAATCTTTATTCGACCAATAAGTTCTGCGTGAACACTGATATCTATAGATTCATACAATTTAAAAATACCATTTACACGTACATGTACTTGCATAAAATCTTGAGCTGGATCTATATGAATATCGCTCACACCAACCTCACACGCATAATGAATTAGCTTATCCAATAAATCTTTTTGAGATGTCTTAGTTTTTGGTGGTGTAACAGGTGGCAAATCTTCCATGCCACGATAATATCAGAATGACATTAACAGAAAATAAAGTTTTTATAAAAAATTACAAATACTTAAATCCATATATCAAAATTTGACAGTAAGATTTTATTTGCTAATATTCTAATCAGCGCTTGGATGGGCTTTGCCCTCTCACGGTAAATGGTATTCCACACTGTAGCCAAGTGCTGATAAAATGAGTCACCCTGTGGTGGCTTTTTTTATTTTATTGGATTTCCAAATTACCACTATTCATTTTTCTCTGTCTTTTTAATCTATCCATTTTCCAAAAAGGTATAACACTCCAAAAATATTTTTGACCATCTTCGATCTGTTTTACTATCACCCTAACTCTCTTTTCATCAATAACGGCAATAAATTCATAATACGAAACCACTTTGAGCATCGTATCGGTGCGTCCATGACTTCTTATTGATTCGAAATTTTTTGTATGTAATATTCCTTGTAAAGTCCTAGACAGTTCAATTATTCTTGGAGCCAGACTAATAATCTTAAATCTAGTATATTGATCCTCTTTTGGTCTAGCGTGATTCTTTTTTCTAAATTTTAAATGTTCCAAACCTTTTGCATTAAAACAGATCTTTTCTTGAAAATATGGGCAGTATACTTCTACTATCTGCTTATAAAATGATTCAGCTCTATCTTTGGCATCTTTAAATTGTTCCTCAGAAAAATATACCATTGTACAATAATCTCATATTGAGATTAAACGGTGATAAATTTTTACTAAAGAAAAATTAATGTTTAAATCTACCCCTACCCCACATACACCTCCTCAAGTCCTATACCGTCTACCTCAAGCCTCTTTATATGCCATGCCAGAGCTGGCACTCCGGCTTTCTCACCGAGATATTCTCCAAGTGTTCTCATGTAAGTACCAGAAGAACAATGAACTTTTATTTTTAAAATATTGAACTTTTCTTCATCCGCTCCATTTTTGCCAGCAGACATATTATCTTTTTCACTAACAGACTCTTCGCCCGCAGACAAACCCGCAAATCCATGCCATTTTACCAGTATCTCCGCTTGTCGAAAATCCCCTTTCACGAGGTCTATACTTTCCTTAGCTTTTGTAAATATCTGCTCTCGGGTCAATTCACTCCAACCAAGTATTTCTGTGGAATATATTTTTGTATCTGTTGTTGGTATTTCTATATCACCAAGCTTACCTTCTCTCGCATATTGAAAAAGTGCCTTGCCATTTACAGTCTTGGAAGAATACGCTGGGTATGGCATCTTCATATTTCCTACAAGTTTTTTTACTTCATTTTCTATAAAATCTTTATCGAGTTTTTTTGTATCGCTCGCGCTGTTTGTACTCGCGCCATTTGCATTCAATTCATCCTTTACCACACCCAGCAAATCCCCAGTATCAGTACTCACACCAAAGAGTATGTCTAGCTCATAGACTTTATCGAGCGACAGGTATTTTTCACGCTCATTGTTGGTGTTACCTATGAGCAGAAGCATTACTCCTTCTGCCAAAGGATCGAGTCTTCCAGCATAGCTCATCTTGACCGCCTGTAGGCTCGGCATACTAGCTCGTACTTTTTTTAGGCACTCTAGAGGAGTCTCACCCACTCTCTTATATACAGGCAAGACGCCATCTATAACACCACGAGCTATATCTTCTGGGGATATTACATAAGTTTCCATAATACGATAGAATAGTACCCATATATGTCAAAAAACACCAGTAATATAAACAACGGCACAAATAGCGATACAAACAGTGCGGGCAAAAAGGCCAGCACCGAACCTTACAAGGGCGTACGAGATTTTTATCCAGAAGATATGGCGGTGCAAAAGTATATTTTTTCAGTGTGGCGAAAGACAGTAGAGCTTTTTGGCTACACAGAGTACAACGCTTCTATACTAGA
>CAYWQF010000005.1:0-35045 GCA_964460835.1 uncultured Candidatus Saccharibacteria bacterium | reverse complement strand
AATTTTGTCCGAAAATAATAAACCGAAAGTGACCCAAAATAGCCAAAAAAATAACCTCGCTACAAGTTAATTTTTAAATTTGTTAATTTATAGCGAGGTTATTTTAGAGGTTATTTTAGGAGGAGTTCCGCGAAAGAGCCGGTCAAAACTCATTCGTCTTTACGCAGGATTTCTATAATAATCTATTTATCCACAGGTGTCAATTTAAGACTGTTGACAGCGAGGGTCTGGACGGCTATATGGAGAGGGTTTTAAGGCTAGCCAAGGTGGAAATTAGGCTGGGGTTGTTCGAGGGCTGAGTTGGGTATAGTTATGCTGGGGTTTTATATCTAGCCTGCAACATCTTCAATAAATCTCGACAGTCCACATCCATACCATCAAACTGCGATAGCCTAACGTCGAGCTTCATATAGGCAGCTAGGCCGTTTATGGTGCGGACGAAGTTGAGACCGTTGTATATATTATTTATATCTTGCTCAGATATACTATCTCCTTTTTCTCTAAAATTAAGCAGAGATTTTTTAATTTCAAGAATAGTCAATCCTCCACTTGGATATAATGCATCTATAAGCTGATAATCACACTCTTTTCTTCCAGGAATAAAAGCCACGTTTCCCCTACCAACTATATCCAGTACTTCCCCCGACATTTCTACATAACGAATTGTCTTATGTAAAAATTCTAATACAGCGTCAAAAAGCATTGGTCTTTTATCTAAGTTTTTAAATAAATGCCTCAAGTATGGTACATGCTGTGCTCGCAAAAAAGATTCTTTATCAAAATCAACCGGAGTCTTATCTTCACCACCCTCAACACCTTCATCGTTTGGTTTAAATACCAGATCTTGAGTTTGTTTTACATAATCATCTTCAAAAACATCAGTCTTTTCTGCATAACCACTCAATACGTATTCAACATCTGCATCTTGAGATCTTTTTACTTTTTCTTGTATAGAAACAAGAGCATTTAGCTCTTTTGGATATTTAGATTTATCCGAACCAAAATACAGACTGGTTTGATCTTTAAAAAGTTCATTTATAGTATCTTCTGTAACCGGTACCTTCATAACAAACTTTCTGATTTTAGGCACATGTTCACTACCAAAAACTTCAACTAAAATCTTCTGCCTTTTCTTGTCTTCTTCTATATAAATATCAGAAGCGTATTTCATTTTTGAGGACATTTCATTTATAGATAGACCCTCCTTATGACCCCTTGCAACAAAAGCCCTGATGGTATCTATATTAACTTTTGCAAGCACTTTTTGATGACCCTCCACCTCATAAACTGCGTGCTCTCCACCTTTATCAAAAAATTTTGGGCCATAGAGTCCGTTTATATCATGATCGACCCCCTCCACAGAAAAAATATCTGCAGTATCTTTTTTTACAGTACCAGTACCTAGTTGTTGTTCATCGATACCTAAATTTTCTCCAGTCGCTACGGGTTTCTCTAAACTCATGCCATATATTATATCCTATTTATCAAAAGCTAGGCGCCAAGCACCCCACCCTTTCTATTCTCTGCACTTCGCCATTCATCTATCTTTTTATGATCTCCTGAAAGCAGGACTTTTGGCACGGTGTATTTTTTTCCATTGTATTCTAGTGTCTCTGGACGAGTATATACAGCACGTGATGCTGGTCGACTCTCCTCTCTACTATCGAAACTTCCTAGCACTCCTTCTATCTGTCTTGCAATACTATCTATCATTATCATCGCAGGAAGTTCACCACCTGTTGTGACAAATGGACCGACTGTTATATCAACTGTTTTAAATATTTTCTTTACGCGTTCGTCTATACCTTCATATCTTCCACACACTATTATTATATCTGTATATTTTTTTGCGTATTCTGTCGCTATAGTATTTGTAAATTGTTTTCCAGATGGGGTGAGAAAGACGATGAGAGTTTTTACAGGGCCATTTTTAGCGCCTTTATTTGCTACAGCAAGCGATTTTTCTATAGCTTTCACTACTGGTAGCGCTTGCATCACCATGCCCGGCCCACCACCGTACGGTTTGTCGTCTACTCGAAGATATGGCTTCTCTTTACCCTTCTGAGATTTACCGGCTTTTACAAAATCACGAGGGTTGTAATACTTGAAAGCAAGTCGCTTCTCCTTTTCCGCACGAGCCAAAATAGACTCACCAAGATATGAAGAAAAAGCCTCTGGGAAGAGAGATATGAGGTGGAATGTTAAAAGGGTGTGTTTTTTGGCTAACATATTATATTTATGTATTAAAGATTAGCACAAACATTGTTATTAAAAAATCCCCCTGACCTGCCAACGTAATTTTCATACGCGAGCAAATGGTCAGAGGGAGGTGGGGGGACGCTTATGCAGAGCCTAAGAGCCAAAGGTTTAAGGAGCCTAGGTGGAAGCAGGTGCCAACCAGTAGGTTCACCTACTGGTTCAGTTGCGAAACCACGAACCGATGACGATTCTCGGCATTCCAGACGATACCGCCCGAGAAGCGACGGACGTCGGCGTAGAGCGAGCCATCGGAGTCGACTCTCACGTAAGCAACGAAGAATTCGTCGCCAACCTTGAACAAGAAGAACGTGCCGTAGCCATCCGTGCGTAGCCACTTGCGGTGTTTCTTCACGAACTGGATGATCTGAGTCTGTGAGAGGCACAGCGCATTCAGGTCGGTTCCGAGATCGCCGTAGATTTGCTCGAAGGTTCCATTCTTGGTCATCTCGTGGACCTGAACATTCTGGACTTCCGTTTGGTTGCCCTTGACGTTGGTCTTCCAGTCCCTGAAATCCCTGCTGAGGTAGCCGTTGAAGAGACTCACTGCTTCGGCGATGATTTCGTTTCCGTCAGTCGAGCTGAGAGTGAGAGTTTCCGCTCTAGAGATTAGCTTGAGAAATTCAGTATTCATGTCAGTGTAGGATGCGTTGTTTTGTTGTTGCTGACTGGTTTCTGTAAAATACCTTGACCACAGCACATAATATCCCTGAGGAGATACTCTGTGCTGTGGTCAAATTTGAGAATTTTTAAGGTACTTCCGCCACGCATAAAATACAACACTTTCACGAATAAAGCAAATAGTACACTAGTGAACACGTAACACAAAAAGTCACTAGAGGTACAATATTTTAGATTAAGGACTGACCTATTTTAAAAAGTAACTAGATATTTAGATCCGCAATAGCTTCATCTACGCTTTTTATAGCAGAAGCACCCTGACTCTTTGCGCCAGCACCAGTACTTGCACCATCTCGAGCACCACCAACAGGCTCTTTGATTTGTATACTGATATTTGCCTGATGTTTCTTTCCAAAAGCCTTCATGATAGTTCGTATAGCCTGAGCTGTGTGACCATTTCGTCCGATGATCTTACCCATGTCCACTGGATCCACTACTAGCTCTATAAATACACCCATATCGTCAACTCGACGACTTGTTTTTACCGCGTCTACATTTTCAACTAGAGATTTAACAATATACTCAAGAAACTCTGTGTCTTTGTCTTGCATTTTTGTGTAAAGATTTATTTCTGAATGCTTGTAATAATACTTGCTAATACTTTTTTATACAGCTTTTATTATACCAAAATCGCTAGTAGCTTGGCTAATAGGTTTTGCACTTATTATTTATAATAAGTGTGTAAATTTTACCGACGACTTTTTCTGGTGCCAAGGGCCGGGCTCGAACCGGCGACCCCATCCTCTTCAGGGATATGCTCTACCAACTGAGCTACCTTGGCATGTTTTAACTAGAACGACTTGAAAAAGTCTGTGACTTTTGAAAAATCGAACTTTGTGGAGGTCGCACTGGTGGCATTCTTTGCTCCGCCAGAACCACCTTTACCTAGGACGGTATCGTAAATAGTCAGTGTTCTGTCTATCACTGGCTGTACATAGTAGAAGGCTCCGACTGTCACACCGACTATCACTATCCATTTTATGGCAATGGCAAAACCAGCGAGTCTGGCTCTGCGATACAAACTTGCAGTCATGCGCTGATTTTCTTTGACTATTTCGGTCAGCTCATCGAGCTTTTCCCCTATTTCCTCAATATCCACGCCTGCATTGTTGTCATTGTTCATAATGGGCATTCTAGCACGGTGTTAGTACTTTTTCCAGCGGGACACTATACCGCAAGGAAGAAGTCGGCCTTGGGTTGCACGGCTAGTATTGCTCGCGGATCTGCTAGGTCCTGTATTGTTGGCGGTTAGGTTGACGCCGGTATTGGCCCCAGACTCCTCTATAGCAAGTTCACCGCTCTCAAGCGTACCTCCAAAACGTTCGACTAGTATATTCATATTATTTTCATACGCTATCGCTGAATAGCCCGCCGCGTAGCCATTGAGTACCATAAATAAAGGCGTATCTGAAAGAAGTTTCAAACAATTATCAAAAAGTTCTAAAAAACTATTTTCAATTTTCCAAATCTCACCTTTTGCACCTCGACCAAAAGCTGGTGGGTCCATCATTATACCGTCATACTTTGCACCACGGCGTACTTCCCTTTTTACAAAAGCGAGTGCGTCCTCCAGAATCCATCTTATATCTTTGTCACCAAGTCCCGATGTCTTTGCATTGTCTGCTGCCCAAGATACTGATGAACGAGAAGCGTCTACGTGAGTGACTTCTGCGCCAGCAAGAGCAGCTGATACCGATGCCCCACCAGTGTAGCCGAATAGGTTTAGGACGCGTGGTTTTTTAGTTGCTCTACTTCCAGCGGGCCCTTTCGAAGCTGATTCGGCCAAAGTTTTTTTAATAAAATCCTTACACCAAAGCCAGTTGTTGAGTTGCTCTGGAAAAAGCCCTGTATGTTTAAATGGTGTGAGTTTTATATTTATAGTCAAATCACCAAAAGATATTGGCCATGAATCGCTGAGTCCTGGGCGAGATATTATCCAACGACCTTTTTCTTTATCGTCACTGCTGACACTAAAATGCGCGTCAACAGAACGCCATTCTTTATCTCCGAGTTTTTTATGCCACAAAGCCTGCGGATCTGGACGAGCAATCTTTACAGAGCCATATCGCTCAAGCTTCATACCATCGCCACTGTCTAGTAGCTCGTAGTCTTTTTGTGGGGGTGTAGTGAAAATTTTTGACTGCATTAGATTATAGATATAAATAAACTATTACTTATAGTAGCAGAAAATGATTCTGACACAAATTTTTAGTAATGGAACTTATTTATTTAATTGGTTTTGGTAATATTTAACCACTCTGCCTTCGGGCTCCGAGATTCCGCCTTCCAATTGGAGGCGGTTTCGATTTTTATATACTTGCAATTATTAAATATTATGTTATAGTTTTTTTAGACTTTTTCCTTTGAACCAAAAACCAAACAAGCACACCTAATGACTCTTCCACCCACATATTGGACAGATCTTTTTAAATATCACCTCTGCGGACCAGGAGACCCTAAAGGACTGCCTCACGAGGTCGAAAACCTTCGGTTTGACAGACCATTGAGCGACGAAGATTTTAAGTCTCTATGTGACGCTGTTGCTGGAGCGCTCAATGACTACGCAAAAGAATTGCAAGAATGCAGAGATGTCTTGATGTTGATTGCATTCTCAATCACCGCTAAGTTTTTCCCCGATAAACTGAATGCGCCCTCTCGTGCGGATGTTTAGAGATAATTATCACAAAATGATAGTAAACTATCCAGTCCTGAAGGTTAACTGCAGACCTTCAAGCCGTATCTCGATCGATACGGTTTTTTTAATTTATTTACAAAAATGTGCCATCGGCAGGAATCGAACCTGCATTTAGAAATTAGGAGTATCTCGTTCTATCCATTGAACTACGACGGCAATAAAAACAACAAAGACCAGCCCGAGCCGAGCCATACAAACTACCTCATCCTTATACTTGAAAGTATTTTATCTGCAAGTTTGTCGGCTATATTTTCTGAGTTAAAAATAGATTGCTCTGACTTACAAGCTGTCTGATTTGGATCATCATAGTTCATACATTGTGGAAAACGCAGTACAAACTTTAGATGTGGAGTAAAATCCCCCTGCTTGGTTGTGTATTCATAAGTAGTATATGTACTACCAGCAGCGCCCTCAGAAAAATATACTACACAATATTCCTTGCCATCAACTATATGTTTTTCTGTTCTCTTTTGAGGACCGGCGATTCCGACATTATTTTCTACACAAGTATAGTCACTCGATGTCATATTTATGGTCGGTGGCCACATATCTACTCCCGACTGTACTCCAATATATTTCATAGTTAGAGTCTTTGGGTACATAAACTGTATACCCTGAGCTGTAATGCTAGAGTATATCCAGTTTTTTGTGTTTAGTATCGAGTTTACATCTTGATTAGTACTGGCAGTACTCGTTGCTGTACTAGTCGCATTAGTCAGATCCGAGCCACCTTTATTTTTCATAAAAAAAGAATAGTGGACGACGCCAATAACGGCGATCAAAACTATCAAAAATACAAATAGTTTTTTAATACTCATATTTTGAGTAAACTACCGCTTTATATCCACCACCTCTACATCAAAGATAAGCTTTGAGTTTGGAGGGATAACATATCCACCTCTTCCATCTGGCACACCTTGTGAACCGTAACCTTTTTCTGGTGATATATCTAGCACTTTTTTCTCACCAACTTTCATACCGAGCACTCCTTCATCCCAACCCTTGATAACCATTCCTGCGCCAAGTGTAAAGGTGAAAGGTTGACCGCGATCCAGTGAGCTGTCAAACTTTGTGCCATTTTCTAGGCGTCCTGTGTAATGTACTGATACTTTATCGCCACTCTCTGCTGTAAGGATTTGTTGTGTGTTCATGTTTGAATATATGTAATATGTAGTAACCCCGCCAAATATTAATGCAACTAGAATTATTAGTATTGTTTAAGTCTTGTTCATTTTTATAATTTTTTGAATTTTAAACTAAACGTTTTCAGATGCAGACTCTCCATCCGCTTCACCTGTAGCTTCAGCGTGTGCCTCAGCTTCCTCTGTAGAAGTACTAGTACCGTCTGGTGTTGTACCGATACCCACCATCTTTGATATGAGCTGTTCATTGTAGCCCACTACTATCTGACCATCGATGTCGAATACTGGCACGCCAAGCTGTCCACTCTTGTTTACCATGTCTTCTCGTGCCTGCGCGTCAATAGAAACATCGACATTTTCAAACGGAATATTGTGGATACTAAGATATTCTTTAGCCATTTTGCAGTATGTGCAAGCTGGCGTACTGTATATTTTTATTTTCATAGGTTTAGCCATTATAGCTCTTTTGGGCGGTCTTACCAAGCCCTGCCAGACCTTTATGGCCTGGGCCCCAATCACTCGCTTGACCACATTTTACCTACCAGATCCATCAGATCCAACTGTCGCCGTGGTAGTCCCTTTCCTAAAAACCCCTACTACCCCGTCCCAAAACTTCTTCAAGATACCTCGACGATCTTCTTCTATGGTAGGTACATCCTTTTCTACCACCACTATTACACCCTCGCCGTCTTTAGCCACATCAAACTTGCTACGTATCTCCGCTTCTATACCTTCTGGAGTTTTGAGCATTTCTTCATTTTGTTTAATCTCCGCAAAGCGCGCCTCAAGCTCTACCTTCTTTGCTTTTATCCTGTTTACCTCAGCTCGACTTTCCTGCTCTTTTGCATAGACGCCGTACACACCACGAGTTAGCAGAATGATAACAATCAAAAGACCAAGTAGCACAGTCTTTGAGTAAAGGCGTTTTTTTATTTTATTTTTATCTTGAAATTCACGCATATTTTGTTTGGCGCATGTTGGCACAGACTTTTGCCTTTTGACGCTTTGTTGCTATTATATACCCTATGTTATTCGATCCAAAACACCGACGTAAAATAGGCTTTATCTGGGGTGCACTTTGTATACTCATAATAGTATCTATGGTGCTTATGTATATTCCTGCGTTGTTTAGTTAAAATAATTTGGGCGTAAGGCAATTTGGCGCAACTAGGCCTATCTAATATTTTCTAAACCCTCCTAAAAATTCCGCTATGTTCTGTGAACTTCCCTATCACAGTATCTGTGGCGCGGACAAAACCATTTTTTTCTAGGTATTCTACTACCACTGAGTTTGCGCAAAATACTAAACTGCCTGGCGCTGACACTCGAGCGAGCTCTTCGGTTAAAGCTTTGTGATATTTATCGTCACTTATAATAAAGCCGTCAATGCCATTCACTGCAAAGTTACACTCCATAGGTTGCATACGCGATAAAAACAAAAGCATGTCTTGTGGAACTATTATTCTTTCATAATCATAGTTTGGATCTTGTTCTACAAATATGATGCCTTCTGCGCCTGTTGTACCCTCTGTGTCTGCTGTGCTAGCTGTGTCTGTTGCATTTACTGTGTCTACAGAATTTTCCATCAATTGTTTTATCGGGTGAAAACTATCAACGTTTACATACGATGCCGCACCATGTTCTCTGGCAAAAGTTTCCATAGCAGAAAACTCTCCGCCACCAAGGTCTATAAAAGGCTTGCCTTCCATGGAGTATCTTATATTTTCCATTTGCTCAAAAAGCTCTAGATTTTCTTGATCCATAGCCAGCGGAAAAAGGTTATACCAGATACTTGCTGCGCGGTGTCCGAGACTGATACCAGCTTTTAGCGAATCTTTCATTTCCTCACCTTCTGCTTTAGCTAAAGCTTTGTACTCTTCAGCCTTAGGGTTTTTGTATGTCAGTACTGCATTTATGTCCAAAGAATGTCTTTCTGATTCTATTGGCGTTGTAGCGAGAGATTCCGTCCCTGTATGCGATTCTGCGTCTGATGTATTTTGCTCAAAATATTCTAGTGAATGTCGTATCATAGGTATCATTGTATCAAATTAAAGAAAAACACCACACCGCGATTAAGCTAATGTGGCATTGTTTTATTTACCATTATCTGTAATATAAGCTCAGAAATAGTAAAACCCCGAAACAAACAAAGGAGACACGCAATGAAAAGTCAGAAGACACTTAGAGTAGCTTTGACGGAAGCTCTTGAAAAAGACGTCGGTAAGGCCAGAGATCTTGTCACAAAACTCTTCGCCAGAGATCAAGCCGAGAAAGACTTCAAGAGAAATGCGTATAAGGCGATTTTCAAAAAGGCTCGGAAAGACGGCGACATAGATACTATGCTTGAGGTGGCGCCGTTTTTTGGTTATGAACTCGAGCAAAAAGATTACGAGAGGTGCATGGCTGTATCCATCAAAAAAGGCCGACTTGAAATATTGGTGTACTGCATGGAGCAGACTGGCACTTATATTGAGACAAAAGAACTCGCGGGAATTTTCGGAAAAAAGTCTTTCAAAAAACATTCGAAAGAGTACGTGCATAAGACTCTTTTCTTCCTGCGTTTGTGCCCTCACGAACTTAAGATGATCCGATGTCAGCTGGAAAGAATTCCAGCTGACAAACTGACCTTGGAAGAACGTATGATTCTGAGAGTAAAATGAGATCAGCGCCTTGTGGTAAAAAACACAAGGCGCTTTAAATTACTTTAAACCACAAAATTTTTTAATTTTGTGGTTTACTCATTCTTCATCATCTTCAAGAAAACATCATGTGGAATATTTACAGTGCCCTTGCCGCGCTCTTTCATTTTCTTTTTACCTTTCTTTTGCTTTTCGAGGAGTTTCATTTTTCGAGTGATGTCACCACCGTACAAGTAGCCGGTCACGTCTTTTCGAAGCGCACTCAAAGTTCGTGAAGCTATTATCTTTCCATCAGCACGAGCTTGGATCTTTGTCACAAACATTTGTCGTGGAAGCACAGCAAAGAGTCTATCTACTGTCTTGTTGGCCTCCTCATCTATTCGTCGCTCGGCTACCACTTTTGTAAAAGCTTCTACTGGTTCGTCTGCTACCAGTACATCCATACGAGTCACCTCTGCATCGCGCATCCCTTCGAACTCATAAGACAAAGAAGCATAGCCAGAAGAAATACTTTTTAATTCATCAAAAAAGTTTCGCATAAGCTCTCGAAGTGGCATATGAATGATGAGCTGTGCACGGCCTTTGTGCGCCTTGCCACTATGAGTGTCACCAAAAGATATTGTATCTATGAGCTCTGCCTCGTGATCGTAGAGGAGTTGATAAATAGAGCCAGTGTAAGTGTCTGGAGTAATGATTGAAAGCTTAACCCAAGGCTCGCGGACTTTTTCTACTTGACCATGATCTGGAAACATTCCAGGAGAATATACTTTTACCACTTTTGTACCGTCAGCTTCCTCGCGTATTGCGCCGAGATAGTTATTTTCCAAACTATTTTTTGTCACACCAAATGAACCACGACTAAGTGTCACATCATAAGTGATACTAGGTGTAGCGATGACGAGTGCGAGACTAAACTCTCGCTTCAAACGCTCAGTGATGATTTCCAAATGCAAAAGTCCTAAAAATCCACATCTAAATCCTCGTCCGAGTGAGCCAGATGATTCTTCTTCATATGAAAATGCCGCATCAGAAAGTCGGAGCTTGCCTAGTGCTTGCTTAAGTAGCTCAAAGTCGTCCGCATCTTCTGGATAAATAGAGGCCCACACTACAGGCGAAGGATTCATATACCCAGGAAGTTCCGGCAATGGTTTTTTATATAGAGTAATACTATCTCCTACTGATGCAATACCTGGACGCTTTATACCTGTGACTATATATCCTATCTGTCCTGCTTCGAGCCTGTCGCAAGGCACTTCGTCTGGAGTAAATATTCCAACATCAAGAGCAAAAAACTTTTCTCCTGCAATCTTGAAAAGTAGCTCGCTGTTTTTTGTCACAGCACCTTCCATTACTCTGATATATACGATGACACCTTTGTGATTTGAATATTGAAAATCAAAAACAAGTGCACGAAAACTTCCGGAGTCTTTTATCTCCTCATGTGGCGCCGGCACTCTTTTTATAATCTCCTGCAAAAGTACATCCACACCTTGCCCTGTCTTTCCTGATGTCTCGAGTATGTCTTCTGGTCGACAATCTATGAGCGCTACCATTTCTTCTTTTATATCGTCTATTCGCGCCAGTGGTGAATCCACTTTACTGAGTACTGGAATGATAGTGAGTTTTGCATCCTGTGCCATTCGGAGCGTGGTGAGTGTTTGAGCTTGTACACCCTGTGTAGCATCTACCAGTAGAATACAACCCTCCACCGCTTTTTGTGCACGTGATACTTCGTACGAAAAATCTATATGCCCTGGGGTGTCGATGAGGTTGAGCTCGTAGGTCTCATTTGGTTTTATAGCAACGCCGTCCACACCCACAACATCACCATTTGCCGATATTGTAGCGGGCGTAGTGTAATGCATTTGTACTGGACGCATCTTGATAGTGATACCCTTCTCACGCTCAAGCTCCATGCTGTCTAGCACCTGATCCATCATCTTTCTCTTTTCTATAGTATGCGTCAGCTCAAGCATACGATCGGCAAGCGTAGACTTGCCGTGGTCGATATGAGCGATAATACTGAAGTTTCTTATACGAGCCAGATTCATACGGTACAGATTAGCAGATTTGCCATAGGTTTGCACTGGGTAAACAAAATTTGCAAAAGACTGCAAAAGAAAAGGGCGAGAGGTTTTTTGACCTCCCGCCCCGAACGAACTTCACAAATCAAACTTCTTATTCTGCTGGCAAAGGATCATCCGACCCATACTGACACAGATTAAGACACTTCGAGGCCTCGTCTGGCAGCGGAAACTTGATTGCGTCATTGACAGACAAATCGGTAACCTTGTGGCCACCAAGCAGTTTGTTTGCCAATTCAGCAAGAATCATCAAGCTAACCGGCCCGCAAGAGATGACTTCTTCTTCCTTATTTTCACGGAAGAAGACGATTTGTCCCAAATGATTGTAAACCACAAACATTCGAGTCTTGCCGTTGGCGATAGTCTTGATGAAGCTAAACCTCCGTCCTCCAGGAATTGTATCCGCTTTTGAAATCGGGTACCCGTCCACACAGGGGACTTCCGGCGCCTCCTCAGAAATAGAGAACTCTGCACCGACATGAAAGATGTCTGTCCCCGACATCTCTGAACGTGAACCGTAGTGGATGAAAGTGTAGAAACTACCCGGTAATATGACTTCAGTTACAATGCTTTCCATTTTTTCTCCTTTTGTTGAACTTACCCCAGATACAGGTCAATGACTATGACACATACCCAAGATTCTGTTACATTCTATTTATTATTAAAAATATGTCTAGTGTCGCCTTTTGTTTGGAGTCTTTTTTGTTTAATATAGAAAAAATGAAAGCAATAATACTCGCCGCAGGAAAAGGCACTCGTCTAGCCCCTCTTACTGACACCACGCCAAAGCCTTTAATAAGTCTCAGTAAAAAAGTTGCGAGTTCGACCTCTATGGACGCAGATTATGACGCAAAAAACCCAGACTCAAAAGACACAATCCTATATAAAATATTTGAATCCTTACCGGACACAATAGATGAGGTAATAATCGTATGTCGACATTTTCAAGAGCAAATAGAAAAATATGCAGAAAATATTTTACGCCCAGATTTTGCAGAAAAAATCAAAAAAATAAACTTTGTCACTCAAGGTGAAATGGGTGGCACTTATGGTGCGCTTTATTCTACAAAAGATTTCATCTCAGATGGTGAAAAGTTTTTAGTGATGAACGGCGATGATTTGCATGATAGAGAAGAATTTGGAGAGGCTGTGCGCATTGCGCTCGCTGGCGTAAATATCATCGGCCTACAAAAAATGATAATGCCTGCTTACTATGCGACTATTTTTGAATCAGATTTTGATGCGAACCTAGCACCCAAACTAAAAGGCTTTCGCCCACAAACAGATGAGGAAAAAATCAACGGAGTGTATGTTGCAAACGGCATTTATATTTTAGATTCACAAATTTTCTCAATGGAGCCTGTCGGAATATACGGCGGTGAATATGGCCTTCCTCAAACACTTATAAAATACATAGACACTTACCCTATTTACGTCTCTTTTTCTACAAAATGGTTACCTATAAATACTCCTGCGGATTTGGAGGTTGCGCGGAATTTTTGCGCATGATTTTTGCGGCAAGTTTAAATCTAAGCCAACTGCCCGTCCTGAAGCTTTATAACTCTATCTGTCGCTTTTCCATATTCATCTTCGTGAGTCACCATTACTATAGTCTGGCCTTGCTTGTGAAGCTCTAGAAATATTTTCAAAACCAAAGCAGAAGATTCTGAATCCAAGTTAGCTGTAGGTTCATCGGCAAAAAGTATCTTCGGCTCGTGAGCTATGGCACGAGCAATACTCACACGCTGTTGCTCACCTCCTGAAAGTTTTGAAGGGAGATTTTCTGTTCTGTGACCGAGTCCTACTCGCTCAAGAGTCTTGTCTGCTATAGCATAAGCATCCTCTTTTGAACGGCCCTGCATCAGTAGTGGTACCGCCACGTTCTCGCGAGCAGTGAGGTCAGGTAGTAGCGCATAGTCCTGAAACACATATCCAAGCTCACGCAATCGAAAAGCGACACGCTCATCTTCTTTCATATCTGTCACATGCACACCATCAACATATATCTCACCAGAAGTTGGATGGTCTAGAAGACTTATTTGATACAACAAAGTACTTTTACCTGCACCAGAGCGTCCCATTATCGCCACAAACTCCCCTCGCTTGATCTCAAGGTCTATACCACGGAGCACAGTCGTCACTTTATCACCATCAACAAAAGACTTCTTTACCGCTTTGGTGACTATTATGTTTTTTGTTTTTGTGTCTGGATTCATGTTTTTGTTTTGTAAAATTTTGCGCTAACGCGCCAGCCTTCTATCGCCCAAGTATCGCATCGAGCGTATTTTTCTTTACAATCATACGCGCTGGGATGTAGCCTGCGATGACAGTAGTGACGAGTAATGCGACCACACGAAGCATTGTGCCAAACAAAGGTGCATAAAGTATACCGTCACTAAATGGGAAGTTGATAGGGTGTGCATCTATGAATGGTACTAAAAATCCGTAGAGGACGGCGAGGCCTATGGCCGAGCCGACAACAGCGTAAAAGATAGACTGCAAGATGTATGAGTACTCTATAGATTTCGGATCAATACCTATTCCCTTCAATATACCAATAAACTTTCGTCGAGTAATAGCGTTTACAAAGATTACGATAAATATAGTGATAGACGCCACAGCGAGACCGATAGTACCGATAAGATTTCCAAGCAAGCCGAATGTAGCAGATATATCTTTCAAAAACTTTGGCTGGGCCTCAAGCCATGTTTGTATCTTTGCAGAATCTTCAAAACCATTGTTTACGAGAATCTGCTTCACCTTGTACGCATTTGCATCTGCATTTTCAGGGAAAAGTTTTACAGATATTTCATCTACATTTACATCTGTACGTCCGATAAGCTTTCGCGCTTCTCTATCGAGCATAAATACCCTAAAGTCATTTTCATCTACTTTTGATTTTATAATTCCTCGCAAAATAACTTCTTTAGAATTCTTACCAATAGTCACCTTTAGCTTCTGTCCGATCTTTATATCTTTCAATGTTTGAAAACCTGCAGTCTCAATAGGTGTATATTTATAAACTAAGTTCGCACCGATGATTACGCCATCAACATCATTATCTTGAAGATATGAACCTTCAATCATATACTTCGATATCTGCGTGAGACTATCTTCTGTAAGAGGGTCTATACCTACTATACTCGCACCCACCTTATTTGGAGTCTCATCTTGTCGAAGCTTGCGTCTATAGTCGGCATTCAAAGTTCCTGAACCGATGTATTTGTATGACACGACTTTTACATCAGGAAGTCCTCGCAAAACACTGAGTATTTCCTGACTATTTTCTATTTGATTTTTCTGCTGAAGTTTGGTGATGACTACATCTCCCGTACCTCGCTCACGCTGAGCCTGTACCGAACTTTCTATAAGTCCTACGAGTACGCCATTTACCACTACAAGGTTTAGAAATGTTAAAGTCATCACCGCGATGATGAGTGAAGTAGTCCAAAGACTCGCTCGCTTAATCTGACGATATGCGAGAAAAAGTCCCACTCGCCGACTATTTTTATTTCCAAAAAATTTCTGTTTCATTATTTTATCTGACGCGGACTATTTCTTAATCACAACTCTATCACCTATAGAAATACCTGAAAGCACTTCTATGTCTCCGTCAGAGTTGATGCCACCTGTCACAACTTTCTTGTTTACTCTAGTACCAGCCTGATCTACTGTCACTACTTTCTCTCCAGCATCTAGGAAAAGAGCCTCTTGAGGAATAACTACAGACGCAGGCTTCTCTGCTGTTTGTATTGTGATATTTGCAGTCATACCAGATCTTATTCGCTCATCATTTGTAGTGAACTGCAATTCTGTCTTGTATGTAGATACTCCATCTACAGTTGTCTCGGCTGGATCTACTTGCACCACACTTGCTGTGAATATAATGTCTTTACCATAAGCGTCTAGTGTTACTCTCGCAGGTTGACCAACACGCACTTTTGAAATATCAGACTCGGATATAAAACTATCTAGCTCATACGCAGATGAACTTATCATTGATATAGCATTTGTATTTGAAGACACTATCTCACCTTCTTTTACATCTACTTTTGTCACTAGTCCATCAAAGGGTGCCACAATAGTAGTCTTGCCATATAGAGCTCTGGCACTTTGTAAGTCGGCTTGTGCACTTCGTAGTATTGAAAGCTGTGAGGCGATTTGCTCCTGTGTTGAGCCAGCTTTCTTTAAAGCGAGTTGCTCACGTGCTTTTTTCAAAGCATTTACACTAGACTTGTATGTTTGCTCCGCTGTACCGAGTGAACTTATAGATGTACCTATACTTGTTCTGGCACTTGAAACATCTGTGCGATATTTATCTATTGTTACCTGTGGCAAAGCATCACTAGCTGTGAGTGCAGATACTCCGGCACCTAGATTATTGAAAAAGTTTCGTACATAAGAAAGATTTGTACGAGCATCAGATATATATGTATCAGCATAAGTATCTACACTAAGAGAGCCAAGTGAAGTACTCCATGACGCGAGTATTTCACCTACTCTCACTCGCTCGTCGTTTACAGTTTGCCTTAGTGTGTAGTTATCAAAAGCAAGTACCTCAGGATTTACAGTTCTAGGATTTTTGAAAAGTTGATCTGCCTTTCCGCGCACAGCATCATCAGACTTTGAGTACGAGTCTCTGATCTGATCTACGAGAGTCTGTAAACTTTGTCTTGCGGTAATCTCTGCACCTTCTGCTTCTGTAGTCGCAATATCTATATCCTCTTGTCTTGAACCTCTCTGTACTTCTGCTAGCTTTGCAGTTTCAGAGTCCACTTTTGCTTGACGTTGCATTACCACAGCCCATTGATCGCCGGCCGAAAGTCCCGCGAGTAGCTGACCTGTCTTTACAGTATCTCCAATCTTTACGCTCAGGCTTGCCACACGACCACTAGCTTCAAAGCCCATATCCACATCTTTTGCAGGCACCACCTTACCTGTCACAGACACTTCTTGTACAAAAGTTGCAGGTTGTACAGTGATTATCTCCTCTTTTCCACTACTTGAACTAGAGAAAAAATACCAACCAAGACCAATCAAGACTATCAGTGTTGGAATATAGACCTTTTTCTTTCTTAATGTATTTTTAAAGAAGTGTTTGATTGGACTCATCGGTATTTTTTGAAGTACTTTTTTATAATATGTTCATTGTAGCATTATTTGTCAAAACTCAAAAATAATGCTTTAATCAGAGCCTTAACTTTAACGGCGTAAATAGTTTATCTAGTGGTTTATAAATAGCTCAATAGACCAAACTCAAGCCACAAACAAAACAAATGGATATAAGAAACATAGCAATCATCGCCCATGTAGACCACGGCAAGACAACCATCGTAGACTCTATGATGAAATACACTGGTATGGTCAAAGAAGGTGCATCGTCAATGGACTCAAACGCTTTGGAACAAGAGCGAGGTATTACTATTTATGCAAAGAACGCGTCTCTTATGTACAAGAGTAAGGCGACTGGAGTAGAACACAAGATAAATATCATCGATACACCAGGTCACGCCGACTTCGGTTCTGAAGTAGAGCGAATACTCCGATCTATAGACTGTGTACTCCTAGTGGTGGACGCTCAGGAAGGCCCTATGCCACAAACTCGTTTTGTTTTGAAAAAATCTATTGAGCTTGGACTAAAGCCTATCGTAATCATCAACAAGCTAGACAAGCCAGCTGCAAATCCAAACCGAGTACACGATGAAGTACTAGAGCTTTTCATGGAGCTTGGTGCCGATGATGCACAGCTCGACTTCCCTATTATGTATGCTATCGGCCGAGACGGCGTGGCAAAGAAAGAGCTTACAGATGAGTTTGTAAACTTTGATCCATTGTTTGAAATGATTCTAGATAAAGTAGCGCCCGCTCCTGACAAATCTGATGAACCTCTAGTAGCACAACCTTTCAACCTAGCTTATGACAACTTCCTAGGACGACTTGCTGTAGCTCGTATTTGGAGTGGTTCTATCAAGACTGGTCAAAATGTTTTTGTAAAAAAGCCTGATGGTTCTGTAGAGACAGGACGAGTGGTGAAGCTCTTCACTTTTGAAGGTATGGGTAAAAAAGAATCTGACACTGTTATATCTGGAGATGTAGCTATGATTGCAGGTCTTACAAATATTTATATCGGTGACACTATCACAGACAAGGCAGAGACTCATTCTCTACCAACAATCTCTATCGATGAGCCAACTATTTCCCTAAACTTCTTGGTAAACGACTCACCTTTTGCTGGACGAGAAGGAAAGTTTGTAACAAGTAGACAGATTCGTGATCGACTAGAAAAAGAGCTCGAGGTAAACGTAGGTCTACAAGTAGATTTTTCAAATGCTGACAAACTTCGTGTATTTGGACGAGGTGAACTTCATATCGCTATCTTGCTCGAGCAAATGCGACGAGAAGGTTATGAAATGCAAGTATCACAGCCTGAAGTTATTATCAAAGAAATCAACGGCGAAAAGCAGGAGCCTTATGAAGAAGTAGTAGTTGATACTCCTGACGAATTTTCTGGTGCGGTTATCGAAAAGCTCGGCAAGCGAAAAGGTCTTATGACATCTATGAAGCAGGCCAATGGCGTGACTCGTATGACATTCGATATTCCTACTCGAGGTCTTCTTGGTTTCCGAAGTCAGTTCGTAGTAGATACAAAAGGTGAAGGTATTATGTCTAGCCGTTTTATAGAGTTCCGACCTTATGCTGGAGTGATAGAAAAGCGTGAAGTGGGTTCTATGATATCTATGGAAAATGGTAAGGCTGTTACATTCGCTCTAGGCAACCTACAGACTCGAGGTATTCTATATATAGGACACGGCGTCGAAGTATATGCTGGTATGGTTATCGGTAACACATCAAAGGGTGAAGAAATGGAAGTGAACCCTACTAAAGGAAAGCAGCTTACAAACATGCGAGCTTCTGGTACAGATGATACTACATATCTAACTCCTCCACTTGAAGTGACTATAGAGCGTGGTCTTGAGCTTATCAACGAAGATGAGTATCTAGAAATCACACCTGAGAGTGTGCGACTACGAAAGAAATTTCTAACGAAGAGTGATAGGGATAGAAATGGGAAGAAGTAAAAGTAAATAAAAACATTCACACTTATATAAAAAGAAAACACCTGAGCCAGCACTGGACTCGGGTGTTTTTTGGAACTTTTATTCCTTTCTTACGATTGATCTGCAATCACATCACAGCTTGAGCGATTTCCTCAATGGTTCGCATGACCGCGTCATAGGGCTTTTCGGCCTTCACGATCGGACGCCCAACCACGATACGATCCGCTCCAGCTTTGATGGCTTTTGCGGGAGTCATGATCCGATCAGGATTCTGGTCATCGCTAGGAACGATTGCCCACGTTGGCCGGATGGCCGGAGTATTGAGGGTCATTGATCGCTTGACCACGCTCTGAATGAACCCGATGTCAGTCGGAGCGCAGATCAATCCATCCAGACCAGCAGTCTCAGCGAGAAGAGCGAACTTCATGACCGAAGCCTCCACAGTTGCACGGAACATTTCTTCCGTATCAGCCAACTTGAGGCTCGTGAGAACCGTCACACCGAGCACTTCCGTATCAGGCAGTTCGGCTTTCAAAGTCTGCATTGCGGTAACTCCCGCGACACAGACGGTGGTGAGCAGTTCAGGCTTCGCTTCTTTCAGCAGGACGCCGTCCGTGGACAGTGTCTCGCCGATGTCGTAGAGCTTGAGGTCAGCGAATACCCGCAAACCGCGCGACTGAATTTCGCCGATCAGATCGTAGCCGCAGGCTCGGAGAGCAGAGTTTACCTTGAGGTAGACTCCGGTTCCTTTGAGGCTGTCAGCAAGGGCGAGAACTTTTTCTCGCACCCATTTCTTTCCATCCGAGCGACCTGGCTTGAAGTCGGCGGCAACGATCAATCGTTCCGCCGGTGTCAGTGTCTTTTGCATATGCTGTTTTCCTTTCGTTTGGTTTGAGAATTACTGTTGCATTGCAGCGCAGAGATGCGCCCAGTTCTTTTTCACTTCGAGTTCAAGCTTGCCAGCAGCGATGTCGGCAGCAACCTCAGGATCATCCTGTTCGAATTCCGGATACGCCTCACGAATGGAAGCGATCACCGGCAGACCCTTGTAGATCGTGTCGTAAATCGGAGAGCGATTAAGCGCCCCGACGAGGAGCACGATGTTCGCTCCAGTGACGGCAATCTCGGCCAAGGTGCTGTCGGTATTTTGGAAGTTATTGTAAACGTCTTCCGCAATAGCGACACGTTCACCTTGCTCGAAATCGAACTGCGAGAGGTCCCAGGTGTATTCCTGTTTCTTTCCCGATTCCGTCGGCTTTGGTTTCTTGTCTGCATAGACGAAACGTTTTTGGGCGATTCGTGCGAGTGCCTGACCGAACGTCCTTCCACCCTGCGGAATTCCGCAGATTGTGTCGAACGAATCAATCAATCCAGCGTCTTGGAGTTTTTGTAACGCTGTCCAAGCAAACACAGAGACCACCTCTTGGTGTTCCTCAATTCGTCGGAAGTTAAAGTAGATGTCTCCGACGAGGTTTCGTCCTTGGCCGTCTTTTCCCGCATAGGCGACCAGAGGTCCCTTGCGTTCAGAGCCGACTTTTGGACAGATATAAACTGCGTCGCAACGTTTTCCAAGTTCCAAGAGATTTTCTCCTGGTAGTGGGATGATAGGCTTCTTCATAATTTACTGATTTCAATGTTCGATTTTATGCGCTATATAAGCCACGCAAAAGGCTGTCGATATTTCAACTCTGTCACAAGGGTACATTAAACAAAACTCTAAATCAACCTACATCAAAAAAAACGGCCAAACAAAAACAGCACCCATTTCTGAGTGCTGTTTTTGTTTACTTAAACTATTTTGGCGAAAGCCTTATAGATTAGTAACTTCGTCTTGGACCTCGGTCGAAGTCTCGTCGTGGACGATCTCCGGCTGGTCGCTCTTCCATAGGACGAGCTTCGTTCACCTTGATCATTCGGCCATCAAGATCCTTTCCATCCCACATAGAGATAGCAGCTTCTGCTACTTCATCTGGAACTTCTACGAATCCGAAACCTCGAGATCGGCCAGTCATCTTGTCAGACATAACTATGGCTGAGATAACTTCACCTGCTTGTGAAAAAGCACTTTTTAGACTGTCAGAAGTCGTAGCCCAT
This sequence comes from uncultured Candidatus Saccharibacteria bacterium, assembly GCA_964460835.1. Classification (GTDB taxonomy): domain Bacteria; phylum Patescibacteriota; class Minisyncoccia; order Phycocordibacterales; family CAIZLB01; genus VEQN01. Next base: position 14,396 of record CAYWQF010000005.1, on the reverse strand, counting down.
GCTAGATTTCCAACATACAATTTCTTTGCCATTTGGTACTTTTAGTTTTTTGGATTAATTTATTCATAGCCGACCCTCTGCACCAAGAACCACTAAAAGCGTACCGTCTGGCTTGAGAAACTACGAACAAAAGCATAATAGCACAGATAATGAGAAACAACAAACGCTATATGTGACATTTTCTACTATCTATATACCCCACCAATACTGGCTGATACCCTGTGCACAACTTCAAGATTTCTTCATATTTTCTTTATCTTCTCTACATCAAACTATGATTAGGCTATAATTATTATCAATATATAACAAACTGCATTTCCACAATAGTCGTTCTAAATAGTTCTGGCTAAAGTTATACAGTTTTTAATTAATAAAAAAAATAACATGCGAATACTTGTTGTCGAAGATGACGCTCTACTTAGAGAATCGCTCAAAAGAGGTTTGACTGCTGAAGGTTATGTTGTAGATACTGCCGAGGATGGTGAAAATGGCTCGTATATAGCAAGGACAAATACATACAGTCTCATAGTTTTGGACTATATGTTACCTAGCAAAAATGGTGATGAAATATGTCGCGAGCTACGCGAGAAAGGTGTGAACACACCCATTATCATTACCTCTGTACGCTCAGAAATACCTCAAAAGGTAGAGCTTTTTAAAGCTGGTGCGGATGATTATCTTTGTAAGCCTTACTCTTTCTTGGAGCTTATTGCCCGCATCAAGACTTTGATGAAAAGACCTTATGCTATACAAAATGCAGTTATGACACTCGACGACCTGACTATAGATATAGAATCACAGCAAGTAGATGTGTCCGGTGAGCGAGTGTATCTGACTCGAAAAGAATTTATGCTACTCGGTTGTATGGCAAGAAAATGTGGCAAGGTTATCAGTCGCACAGAGATTATGGAGGAGGTATGGAACAACGACAGCGATCCATTTTCAAATACCGTAGAAGCGCATATAAGAAATCTACGAAAAAAACTTGAGATTAAAAACAATAAGCGCTTTATACATACTATTCCGGGGCGTGGATACAAGCTTGATAGGATGAAATAACGACAAAAAACTGTGGGCAAAATGCCAGAAATTTTATCGGTATTGGGAAATTGGCAAACATGAAGAAAACTTTATAAAAATTTTATTTTCTACAAATGTCCATCTGATAATATTCTCGTTGGGACAAGTCGATTGTCCCAAAGTCTCTAGAAAGTAGTTGCATCTTTGGTCCATATCTTGCGCCTTATACTATATGCCACATTTTTAATTATAGGCAATATTAAGGCGTAAGAATATGGGTCAAAAATAACTGAAAAAAATAGAAGCTGTATAAACAATAGACGAGAAAAACCTTAGAAATATCTTTGATAATAGGGGTCAAAATCTGGTATAATGCCCTCTATGAATTCCGACACCAAAATCATAAGTATTATCGTTATTATTACTGTCATTATTGTTTCCCTTGGACTATTACTAGCTGGAGGAGGGCAAGCTTCAAATGCTCCAGAGTTTGCTCTCGACAAGGTTGCACTTATAAGAGACTACAGCCCTCGCCTATCACTAAAAGATGCGACTAGTGTAAAAATACAGATGGTAGAATTTGGTGATTTTGAATGCCCTTCTTGCGCTATGCTACATTCACCACTTTCTCGTATATTAAAAGAGTATGAAAATAAGATAGATTATATATATAGAATAATCCCTATACACAAGTCCTCTAAGGCTGCAGCTGCAGCAGCTTACGCCGCTGGTGAACAAGGTATGTATTTTGCAATGTACGACAAACTCTTCGAACAGCAAGATGCTTGGTCAAGTATAGGCGCTGACACCACTCGCCTATTTGCAGAGTACGCAAAAGAGATTGGATTAAATGTAGCTAGATACAATTCTGACTTGAATAAAAATGCTGAGCTATATTCACAAAGAGTAGATCAAGATGCTGCTGACGCACAAAAGATGAATGTCTTTTCAACACCAACACTTATCATAAATGGTAAGGCGCTAGTAAAAGGTGCAATATCTTACGACAAATTAAAAGCTGTTATTGACGAAGAAATAAAGAACGTTGAAAATAATCCTGTTGCGTCAGTCTCTGCTACTATCTCAGACTCCAACACAAAACCTACCCTAAACTCTAACTCGGCTTCTACCTCTGCCCCAAAGGCAAATTAAAAAGCATGTGCTACGGCGCATAAAAATATAAAAAGTAAAAATAAAAACATGAAAAACTTTGTAGAAGAATTTAAAGCATTTGCAGTCAAAGGTGATGTCATAGACTTAGCTGTCGGCGTTGTCATCGGTACAGCTTTCAACAAGATTGTAGATTCACTTGTAAATGACATTATTATGCAGGCTATCGCAGCGATATTTAAGCAGCCAGACTTTGCAGCTATTGTCATAAGTGTAAACGGTGGAGTTATAAAAATTGGTTCATTTATAAACAATATCATTTCATTCTTAATAGTAGCCTTCTCTGTATTTATAGCTATCAAAATGGTAAATAAGTTTTTGAGAAAGCCTGCGCCTACAGCTACTCCAGCAAATACAGCATCGGCACAGTAGACATAGACTCGACCCGACAATTAAAATACCCCCAGACGCCGTTGTCATAGGGGGTGTTTTTGTGTTATGGTTTGGGACGGATTTGTTTTGCGCAGAATAAAGCCGACGATTTGAAAGCCTGCCTCGAGTACGCTCGGAGCAAGTGGGTATGCCCCTTATCGCCTAAACCAACAACATGCGTATTTGAAAAAGAAAAACTAAATATGAAAGATGACCTGTTTGAATGGGTAATGCCACTGCCGATAGCAATAGCGGCAGTGGTAATTGTGGGAGTTTTTGCAGGAATGTTGCATATCTGCAAACAAACAGATGTTTACAAAAACTACAAGTATTGGAGGTCTGCATGGTGTCACTACTACAACTTACCTGTCACCTACACTTGGCTTTGCTGGCCTTTCGTCAAACTCAGAGTGTTAATGAAAATAGTCGGAGGTGTCAATCCAGCCACTTTCGAAATGTGTCTGCTGGAAAAAAGACTCTTTGACACCATGAGTGTTTGGAAGTTTCTACATCGCCCACCAAATGAAGTGCGCAGTCGTTTCAAACAATGGATGCTGGGCCGAGCTTGTGAATACTTGGTATTTAAGCAAACATTTTCGAGCAGAGCTACAAACCGGTACAAAAAAAGCATGACCAGATGTTTACGCTCCGCGCAAAAACTTGGCCTGGCGTCCAAGGGAGCTACAGTGAAAGACTACATCAATAATGCAAAAAGTCTTCGAAAGTCACGTGAGGTGGCAGAGTTCACCTACGTACCACTTTCAAAAGATGCACTAGTGCGAGTCTGGCGTCGCTACTAAGATCAGCTTCAATGTCGATCAAAACATTGCGGCGGCCCTGAAAAGGGCCGCCGCTTTTAACTTTTAATATTAAAACTAAACCTCAATCTTGTCTGGCTCAGAAACAATAATCTTATTCTTAGAAATCTTCTGATGAGCAGCACTCCAAACTTCCCCAAGCTCTTTATTACCCAAAAGCATAAACACTCCAACTATACCCGCTATACCCAAAATACCCGCGCAAAAACCTTGCAAAAATATTCCAGAAAGAGTATTGAGATTGAAAACATTATCAAAAATATTTAAGCCGACATAAGCCACGAAGCCTCCAAATACCGCCGCTTGAATACTTGAAAACAAAGTTGGTAAGGTGTGTTTACTAAATGAACCAAAATCTTTTTCAAACATTATCCAAAATGCAATGGCGTTTATAATAGTACCGATAGAATAACCAAGTGGTAGCATTATCACATCAGAGCCGACAATCCCCTCCACCTTAAACAAACTCTCTGCAAAAAATCTAAATGTAGGAATAGTGTGAAAAGCTATGACTAGTAGCCATGGAAAAGATATTGTAAATATAGAAGAAATAACGTTTATAAACAAAGGCTTTCCTGTACGTCCAGCAGCATAATAAGCACGTATAAACAAAAGCTCTAGACCTTGCCCTACAAGTGACAGGACAAAAAGCGATAAACAAGCGGCTGTCAGACGAGTGTTGTCCCAGTTGAAATCTCCAGAGCCTAGCACTGTTCGCACTATCTGTGCACGAAGCACTACAAACAAAGCGGTGATAGGAATAGACCAGAAAATCACATGTCTCGCCGCGGTGATCATCTGATTCATAAACTGCTCTTTCTCCCCTTTTGCAAAATACGCTGACAAAGTTGGAAAAGCAGCGAGTGCATAACTCACACCGACAATAGCAAAAGGTACGGACTGCAAGTTGAGTGCGAGGTTAAATATTGAAACAGAACCAATAGCCAAAGCGGATGCAAACGAAGTAATAATGATAAGCTCAAGCATGTTTGCTGAAAGAGCTATAGTTCTTGGTATAGAGACTTTAAAAACTTGATACACTGTTTTAAAATCTATTTTAAAAGTAAATGTTGGGAGCAAACCTTCGCTGATAACAAAAGGCATTTGTATTAGAAAATGAACTAGACCACCTACCACCACCCCCATCACCACACCCTTGATACCGAATGTAGGATACAGAAATACTAAACCACCAATAATACATAGATTGTAAAATATAGGGCTCAAGGCATATATAAAAAATCGCTTACCTATCTGTGTCACCACACCAAAAACGTTTGATATACCTAGGCATATAGGTTGCAACAGTAATAGTCTAGAAAGTGAGACCAGCTCTGCTTGTACCGCACTATCTCCTAGTCCTGAAAAGAAAAACTTCACTATATATGGCATTAGCAAGAAAGCTATTCCAGAAATCAAAACCATCGCGGTGAAAAATACTGTAAACACCGAACTGAGCAATCTCTTAGCTTCATCTTTTCTATTTTCCAAGACTCCACTAAAAAATGGTATCAAAACAGAAATGGATACCAGTGACGCTACTGCTGCATATATGAGATCTGGTATTCGAAAGGCAGTGTAGTAAAGGTCTAGAGTTTGTCCCGCACCAAAATAGTTGGCCAAAAGTCTATCGCGAAAAAGTGCCAAAATCTGTGAGGCCAAAGTGAAAGCTCCTATCAAAAAAGCAGCCTGATGAATCCCTGCTATTTCTTTATGAAAAATTTTTAAAATTCTATTCATTGCGCTTTTTGATACTATTTTGAGCCTTAATTTAAAGAACATTATACGCTAAGTTGCTCTAAATCTAAAATCGTGGTATTATTTACAGGTCGTACCAGATAGTTGCTACGCTCGGCGCCACCCTTTGCATTGTGTAAATAGCACATAAATAAGGCTAGCTGAGACTGAAAAAAATGTTGGAGGTGGCGCCGAGCGTGGAGGAAAGTCCGAACATTCCCTATTTTGAAAAATCCGCAAGGAATCTAAAGATAGGAGCAAGGTAGCGGGTAATACCCGTCTTTGTACAATAAAATGTGCAGAAGAGGTGCGAGCAGTGACGTCGAGTCCGAAAGGTTCTCGGGGTCCTTGTAAACAAAAATACTTCGGTATCTAGTTTATAAGGATCAATTCTTGTATATCCAAGCAAGAAGTGAAACGGCAAAATCCTTATCCGGATGCAAGACCGCGCTTTGTACTAGAAATAGTACAAAGAGAGTCGCTTGAGGTAAAGAGCAATCTTTATCCTAGATAAATGATTATCGCTTACCATTAGCACAGTCGTGCTGGGTAAGGCACAGAATTCGGCTTATAGGTACGACAACGCATATGGAACACCTGACGATAAAACGTTGGGTGTTTCTTTTTACCCTATTTGTGCATTATTCCATAGCACAATCCCGTTCAAATAAGCTATAATTGTGGGTATGAATTCATTTTTCACATTCTTCAAAAAGAACGCCCTTTTTAAAAAAATAGGGGTCGCAATATTAATCATAATCGCGATATTATTACTTACATTACTATACAAGACACTATTTAATAGAACTGCCGAAACCCAAACATCTTTCGACAGTGGTAATTACTCAGAAATAATTAAAGATTATGAAAAAAAGCAGTCATCTGGTGATGCAACCTCAAAAGATTTAGAGCTCTTAGTTGCTTCTTATATTCAAAAAGCTAACGCTGAACCTCTAGAAGCGCAATCTAGTCTAAATAAAGCTGAAGTTATTTTGAAAGATATGATAAAAACAAATACCCAGAATGAAGAGGCGCACAGACTACTAGCTACAGTCTATCTATCAGAAAATAAACTAAATGAAGCAAAAGTAGAATTTGAAAATACTCTCAAAATAGGTAGTGGTAATGCAAATGCAAGAGCTGGACTTGGTCTTGTACTGGAAAGACAAGGTAAACTAGTACAAGCAAGCGCATCCTTCTTGTATGCATCAAAAATTGATCCCAAAAATGACCTTGCTATCCTTGGTCTAGCTCGTTACTATATATCAGAAAAAAGATTCCAAGATGCTATAAAAAATGCAGAGATGGTCGTAAATAATAGCAAGAATGTATATTCAATATCTGAGGCGTACCACACTATAGGAGCATCTTATATCGGCCTAGAGAATCAAGATCGTGCAATATTCTATTTTGAAAAATCTCTAGCTATAAATCCTAATGCAATATCTACTATGATACTAGCGTCTGAGGCTTATTCAAAAAGATATATGAAAGATCCTACTGCCATAAATTATACAGCATTAGATAAGGCTTCTGCTTATATAGAAAAAGTCTTGTCCATTAACCCAGACTATATATATGCGCACACAAGTAAATTCAAAATTTCCCTACTAAAAGGTCAGTATCCTGAGGCACAAGAGATTGCAAATAAAATATTATCACTATTATCAAAAGACCAAATTCTTACAGAGACACAGAAGAAAGAATACAAAAAATATTATTCTGAAAAAGTCATTCCTGCCACAATCAAATCAGTAAAATTAGAGCAAATTAATAAATAAATATATGCAAAAAAATAATTTAATTCTCATTATCGGATCAATATTTACATGTATTTTTTTGTACGGGTTGTCATTTGACATCTCTTATGCTGATGATCCATTTGCAACAGGTGTGTGTTGTGATGCTAATGCAATAAACAAAGTTGATCCTAACCCTGCAAACAATGAGGTGTGTGGCCCAGCAAATTACTATTGTATTTATCAACCGCCGATTACAGATATTTGTTGTAATGATAACGCAATAAATAATACCCCTGACTGGTTAAAGGCAGTCCTTGCTCCAACACAATGCCATTCTGATTCACCTTGGTGTTATTTTTTGACACCAGTATGTTCCATAGAAGGAGACCCTAATTATCGAGATGTAATAAATGGCGAGACCGAAGAATATAGTAGTGCAACACCGCCCTGCACAGCAGTAGCTGGTCCATCTTGTACTGTTACAGCGGTATTTGAAAAATTGACGACTAGTGGAGTTAAGGTGAGTGGAAACGCATTGAGAACATTTAACTCATCCTGCTCCTCTGTTGATCAGACTGTAGCATCAAATGCTATTAAAAACATAGCAGCCGCGGCATCATCCGAAAGTACACCACTAAACCTGTATCAAAATGCAGGAGGAGTAGTGTTATACAGAGTTACTGACAAAGACTACTGCCCTTATCAACAGATCCCTGGAGATGATACAGAGGTTCCTACTGGATATGAGAAAGATTCAAATTTTAATTGTGTTCTTAATTGTGAAGCTATACAACAAATTCCTTCGTCTACTGGCTATGGATGTATGGAACCGACAGTAGCAACTTGTGGCTCCGCTACTTCTACAGGACCACTGTCATACTCGCCAGTATCTAGTCTCTGTGAACATGGCTCACCTAGCCCAACACCAGTAAATACAGGTACAAGTACATACTCTTGGACTTGTACAGACAACAACGCAATCTTAGGTACTACAACAACCGGATGTTTTGTTGCTATGGACACAAGTTGTACAAATGATTCATGTAATGACCTTTGTCCAAACATCGGAGGCTCTCAAAATCAATACTATTTGGATAATCATATTCCACCAATGTATGTGTCTACATATATACAGAACAACCCTATTAACTGTGTCCCTATATATGTACAGCAATGTACATGGAACGAATCTACACAATCTAATGATTGCGTAGATGTGCAGACTGGTCAAACCTGTGAAGACAATTATCAAACACTTACAAGATGTGATGCGCGAGAAGATGGTGACCTTTGTCTAAACATAGATGGTATACAGAATAATACTTATATCGCGACACATAGTATGACTAGAAACCAGTATGGAAAATGCTGGAGCGATACCACTGGATCATGTGGTCCAGCAATAAATAACCCCACTCTTACAACACCACTTGCTGGGAGTGATGGTTTTAATCTATGCCTACAAGGAAGTACTAATACAGATCCTGTAACACTCAATGAAAGTACAAACAAATACGAGTGGGGATGCACAACATCGACTCAAGATGCTACGGTTTCTACCTGTTCAGTAGATAAAGGTTGTAATACTGATCAAAAGGAGTGTGGTGGGATTTGTATAAATAAGACAAACATGTGTAATGGTACCTGCGATATAACAACACAAAAGGCCTGCAATGGTTTATGTATAGATAAATCAAGCACATGTGCTAACGGTGATGGCAGTGGAGGAAATGGTAAAACTAAAACAAGTACACTTATAAATAGCTTTAATATGAGCCCTACTATTATAAGCACCAGCACTGATCCTGATAAATATTGTGGTCTATCATGGTCAAGCGGCATAGACCCTCAATCATCAGATGATGGATGTAAACTCAATGGCTCGCCTGTTAGTGGAACATTCACTGGTTATCATGCAAGTATAGGTTCATACACACTAGAATGCTACACAAGCACAACTACACAATCAAAAGTGGCTAGATGCGAGCTCAATCCATACTTTAAGGAAATATAAGTTAATACAGACCAATCGTAGAATCAATATTCACTGTACGTGCTGGCAACTCCAGCACGTACTTTGCTTTTACATCAGCTCCAAAAGTGTTTGGATATGTTTCTGGACTTAAAGCGCTTTCTAAATGTACTATTTTATAATTAGAGTCTAACCAAACTATATCTATAGGAAAGCTCATGTCCTTCATCCAAAATGGGTACTTCCCTTCTTTACCGAATACAAAAAGCATACCTTGATGTGGTGCAAGCGAAGGCCAACCAGACAAACCTTGATCTTGGAGTTCTGCAGTATTTGCTACAAAAGTTTCAAAATTAACACCATCTATTTTTAGTGTTATCTTTTTGTATTTTGCATTGATGCTATCATTAAAATCTTGGCCGTAAAAAACACGCCCTCTCGCGCTAGTGTTTTCAATACCAGCACTACTTGAACCTATACTCAGATTTTTACCAAGAAAATACAAAGAAAATCTAACATTTACGATAATAACAACAGTCAAAAGAATGACGACTGTTGTATTGTATGCATAATACAAAAACTTATTTTCATCTACACTTGGGCCTTTTATCATATAAGTAACATATTACCACAAACCTGAATAAGTAATTATTGTGAAAAACTACCCTCTCTGCCCTAGTCTCTTTATATTTGCCAAAAAAGTCACTTGCTCAACTTCTGTCTTCTTAAACTTTTTGTCGAATACTTTGAAGTTGACCACTTTTAAACCGCATAGACCGAGTATGCCGTATTTCCAAATAGTTTTGAAAGGCATAGCAATGAGACGATATAGCCACAAAGAACCATCGCAGGTGATGAATACACTAGCTATCTTACCCTTTAGGAGGCCTACTGGCTTACCATTTACATATTTGAAAGCAAATCTTGCAGAGATGTTTACATCAATAAAGTTTTTCATAATAGCTGGAGGGCTCACCCACCACATGGGATGTACAAAGACTAGCTCATCTGAGGCTAGTATCTTTGCATGCATTGCGTCACGAATAGGATCTGGATTGCCCATATCTGACCTCTCCTCATACTTCAAAAAACCCTGCTGGAGATCTGTCTTGTATAGATCGAGTACCTCTACTGTATGCCCAGAAGACTCTCTGCCTTCTTTATAAGCATTGGCGATACGATGTGTGAATCCCTTTGAACTAGGGTGTGCTGTAATTATGAGTATTTTCATTATTTGATTAGCAATCGCAGTTTAGACAGTCACACTTGCCGTTGATAGGATCTTTCTTACAGTCACAAACGAGAGTCTTGTAAAGCCACATACCGAGTACAGAGCCTACGATAGGACCAAGTAGATACTCGAGGTTGAATGAGCCTATACCGAACGCCACAGCTGGGTTTAGCACGCCATTGCCACCTAATGCTCCAGCAAGAGTTGCACCTATAGCAAGTGAACCACCTATGATAAAGGGTGCTAATACAGAAGATATAGTTTGACCGGACTCTGACGCTCCGGCTCCTGATTCTTTAGATAAAACAATGGAAGCAATACCAAAAGTAAATATCAAAGTACCTACGACTTCAGATAGGAATATTATTGTAGAGAAGTCTTTCCAAGCATCTGCTTTTACAGAAAAACCTACTCCAGCAAGTTTGAGTGAGATGACAGCAAGTGAAGCTCCTGCAAACTGAGCTAGTATGTACGCCAAAGCGTGATTTCTAGAGATCTTCTTAATACTCCAAGCTCCGAGTGTTACCGCTGGGTTTATATGAGCACCACTAAGTCTTCCTATAGTATAAACAAAAAGTCCAAGCGTCATACCGGCCACGAGCGCTGTTGGAATACCACCTTTGACTGCTAATGTACCTGCAACTGCTAATGTGAGGGCAAATGTGCCTATAAATTCTGCAATATATTTTTTCATATGCAGTCTATTTTATCACCTAATCTTTTTTGTCGCTACCAAGAGCACTGCTTTTCCAGCGCCAAAACTTCCAACCATCTTTTAGACCCTTTCGCCAGCTCTTTCTAGAAAAATGAAATATGCCAGGGGAAATAGATACAAGCACTATGAGCGTAATCATCAAAGGTAAGAGCTCTTGAATGTGCGGAAACTTTCTGCCTAAGAAATAACCAAGTAAAGTAACAGTACCGGACCAAAGCGCAGCTCCTACAATGTTATATTTTATAAAAAGAGTGTACTTCATTCGTCCGGCACCTGCTGCTATTGGCCCGAAGGTACGAGCGATTGGTACAAAACGATTGAATAGCATTGCTAGCTTTCCATATTTTTCAAAAAACACATGCACTTTATTTAAGTGTTCATGATTTACCAAGTGTCTAAATATTTTGAAACGACGCAGGTATGTAATGTGATACCCTAGCCAATATCCAACAAGCGATCCTATAAGAGTAGAGAAAAAGAAAACCGGTACAAGTATAAAGATATTAAAATGCCCCCTACTAGCTACTATGCCAGCAGTAAAAAGTAAGCTATCCCCTGGCAACAAGAAAAATATAGATGACTCAAGAAAAGTGATAGCCGCCATACCAATATACCCATAGTGGTATATGAGGTGCATTATATTGCTCGAAGAAAAGAAGTTTATAAGAGTATCCAGCATATTGAGATATTTAAGCTATTGTGGATATTATATAGTATAAATAGACCGAACGATACCGTCGCCTAAGTCTTCTGTCGCCTCGAGTTTTAGCTCTGGATTTATATCTGTATCAAAGTATTTTATACAATCTTTCAAATGATCTTTGTGACTAGGATCACACGCTCCACTATGCGCGGCTTGGCACATGTTTGTCGGTAACTTATCCAAAATAATCTTCGCAATACACCCCTCCTTAAAAAGAGCAGAGTTCAGTGTCGGACCGCTTGATAGTAAAGCATTCTCAAAATAAGTCTTTGCATCTTGTATATTATGCATAACAGTGTACCCAGCTTTTGGCTTAAAATTTTCATCTCGACTAATTACGATTTTCTTTATTGGCAAAGTCTCTAGTTGACTGATCATTTTATGACTATACTTTTGCATAGAATCATAGGTCTTTCGGCCTGTTATAAAAGTGTCATACTCTTGGCAAAGCTTCAAAAAATTGTCCCACAAATCCTGTCTCAAATCCTTCCCGTTTATCTGGGCAATATATCCATCAGCCGACATAACGTTGTACATAGTAAGCATATTCATAGATAATCCATTGTAGCATATTCGTTAATCTACCTTGAAGCCTATTTTATTCTTAGGTTTTGTTTAAGGCTAGAATTGGAAGTGCCAATTTGGCACTTCCAATTTTCCATCTCAACTGAACTCAATTCAAACATAAAATCTTCAGGAAATCTGTCTATATTTCTTCTGACGGCTCTATTCAATTGTTTAGTCAAAACTCTAATGAAATTTTATCCTCCTACAAAATCATAAAAATCGCCCCAGACACTATAAGTACTGCGCCAACAGCCTTGAGCCATGTAAGTGATTCGCCTAAGAATAAAACTGACAACAAAAGTACAAAAACTACACTTGTTCTGTCTATCGCAGACACACCACTAGCTGGACCAACTTTTAAAGCAAAGAAATAAAATATCCAAGATATAGCACCGGCGATACCTGATAGAACAATAAAAAACAAGGCTTTGTTACTTATGGATGACATTGTACTAAATTTACCTAAAGAAATAGCCACAATGACAAGAAAAACTGCCATAACAACAGAACGTATAGATGTAGCAAGAGTAGTGTCTACACCCTTGAGGCCGACCTTCCCGAGTATTGCTACTGCTCCAGCGAAGACAGCTGACAGTAAAGCGTATATTGTCCAATGCATATATAACAATTATATAGTTTTGCTTTAATGTTGTACACTTGAGAGTATGCTTAACGTGAGTAAAAATACCCTATTCATAACCTCTGTGGTGCTGGTTGTTAGTGCTTTGAGTTTTACTGTTTGGCATGAAGCGGACGGCCTCGCTAATACAAACAGCACGGTAAAAATCCTCGTGCTCGGTGACATGATGTTTGATCGTGGTATTCGTTCACAGGTGAATGCGCATGGCGGACCAGATGTCGCAGTCAAAAACGGCTACGAATATGTATTTGGTCCGGCAACTACTACTTTTGCACAATACGATATAGTACTAGCCAACCTCGAAGGACCCATTACCACAAATGAGTCGAAGACAGTATTAAAAAATAATAAAGCAATTCCTGGGTTTCAATTTACTTTTTCTTCATCTACTGCAATAGCTCTCAAAAATGCTGGGGTGAGTATAGTGAGTCTAGCGAACAATCACACCGACAACTTTGGTCAGGATGGGCTAAATCAAACTCGGCGTCTATTGTCGGAAGCAAACGTGCAGTATTTTGGTAGTCCTCAAAATAGCACACAGATGTCCACTTCTACATGCGTGCGTGGTACTTGTATTGGCTTTATAGGCTGGAGTCAATTTGCCGGTGGTGGCGCCAGAGTCGCACAGGACTCACAAAAAGTGGTAGCTGAGATAAAAGCAATGCGTCCACGTGTCGACTATATAATAGTCTTTCCACACTGGGGTGTCGAATACAATCAATCCCCGACCGCAGAGCAAATCCGCCTAGCACAGACATGGATAGATGCTGGTGCGGATACCGTCATCGGTGCGCATCCTCATGTAGTACAAAAGATAGAAAAATATACAACAAAAGACGGCCGTACTGCTCCCATATTTTATTCACTTGGAAACTTTATATTTGATCAATATTTTTCTTTTGAGACCACACACGGAATTGGTGTGGAGATAAGCCTCGGCAAAGACCTCGCGCTGGCGACAACAAACAAAAGCGTCGACAATAGTGCAACAAGCACAAAAAATATTTCATACAAAATACTCCCCTTTTCAAGTGTTGGCTCAAAAGTGAGTATTCCAGATGCATCATCTACACAAACTATGTTCGGTGCAATAGAGTCTGTCTCAGGAAAAGATTTGTGGGGTTGGCTCCAGCGCTAAACGGATAAAATAACGCATAATTTTTGTGGCAGCGATACTATCCCTTCATATGAAGTTTTGAGCCTGCACCAAAGAAAAGTAATACACATGCTATAGAGAAATGAGGCAAGTGCCCGACTAGCTCTACAGGACCAAGTAAAGCGAGTGTTGTCACCAAAAAGACAGCGAGTGCCAATACTGATACTCGAGTAATGAGTCCTAGGAAAAAGAAAAGTCCGAACATAAACTCGGCCACGCCAGCAGAGTATGCAAACCAATAATTTGTAAACCATTCAAAACCAAGTTCGTGCATAAAATTCCAATCGTAATGTTCTAGGAAATTTTGAGTAAGTGATGGTGCTAGTATTTTTTCTGATAGACCGAGTACCATCAAGTTTAATCCTGTACCTATTCGAAGTATTGATATACCGTACTGATGAGTCTTGTGCACCAAGTGACTCACCGCCTTAGACTCCACCAGTCGCCATTTTGGACGGCCCATTATCATGGCATAAAAAGCAAAGCCGACTATCTCTAGAGTATCCATCATCTCTGTTGGGCCGTATTCCTTTATCGCAAGTCCAAATAGGAC
>CAYWQF010000004.1:19802-36224 GCA_964460835.1 uncultured Candidatus Saccharibacteria bacterium | reverse complement strand
CTTCACAGCCACAATCCGCCAGCTAGCTGGCACAAATGCCGTCTTTCGTAGAGATGCTGCGGGGACGGTGTCCTCGACCATTGTACCTTTGTTATCAACACAACGGTACACACCACGCACTAGGGTCTTACGACCGTTTAGCACTTCGATGTGAGCCGAGGACGATACGATGACGGTGCTTCTGGTGGGGGTATACCCACTCTTGGCAAAACCAGCGATCGCAGTTTTCAACTGACCTTCATCAGCGATGGTCCACCCGAATTCAAGCTCTTCTGGCTGAAGGAGCATGACCCGGAAGATCAAATCTTCACCCGTTGGAGACGTGGTCGTATAGATTTGCTGATAGTGTTCCTCGTTGTAACGCCACTCCGGAGAGTGGATGGAGTTGACCACCATAGCGAACCCCGCCATGGCAAGACTGAAAATAACAGCGATGATTTTTGTTTCCATTATCTTTTACCCCTTGTTTTGTTGTTGTTTGCTTGTTTTTTTCGCTTTTTACGGCGAGTTTGTTTTTGTTGACCTGAGAATTTATACAAGTTCAAAAAGATTGTTGAGCGTCAGAAAGAAAGGTCTTTCCTTGTTACAGGATAGTCTCAAAACCGACGTGGGCAACATAGCTCAAAGAACGAGTACGCTGGTTGGAAATGATACAACACTATTCATTTATCTGCAAATACTCTGGTTCATATACATTCATCCAATTGAACCATTCTGTCATAGCTGCTGTGGCACCCATAGTGGCGTCGGCTGGACCCTTCTCTAACATCACAGCAAAGGCGTAGCGAGGCTTTTCATATGGAAAGAAGCCTACAGCCCATGAGTTTATATAGCGATTGTTTAGACCTAGCTGAGCAGTACCTGTCTTACCTGCTACTTTTACAAAAGGGAAATTTAATGCCTGCATAGTACCCGCAGTGACAGTGAGACGCATTCCTTCACGGACTACATCGTACCAGCTTGAGTTACCCACAGTATCACCATCACCGACTTTTATATTCTGATGAGTTAATTTTTCCAATACTCCAGCCTTTTCTAGCTCCACGCGTCGTTTGCTCGATATGAGATCAGGAGTCACGAGCTTGCCACCATTGGCTATCGCACCGATAGCACGCACTACTTGTATAGGTGTCACTTGAAAACCGTACTGACCGATAGCGGTGTTGTATGTATCTCCTACTCGCCATATGTCCCCATCAAAGTTTTCTTTTTTCCATTCTGGTGTTGGTATGACACCCTTTTTTCCACTATAAAAATTACCAGCGATACTATCTCCAAAACCAAATATGCGCATATACTTATCTATATTATCTATTCCTAAACCTTTTTGTCCTGAAAAACCTCCTCCTATTTCATAAAAATAAACGTCAGATGACACAGATATAGCTTCTCTCATATTTGTAAATCCATGAGCTTTCCAGTCTTTGAAAATAGTGAACTCGCCTGGCTTATATGGGTTTGGTACCTTGAGCTCGCCAGTACTTTCTATTTTCTTTTCTGGACTTATAACATTTTCAGAGAGGGCTGCGAATGCCATTATCGGTTTTACAATAGATCCTGGAGTATATAGACCAGAAGATATACGGTCTAGAAATGGCGTGTTATCACTTTGTACATAAGAAGTTATCTTTTCTACATCACTACCTTTTGTCATTACATTTGAGTCATATTCTGGAAAAGATACACTGGACAGCACTTCACCGGTGTTTACATCGAGTATGATACCCGCGCCACCACGAAAGCCTGAGCGACGAGACATTTCCTCCATACTTTTATACAGAGCTTTTTGTGCACCTATGTCTATGGATAAGGCAATATTTTCACCTTTGATAGCGGGTCTCAAAACACTATCGGAAGACACATTTCCAAGCGCATCAGTCTCGATTATTTTCAAACCATGATCACCTCCGAGGATTTTATCAAAATACTTTTCTATACCATCCGCACCTGAATATTCGGTGTTGTAATAAAAACCGTATTTATCTTTCTTTGGATACTTCACGTAACCAAGTAGACTATGTGAACCGGCTTCTTCTATATATGAACGCAAAGAAAACTCTCCAGCTTCAGTGGTAGTACCACTGACCTTGCCAATAGTATTCCACGCAAGCAGCTTGCCTGCTCTGTCGGTGATAGCACCTCGCTCTGCAAATACAATACTATGATGAAGTCTATTGTTTTCAGAAACATCGCGATATTTTTGACCATCATTTATCTGTATAGTAAAAATACGCGCAATAAATATAACAGCGATAGTGGCAAAAAATATACCTGTCCAAAAAAGCGAACTTTGAGATATAGGCCTCTCTATTTGACCTTCAAATTGATTTTTATCAAAATCTGGCAAGTTTGAAGAATCCAAAAAAATCTCATCTGGATCTATTTCATTATTTTGTCTGAGTTTTTTAGAGCGGCGAAATATCATTATTTAATATACGAAGTTTTACGCATAGAATCTTAACCGTTTTTTAAGTAAAATCAAAATGATAAAAATAGCCACTGCTAATATAGTGAATGGGAAAGGAAATGGATGTGAAAAAATAGTGAAGAAATGTGAACTTTCAAAAGATAAATCTATAATAAAACCGAACAGTATTATCTCGTAATACGTAATTTTCCAAGATGCATACACGGCACCTAAAAAAGGTATATACCAAGGCATAAATGGTAATAGTAGAAAACTTCCAAATATTGCGATGTTAACGAAAAGCCTTTTTGATTTCAACATATTTGAGAATATTAATATTTACGGGAAGTTTAAAATAAATCTGTGTATAAGCCTCACCCTCTCCAGCGTCTACCTTCTCAGCTGTACCAAGCACTATAGAATGAAAACTTGGTACGGTGATGGGATCGCCTTCTTTTACATCTATGTTGCGAGGAACTTTTATATAAAAATTTCCACTACCACGACCCTCTGCAACCACTGGTATAGTACTTGAACCCAAAAGCACATCTATCTTTTCACCAGGTGTAGAAAAAAGCTTCACAATAGATGTTGTAGGATTTACAGACTCTACGCGACCGATGAGATAATGTCTCTCTGCATATACCATATCTCCATGCATTAAACCTTTGTCTTCACCTATATCTATTGTCAAAGAGTCATAAGGAGAATGTGGTGGACGAGAAAGGATAACAGACAATATAGTGTCTTCTACTAACTTAAAAGCTTTTGTGTTTTGAATGGTTGATTTTGTAGATGCAGTAGAGGATGTTGATGAAGATGTAGAAGTGGCAACAATAATAGAATCAGACGAAACATCATCTTTTCGCCCAAGCAAAGCTTTCAAGCTAGCGTTGTCTGCTTCAAGTGCTAGCTGATATGAACTTTGTGAAATAGGTCGCACTGGGTCATTGTAATATCCAAATACATAAGCTACACCACGCTGTATGCCATGAAGTCCAGCTATCATCTGTGCACCAAGTAAAAAGTAAGCACCAAAAAGTATGGCAAGTAAAATAGCTATTCTTATGAAAATCTTTTTACCAACTCCGCGCTTTCTATCTTGTAGTAGGTAGGTCATCTTCGTTTTGTATTAACATTTCTGCAAAAAAGTCTAAGTCTTCTAGAATAATACCAGCACCTCTCGCAACGGCTGTGAGAGGATCTTCAGCTACATACACAGGAATGCCAACATACTCTGAAAGTACCTCTGGCAAACCTCTTATGAGCGCTCCTCCGCCTGACAAAAAAATACCATTTCTCATCACATCAGAAAGTATTTCTGGCGGAGTGGTTTCAAGTACTTCTTTCACAGCATCTAGGAGTGTATCTATAGAAGCACCGATAGCTTCACGAATATCTGAGTCAGTGATAATAACTTCTCGTGGAAGTCCTGTGACTAAGTCTCGACCTCGAATAGTCGTCTCAAGCGGAGGGTTGCAAGGCAACACACTTGAGATAGCAATCTTCATATCTTCTGCAGTTTTCTCGCCTATCAGTATTTTAAATTCATTTCTTATGTATGAAATAATATCAGTGTTGAGCTTATCCCCTGCTACTTTTAGATTTTTTGCACGCACTATACCACCAAGAGATATGACTGCGATGTCCGTGGTACCACCACCTATGTCGATGATCATGCTACCTGTCGCTTCCCGTACAGGAAGTCGTATACCGATAGCTGCGGACATTGGTTCTTCTACTATGTGCACCTCTCTTGCACCAGCATTTTTAGCGGCGTCGCGCACAGCGCGACGCTCTACGTTTGTGACACCATAAGGTACACCTATCACCACTCTCGGACCGAGCATTTTCTTTGACATTCCTTCAGCTTTTTTGATGAGATACGAGAGCATCTCTTCTGTCACCTCAAAGTCTGATATCACACCATCGACAAGTGGGCGCACCGCTACTATATGCCCTGGTGTACGACCAAGCATTGCTTTGGCTTGTGCGCCCACGGCTACCACTCGACCAGTTTTCTGATTGACCGCCACCACTGATGGCTCGTTTATGATTACACCCTTTCCCGCTGCATACACAAGAGTGTTCGCAGTACCAAGATCGATACCGATATTGTTTGAGGATGATTTTAGAAAACTTTTTTTAATTTTTTTAAACATTTTTTATTTTGCGAGATTATGCGGCGTTATGTGCGACTTCGACTCGTGCGATTTCGGCCTTTATGAATTTGATGAAATCTTCATCAGTCATATGATTGACCTCCCCTGTCTTTCGATCTTTGACCTCGAGTAGATAGCCTACCTCTGCAGTCTGTGTGTTTTTATCGCTTACAACTACACTCGTAGGAATACCCATGAGTTCTGCGTCACCAAACTTCTCACCAGCACGAGAGTCACGATCATCGAATAGTACTTCTATGCCCTCATCAGTAAGCCTCTTGTATAGACCCTCAGCACGAGCTTGTGCAGCACCACTACCAGCCACATATATGAGATGTACGTCAAACGGAGCCACTGAACGAGGCCATACTATACCTCTATCATCAGACAGAGCTTCTACGATAGCACCCATAAGTCGCGGTACGCCGATACCATATGAGCCCATTATCACTGGCTTATTTTTACCATCTTCATCTTTGTAAACAAGCTCTAGTGGTTCTGAAAATTTTGTACCTAGATTGAAAATATTACCAACCTCTACCGCCTTTGCAGTTTTGAGCTTTGAAGCATCTACACCGAGTAGCTTCTGTGTTTCTTCATTGTTCACCTCTTCATTTATAGCAATCTTTTTATCTTCATCTATATAGATAATATCTTCACCGGCATCAGTAAGCATTTGAAACTCATGTGAGAACTTTGAAAAACTTCCACCTGATGCAAATGTGACATAAGTCTTATCGCCTACTCCAGCTTTTTGGAAAATATTTACATAAGCATTTTTTACTCTTTCATAAAATGCATTATGCTCTACATCTGTACGAGAAAATGAATACAAGTCTTTCATCAAAAATTCTCGCCCTCGAAGTATTCCGCTTTTTGCTCGAGATTCATTTCGAAACTTTGTTTGGAACTGATATACATAAGCTGGTAAATCTCTAAATGATCGTACATGATCACGCATCAAATCTGTAAGTGGCTCTTCATGAGTAAAACCAAGACCTACCTCTGTGCCATTGGCGAGCTTTGTTTTAAACCAATTGTCTACAACAGCATCATCCCATCGTCCTGTCTTATCCCAAATATTTTTATCTTGAAGTGAAGCAAGTGATACCTCCTGTCCACCTACAGCATTCATTTCTTCACGGATAATATCTTTTATATTTTCTATAACCCGAAGACCTAGTGGCAAAAATGAGTAAACACCAGCCTGCATCTTTTGTATGTATCCAGCACGAATAAGTAGCTGTGCATTCTTGGCAGTCTCGTCCTTTGGCGCCTCTCGTCTTGTCTTTGTAAATAGGGTTGATTGTCTCATGGTTTTTAGGCTGTTTTTATATAGGTTTATTGCTCGTATTCTACACTAAAAAGACCGCCAAAGCCAAAGTCGTGCAAAACCGCGATAAACGTGGGCACTTCTAAGGCTTTGGCGGTCGAAACCACCAGTTTGAGTTGAGTGAGTATCACTAGAGAGATATCGTCAGATACTAGACAGACTAGAAGTACCTCGTAAGCACTCAGCTGTTGCCATATCTTGATCTCGGTGAAACTTACCGAGCTCTTCTGGGTACATTTCATTGAAAATGAATCTGTGATGATATACGAGTTTACACAGATCCCTTCTGACTCGATTTCGCTGAATCTTGGCGAGTTTTTCTCCGCAATCTGTTCCGTCGTAGTAAATATCGAAACGATCGCCGCCGTAGTTCAAAATCACGAGCACCAAACTCAAGACTTCCATTTTTGTACGAGCAAGGCGGCAAGCTTCTTTCAAAGACTGCCGACAATGTTTTTTAGACCGAGCATTGCTGTAAACATAAACCCAATCTTTGAACGTATAACTCAAGGATACGAAGCCCTTGATACACGCATCATAATCATCCCTTCTCACTTTAAGCGGACAAGGAACATCTGATGATTGAGCAAACCTAAGCTGATCTTGCATACTCGTAAGGTCACATTTTACGCAATCACTCGAGTGACAGCTAAAGGCAGATCGTACCCTGCGAAAAAGACCTGTACGGGGTACCTTCCTAGGTGTCGTCACAAAATAGCCCGAATATTTTCGATGACTCATAATGAGTTCAACGATGAAATGAACATCTGGCATGACTGTCATTCTCCAGGCAATGATGCCCGCGACAATCAAGGCCGCAATGATCAAGACAATTATTAGAAACGCATTCATCTGATGTGAACCTCCTGTGTTTTTTTTGTTTTCTAACACGATTTTAGATCGTGCTGTTTTTTCAAGAATTTCCGTCTCAGTTTTTTTGCTGTGAGTCACTCGACTACAACCTGATGACAAGGAACCAATTTACAGATTCAAAATACGCCTTTCATAGGATGGTGTCAAATATATTTTAATATAAATATGGCACGAAAAACCTATAGGTTCGCCTATATTAGGCTATATCAAACTAGAAACATCCTTTATAGTCACTATGACCATAAGAAGTATGAGGAGAAGGAAGCCTATACCATTTACCCATTGTATTACCTTTGGATTGAGCTCTCGGCGAATAACAGCTTCTATAAGCACTATGACAACTCTTCCACCATCGAGTGCTGGAAATGGTACGAGGTTTATGACCGCGAGGTTTGCTGATATGACCGCTGCGATCACGAGTAGACTTGCAAAGCCTGCACGTGCTGACTCTCCTACTGCACCAGCGATACCTACAGGTCCTGATACTTGTTTGAGACTTGCGTTGCCAGTGACTACATTTTTTAGAAAATCATAAAGACCAACTACCACATTTTCTGTTAGATAATATGTTTGTCGCGCACCATACCAAAAAGATTTGAAAAATGGAGACTTGATAGACGCGAGCATATCCATAGATATACCTATAGCTTTTTTGCCAGCGACTACTCCTGCTATGGGCGTAATCTTGAATGCCTTGACCTCTGAAGTAGAACTTGCAGTATTGATATTGTTTGCACCTTTTTCATCAGAAATCGCGACACGTCGCACTGTCATACTCACATTGTCAGGACTTGTAGCAATGACGTTTTGCGCAGAAGCGACAGACAGACTTGAAGTAGCAAGAAGTTGTACGCCATTTGTTATAGAAATGATTTCATCACCAGCCTTGAGTCCAGCTTTCTCCGCAGGACTTCCTGGTGCCACCATCACCACAGTGAGCACTGGGTTGTGCACGAGCTCTGGAGGCATAGCATCAGAAGATGCGCGAGTACCAAGCATCAAAGATACAGACAAAAGTAACCAAGCAAATATCACGTTGAATGTAACACCAGCCACTAGTACAACTATCTGTTGCCATTTTGCTTTAGACAAAATACTGTCTGGAGTACGAGCGTCCTCTGTACTCTCTCCATATATACGCACATATCCTCCAAGTGGTAGAAGGTTGATGGCATATCGCGTCTTGCCCCACATCCAACTGACAATACGTGGAGGAAAACCGATAGCAAACTCATCCACACGAATCTTGAAAAGTCTTGCAGCCAAAAAATGTCCTAGCTCATGCACAAAAACAAGGGCTGTTAATACAAGTAAGAATATTATTGTAGTGGACATTATTTAATTTAGGGTTAAGATTTTTTATTTATTAAATTTGCAACACTGACGCCGGTGTTGATACTAATTTGTGATTTCCTGCTCCTTCTTTGCAAACATTTCGTCTAGCTTCTTTGAGCCATCTTGTATTATCTTCTCCATCTCTGTCTTTGCTCGCATCACATCATCTTCACCCATAGAACCTTCTTTCTTCTTTGTATTGAGATCTTCCGACACCTCGTTGCGCTCTCTTCGGAGCGCAACTTTTGCATCCTCAAGCTTCTCCTTTGCTACCTTTATGAGCTGTTGTCTTCGCTCACCTGTAAGCTCTGGAAATATCACTCGAAGTCCTGTACCGTCCACCACTACAGATACACCAAGGTTGGAAATATTGATAGCCTTCTCTATTGGCTGTATTTGACTAGAATCCCAAGGAGAAATACGCAAAGTCTTTGCATCTTCTGAAGAAATAGTCGCAAGAGATGATATAGGCATCTCTGAACCATAAGAGTCCACCTTTACAGGGTCAAGAAAAGCAGTAGAAGCTCTACCAGTACGAATACCTGAAAGCTCCTTTGTATACCAGTCCTGAGTCTCTTTTATTTTGCTATTTAGTTTTGAAAAATTGTATGCCATTGTTTTTGCGTGTTTTACGTTTAGTTATAAAGGCCATTTTAGCACGATTTTGATGAATAAAAAAGAAAACCGCCTACACCCAAACGAGGATGTGGCGGTCAGCCGACTGAAATCAGTGACTTTTACTGTGTGATTTGTGGCGAGATTATAGAAAAAGATCAAATTGGTGGTTTGTCGTCACCAAGCCTGTCACCAGGCTTTCTTGAAATCTGTGCCTTCTTTGTGAATGCTCGACGAGCCTTTTGAGCGGTCCGTCTACCTTGTTCATGAATATTAACATGAGCACGAGTGCAACGCACTGGTGGATCAGATAAATCATATGGATCCATTCCTCGGATAAACCTTCTAGTTAGGCCATTACTCCATCGTCTCAAAACACCTGCATAAGCCATGACTACCTCCTTGGTTAATTGTTTTTATTCTTGTTTTTCGTCTTCTCCTTGTACTTGTTGCACGCTTTGCGCATTTTTCAAGTTTTGCCATTCGGGCTCTTCTTGCCCGAACAGTTGTCCCAACTCCAGCGGTGCTGAAATCAGTGTTTTATCATCCGCCCTACAACATCGAAGGGCGGATTCCATCAAAGCCATCATGTCAGCTTCGGAAAGTCCGCCTTGTTCTAGTTTCATAGGGTTATTTATATACTAATAAAACAAATACTATTTGTACACAGGCAATCTGAGAGCAAGATATTCAAGTAAAAGCTTCTTTGAAGACGAAACATCTCTTATGTATTCATCTACTTTTAAAAAAGGTTTTAGGTTTTTGTGCGCAGTGTTATTTTTTTGACCATTTTTATGAACACTTAGACTAGCGTTTTCCAGTTTGTACGCCCGCAGTTCCAATTCTCTTACAAAATTATTTATATCTGAATCATCTATCTTTTCATTTTCTTTATCTGCTAATATTTTTTTAACAATCTCCAAACGAGTTGGGATTTTGGATGTTAAAAATTTTTCAACATTTTCTGCAACCTCAGAAGATTCAAAATCTTTTGCATTTTCTGTATTTATAACCTGTACTCGCGAAAGCACTGTTGGCAAAAGTGTAGATGTACTTGGTGTTACTAAAAATATATGAGTATCTGGCCGTGGCTCCTCTAGAGTTTTGAGTAAACTATTCTGTGCTTGATGTGAGATTGTATTAAATGAAGACACTATAAACTTCTTGTGCCCCATAGCAGGCTTTCTGATATTTGCAGAGATAATCATATCCACTTGATCAATACCGAAATCTTTCATAGAAAAAACAAAAAGATCTGGATGACCTTTTTCCATTTTGAAATGCTCTTTTATGAAATTTAAAACTACTTGCTCGGCGCTGTCTGCAATGACGCCACTACTAGCGCCCACATATCCTGTCACCACAAAAGCGTGATTTAGGTTTGCGCCGTTTTCACCGATGGCTGTATTTGAGATATTTAAAACAGACATATTTTATCGCTTAGCAATAATAGTCTTCTTGTATGTATCGAGGTGATCTAGTGCAATACCAGTCCCCTTCACTACACAATACAAAGCATCCTCAGCAAGCACAGCTTTCACACCAGTGCGACGGAAGACGAGCTCAGGAAGATTGCGAAGCTGTGAAGAGCCTCCTGTCATTATGATGCCATTATCTATGATGTCAGATGCGAGCTCAGGTGGAGTCTCTTGTAGTACATCTTTGATAGCTTTTATCATTTCTCGAAGTTCTTTTGATACAGCCTTTACTACTTCATTTGTTTTAATATCCACCGCACGTGGAAGTCCTGTGAGAAAATCTCGACCTTTTACAGTCATCACTAGCTCTTCTTCTACTGGCACAGCAGAGCCAACATTTACTTTTATATCCTCGGCTGTTTTGTCACCAATGGCGAGGTTATATGTTTTTTTAATATAGTCTGTAATAGAAGCATCGAGTCTATTGCCAGCGCACTTCACTGAAGTACAAGCCACAATACCTCCGAGAGATATCACCGCCACGTCTGTGGTACCGCCACCTATATCCACCACCATATGCCCTACCGCTTCTTGTATAGATATACCAGCGCCGATAGCGGCGAGGATAGGTTCCTTCACTACATACGCATTTTTTGCTCCAGCTTTTATCGCCGCTTCTATCACTGCTCGACGCTCAGTAGAGGTCACACCAGCTGGCACAGATACCATTACCTCTGGTTTCCATATATTCCATTTACCCAAAGCTTTATTTATAAAATACCGTAGCATTGCTTCTGTCACACGATAGTCTGCTATCACGCCGTCTTTCATCGGACGATATGCAATGATGCTGTCTGGAGTCTTACCAATCATATCTTTGGCTTCATTTCCTACTGCAAGTATTTTGTTGTCTTGTTCAGAAACAGCTACTACAGATGGCTCGTTTAGCACCACGCCCTTTCCCGGCAAAAACACCAAAGTGTTGGCAGTACCCAAATCTATTCCAAGCTTTTTGGAGAAAAATCCCATGCACATATATTACGGTGAATTGAGTAAAAATGCTACCCCTTATATTTGATGAAAAAGTGTGGCGACGCGCAAGTAAAAATGAATGCAAAGAAAAAAGGCGGTCCGAGGATACGGACCGCCTTTTGAGTGCTTTCAAAAGCCCTCAGGGCATTTGTGTGAGAAAATCGACAGCCGCTCCAGCTTGATTGGCGAGAGTTGATGTTAGATTTGTAAACTTGATTGTCATAGCCGAAATTTGCTTGATGTGCATACGTATACGCCCTCCATCGAGATTGGCATCCACAGACTCGGGACAGTCAAATCTCATGGACGCAAACTCTACAAATGGCATAGGGTTTATCTCAGTCCTTGGTAGATATATTGGTCCAACATCTACCCAAATCTTTTCAGGACTGGGGCAGTACTCTGCAAAATGCTTGATGACATCAGGAGTAATACCTTTTGTATCCTCTAAGACAAAGAACAGTGTCTGTGCCTCGTCCACAATCTTGCGTATATTCCAACTATCATTGTGAGGTACTCCTTCGATATCATAGTCTGGCTGACGACCAAAGAAAGATTCGAGCCACTGACCATGTTCCGTATCACTTCCAATAATCACAATTTTCGTCTTCATTTTTTGATCCTCCTGATCTTTTGTTTATTTGTTTGTCTTACACGTTTGTTCTGCCGGCAAATATATCATGATTTTAAATAAAAGGTAGTAAAAAGAGCGGTCCAATGTTGGACCGCTCTTGGGGTTAGGTTTGAGAGGTATTCTCACTATCGTGATTATACGGCCTCATCAAGTTCTTCAAGACTAGAACGTGGACGCACAAACTGGATGTTCTTCACTCCCGTGGCATTTTGAAGAGCGGAGAAGAAATGAGTAAAATTAACATTGGAACACCCCAACGTTAATGTATAAATATAGATGGGTTTTTCCTCAGGAAGATGCACGCACTCAATGAGATCCTCCGTTGGTTCATCAAATCTGAGCGAAACTGCGTCCGCTACCACATCGCGAAGAGATTCCGACGCAGGCACATTTGTCATACCAACATCAATCCACAACTTAGAGAGAGGAAGATCAGCTTCATTGTACTGACTGATGGTCTTTTCCAACTCAGCTGGTGGCACAGCAAAAATGATGATGTCAGACTGCTGAACGACTTCCTTCACCGTGATGCCATACTCTGGCTCTGGTAACAAGAGTGATATTCCTTCGAATCGACTCAAGAAGGCCCAGAACCACCTACCGAAACAAGTTGTGGAGCCGACAATTGCGATGACTGTTTTTTTACTGCTCACTTTTTTATCCTCCTTGTGTTTGTTTTTTGTGCTGTTTGCCTTTTGGGCGTTTTGTTCTTTTTTCAAAAATCTAATAAGCACAGTACCACAAAAATTATACTATGTAAATCTAACCGTATTCTGCCACCAATACTGTAAACATTAAGATAGTATAAAAATCACTTAAAATTTCGTGTAAAAAACACCCCCTCCCATTTTGGCCAAATTAGGCTAATATAGAAGGCAATGAACATAGTAACCGTCTACCCCATCATACGAGGTGCATTCAAGGATGAGCTCACGTACTGGAGCTCTCAAAACCTCACACTAGGAAGCATTATAGATGTACCACTTCGAGGTCGTACCATTCCAGCACTTGTTGGAGAGGTCACACCAGCGAGCCACGCCAAAAGCAATATTAAGCAAGCCTCTTTTGTTACTAGAAAAATAGACAAAGTAAAAGAACGAAGAGTGGTTCATAAAGAATGTATCAAGGCTTGTGAAAAAGTAGCGACTTACTACGCGACCAGCTTTAGCTCTGTACTCAAATCTTGTATTCCAGATATCGCACTTGCAAGTGATTATGAAATAGAAGAAAGACCTACCATCAAATCAACAATATCTTCTGATGTACTTGTATATCAAACAAACACCGAAGATAGACTGAGTACATACAAGAGTATTGTGCGTGAAGAATTTGCTAGAAAGAAAAGTGTACTCATAGTATCGCCAACAACTCTCGCTACAGAAGAACTCTTTCAAGCACTAAGAAAAGGTGTAGAAGATTTTGTCATAATGATTCACGGTGGTCTAACAAAAAAGAAACAAACTCAAGCTTGGAAAGATGCTTTAGCATCAGAGCATCCTGTGCTCGTGATAGCTACAGCGTACTTCGCTTGCCTACCAAAGAAAGATATCAGTACCATCATACTCGAACGAGAATCTTCTCGTGGCTACAACTCAATGCGTACACCATATATAGACTATCGTACATATATAGAGGAGTATGCCAAAGCTCTCGGAGCAAGACTTATACTCGGTGATACATTTCTTCGTATAGAAACCCTACATCGTCGTGAGTCTGGTGAGGTTGCTGACTTCTTTGCTGTTTCATACAGAGTAGAAAAAATGGCAGAGCTACTAGTGGTAGATATGTGTCCATCCATAGATAAGGATGCGAGTAATATCGGAAAAAATATCGACGGAAAAGATTTAGGATCAAAAGAGACTATTACAAAAAAGGAAACTCGTGACACCCGCAAACCAAAAAAAGAATTTAAAATATTTAGCGATGAATTGACCTCAATGATCGAGTACTCAGAGAAAAAGTCCGAGCATATTTTTATATTTACGGCACGGCGAGGGTTGTCGCCGCAGACTGTCTGCGGCGACTGTGGCAAAACCGTGCTCTGCGAGCAATGCCAAGCACCAGTGGTACTACACCAGTCCAAAACGGAGCATGAGCGTTTTTTCCTATGTCATCACTGTGGCGTACAGAGATCGGCCCTTGAAGGTTGTAAAAACTGCGGAAGTTGGAAGCTCACCACGCTCGGTATAGGTATAGATACTGTAGCCGAAGAGATAAAAAGACTTTATCCAAAACGTGAAGTATTTAAAATAGATCGCGACACAGTCAACACAGACAAACAAGCTCGTGATGTTGTAGCGGACTACCTCAAAAGCAAAGACGGCATACTACTTGGTACAGAAAGTTCACTGGCATTCTTACCAGAAGTCACTTACTCCGCCATCGCCTCTTTGGACAGTCTATTTTCTATACCTGATTTTCGTATCAATGAAAGAATATGCCACACCATACTACGGATACTAGAAAAAACTACTGGCTATGTATTACTACAGACTCGTAACACTGACAATTCACTCATAAAGAATCTATCAACAGGAACTTTATCAAATTTTTATCGTGAAGAGATAGCTACTCGCGAAATGGTCAACTATCCGCCATTTTCAGTGCATATAAAAATAACTGTAGAAGATACTCGTGCATCAGCTGCCGAAAAAATGAAGCGTTTACAGGATTTACTAGAAGAATGGGACCCTATGATATTCCCCGCTTTTGTACCGACTCAAAAAGGCAAATCTGTACTCCATATGCTACTATCATTAAAACCAAAAGATTGGCCAAACAACAAGCTTAGGGAGATCATATACAGCCTACCAAAAGAGTATTCTGTGAGAGTAAATCCCGAAAGTTTGCTATAATTGACACAATTGACCCAATATAGTGCGTACGGCATATATATAAATCACAAACACCATGAAGGAAACATCAAAAAAAGATAAAAAAACAGCTATGCCAGCACTAGGCTCTGCTATGCCCATAGTAAGTGACGGTGAGCATCCAGCACTCCGAGAAGTAGCAAAAGAGATTGCCATAAAAGATATCTCTAGTGAAAAAATTCAAAAGACCATAGAGTCTATGAAAAAAACTCTTGCTACTCAGGACGATGGTATAGGACTTGCGGCACCTCAAATAGGTATTCCTTTGCGTATCTTCATTGTCTCAAAAAAGATTTTCTCTGGAGAAATAAAAATAAAAACAGCTAAAAATAAAACTGATGAAGCAAAAGAGGGTTCTGAAAAAAATAGTGTTGAAAAAATAGGCGCACTCAATACTAAGCCTGTAGATGATGCAGTCTTTATAAACCCTGTAATAGTGAAAGAATCAAAAGAAAAGAAATGGATGGACGGTGAAGGTTGTCTATCTGTGCGGTGGATATATGGCAAAGTGCGACGTTCTACAAAAGTAACTCTCCGAGCCTACAATGAAAAAGGTCAGATAGTAGAGCGTGGTGCTAGTGGTCTTTTGGCACATATTTTTCAACACGAAGTCGATCACCTAAACGGCGTACTCTTTATAGACAAAGCTAAGGACCTAGAGCAAGTAGATCCAAAAGAAGTGCAGTCTGCCGCATCATCAGTAGTAAAAGATAAAAAGGAAGCGAAGAAAAAATAAAATGATATTCTTTGGCACATCAAATTTTTCCATAATAGTACTTGAACGCCTACTTGCACTTGGTATCAAACCGTCATATATAGTGACTGTACCAGACAGACCTCAGGGCAGAAAAATGCTTGTAACTCCCCCACCAATAAAAGTCTGGGCAGAGGCACATGACATACAGGTTTTGCAATTTGAAAAACTAAATGATGAGGCAGTAGAGGCTCTGAAAAAGATTAGTGGTAAAGATGTAAACGACACAGATACAGATATGTATGTGGTAGCGTCTTATGGAAAAATAATTCCTCAAAAAGTTCTAGATATACCGACCTTTGGCACACTAAATATTCACCCATCTTTATTGCCAAAATACCGTGGCGCTACCCCACTTCAAACAACCATACTAAACGACGATAGCGACATTGGTGTCACTATCATACAGATGGATAAAGAGATGGATCATGGCCCCATAGTTGCAACACGTGCAGTATCTGTAGAAAATTGGCCACTTGGTTTTTTTGAAATAGAAAAAATGCTAGCACTTGTCGGCGCTGATATGTTGGCTGAAGCGATACCTTTATATGTAGATGCGGTGAAAACGACGAAGAATGAGGCAAGTGGCTTTTTTACCGAGCAAGATCATCGACTTGCGACATTTACTAAAAAGGTGGCGAAAGAAGATGGTTTGATAGACACAAATAGCACACTTGCAGGACTGGAAGCTGAGCTCACGGGAGATAAAGGTTGGAAGAATTTTCTAAAATACAAAGCACTGGAAGATTGGCCTCAGCTTTACTTTTTTATCGGCGAAAATGACGCCGATGCGACCGATATAAAAGAAATCAAAACACCTAGCATGCAAAAAATGCGCGTCAAAATCAAAGGTGCTGAGTGGGATGCCGAGAACAATAGAATGCAAATAACACTACTCACACCCGAAGGTAAAAAGGATATGCATTGGAAAGACTTTTTGAATTTTATTGAATCTTCTATCACCACTGAGGTTTAATGCCTGTGCT
>CAYWQF010000004.1:0-19792 GCA_964460835.1 uncultured Candidatus Saccharibacteria bacterium | reverse complement strand
CGAGACCAATTTCATTTTACTTTCAATATTAGTTGAACTAATACCAGTATCAGCAATTATTTGGTTTACTAATTCCTGTAGCTTTTCTATTGGAACATACATAATTGAATCAATAGAGTCAATAAAGTAAAGTCTTGGAGTGTTACTAATAGCTGTGTGACCAAATATTATATTTGAACTCTTAATATCAATACATTGACCTTTTCCCACTTCGGGATCATAAGTTGAATAAAAAATATCAATACACTTTAAAATCATTTCTTCAATTTCAGCATCCTTTTTAGATTTTAGAGATTCATCCAATTCTTCATCTCTAAAAACCCTATCTTGAACAACAGTTACAATCTTATAAATACGATTATCTTCACGCTTACTATTTTCATCATCAGACAGAGTAAAGACACTGTCTGGTATAGCATCATTGAATACAGATTTTAAATATTTATAATTTTTCTTAGAGTCATCATAAATCTTTTCTGCTTGAAAATCCAATAACCAACCCCTATACTTTTTAACAACATAATTATTGTCCACAAATGACTCCTTAGCCTCAGCAAAAAAACCTTCCCCAGATATCAACTGCTCACTGGGTATTGGTAAGGGAAAATTTTCATCACTGAGAGATATTTTTTCCATAATTTTATACATTAAATAAAAGATCTAAACCACCTTCTTCTTTGCAGGAACCACTATTTTACTTGTACCTTTTGACTTCGCACCCTTTGTACCTTGAGCGACAGCCTTCTTTTCTGTATTACTTAGTTTTTCACCGTGAGTCATTTTCTTTATTACTCTTGCGCCTTTCTTTTTCAAAGTGTCTTTTTTGTCCTTCTTTGAAGAAAGTGTATCTAAGAGCTCATCGCGTGCTATGTCTATAGCTGAGTATAAATCCTGTCCACTAGCCATCACTCGAGATAGATTGCCTCTTGTACGTACTCGAAACTCAGCCTCATATACTTCGCCTGACTTATGATGCTTTGAAGCTTTGCCAACATTGATTTCTAGTTTTGAACTTTCATCACAAAATTTTTCAAGAGACTTAGCCTTCTTTTGTATGTAAAGCTCTATCGCTGGCGTAAGATCCATATGTAAACCCTTGATGATGATATTCATTTTTTCGTTTATTATTAGTAAATCATTTGACCCCTACATTATACCAAATATAACGCTGTGGATATCACTTACAACACAAAAACAGCAGTGCTACAATATAGGTGTTCAGCGTTAGTAGAGTTATCGGTCGAAAAAGCTTTAGTTTTTATTAATTTTTCTTTTAACATTCAAAAAAATGAATCTAAAAAATATTACTTTCGTGCTTTTGGTTATTGGTGGTCTAAACTGGCTTCTAGTAGGTGCTGTAGGATGGGATATTGGTGAGATCTTTGGTGGCCAGATGGCTGCTATCTCAAGAGTTGTATACGTACTTGTTGGTCTTTCAGCTCTATACCAGATCTTTGCTGGCAAGAGTTCTTCTCAAAGTATGTAATACACACATAGCGTCGTTTAGTAACGTTTTTATCGTTTTATACGATTGCTAGAAAATATCGTGCCAATCGGGTGCGGTATTTTTTATTTAACTTAAAAGAGAAAATCCACCGAGGCAGATTTCCTTGGTGGATTGTTTATGAGACTTTATAAAGTTGTTCTCTGAACTTAAGTGAGCTTTTTTATTTTTTATACTCGCACCCAATCCAATCCGCAACACCAGCACCTCCATCTTCACAAGTGTGAGTTTTGAATGCAATCGATATAGCCAGATGTTGATATGGTGGAGTTGAAGTAATTTGATTATGCACAACATCAAATGGTAATACGTTTTCGCAAAAACCCTCAACGAAATTTTTATGACACCTACGACATCTATATTGGTATTGAACAACCATAATAATCTTTTGGGTCTTGTTTGGCACCCTGGGTCCCTCCTGAAACCGCTAGCCTTGATTGAAAAAGAACTTTACATTTATATCACATTCTTTCAATTCTGTCCAATAATCCGATACTGAGTTCAATAAGTAAATGCGCCACTCAAGTCACGCAAACCTCTCCAAAAACCTAATTAAACAACACGCTCAAATAATCATTTATAAGTCTCTGATCTAAGTCGTAAAAGTACTTACCTTCCCTGTGAAGCTTTGTGGCTAGGTCTACACCTACGAATCGCCAATGCCACGGCTCATATATATAGAATTTATTATCTTTTGGATATGAAATGACGAAGCCGTACTTGTAAGCATTATCTACAAGCCAAGTGTATTCTGGGGTCTTGTCGAAGTCATCATAAGAAGCACCGAGAGTAGCTGTGGTGAAATCGAGTGTAGTACCTAGCTGATGCTCTGAGTAGCCTTGATCGGCAGAAAAAGAGTTGGCACTGCCATAGCCGTATATGATTTTATATTTATTTTTCAAAGCAGCTTGTGTGTTGAAAGATCTATAAGATGACACGACTTGTATATGCACACCAGACGAAATAGCATCATTAAACATTCTTGTAAGAAACGGCGACACATTAGTCAGTATTTCATTTTTAGCTTTTTTGTTAAATGTATATTCTACTGGTATTTGAGAGAGTTTTGCCGGCACATAATTTTCATTTAAGAAAAATACCTTTGAATATTTTTGTAGAAGCTGTGGATCTGTCTTGCTGAGTTTATCGAGTGTTGACGCTGTATCTGTCACCTTACTCACCTGCTCTAGTATCACATTGTTTTTATCTTTCTCACCCTGGACCACAGCGCTTAGCTCACTACTCTGACCTATTATCTCACCGAGCTTGCCGTTCAAATAGTTCAATTTTGCATCGTATATACCAGACTTTGCTCGCAAGTCAGACTCGTTCTTTAGTACCTGCCATTTTAACAAAGTCTCATTGTAACCAGCATAAGCCAAAGTACCTGCTACTATGGTCAACAAAAAAATAGCACCTATTGTCTCTGGTAAATATCTTTTAAATGTACGGAGCTTTGAATTTTGATTTGTTTTGTCCATGTTTTAGAGATTCAGATAAAGTTTATATAAAGAATATTCGGCACATTTTTATCACTACATTATACATTCTTCTTACATATTCTTCCATTCCAATATTCTACCTGCCAAAAGCTCGACTTTATCTGCATGACGAAGTTCCTTGAGATTCTTACGCGCTTTTCCTGGTAAAAATTCACAGTGAGGTGACTTGTCTATCATCTCTGGCAACCAATCTAGATTTTCCTCTGAGGTAATCCAATTTGCATAGCGCGAGCCATTTTTTGCTTTTTTGGCGCCGATTTTGGCTCTATTTTTTACGCCAAAATCGGCGCTTAATTTTCTCAAACTAAAAGGTTTACTGTAGCTACGCAAAGTTTTCTCGCCTGTTTTAGTATTTATATATTCATGAAAATACGACAAAGCCAGCTCTCGCAAGGTCTTGTATACAGGATCTCGAAAACGCAAGACAGCGTGATTGGTCTTTGATATAGCACCATAGTATCCATTCTTTTTATACAAAGCGACAATATGATCATCGCCATCATAGGATTTCAGGTCCATTATATAAGGATCTTCTCCGTTTACCCAAAGTGCAAGTCCGGCCAAAAGCGCAGCCTCTAGACAATGAGCCGTGCGTTTACGTAGCACAAGCCTCGGAGACATATTTGTCTCGCCATCATTTTCAAAGTTTATAGAAAGAGTATCTAAAAAATCCTGTATTTTTCGCGCGGATGAAAGTCGACGCAAGACAGCGAGTTCTGATTTTTCTAAGCCAAAATTATTGAGGTCAATTTTATTTGATATTTTCCTAAGTGGCATTTATACAATATTAGCATCTATCTCAAAAACTTTCTGCTTTGAAGTAGGACCAGATACTAGGCGCACAGAAGATTTTGATACTTTAAAGTATTCGGCGAGCACGCGAACTATAGCATCATTGGCTTTACCTTCTATTGGCGCATCTTTTATCCAAACTTTATACACTGGCAAAGTTGGAGTTCTTTTGTTTACTATTTCGCGAGGTACACTAAGTTCCTCTAGACCAAGTGAGGATTGTTGGTCCATTCGAGTAACCTTTTCTACCTTAGAGCGAGGTCTGGCATGTACGAGTATTTTCATTTTTTAGATAATATCACGCATTTTTGAGTTTTATATTATTTATTCACGAAAAAACACCAAATCCCCTAACATCAAGTTAGGTTTAAAATCAATACTGTGTTATAGAACACAATTTAGCTTGCTTTTTGTCAAGATTAAGAACATACTACCCCTGTCGCAAAGATATCTAACTACGAGTACATATTAGACTCTAAAAATATTTCAGGAGTCGACAGCAATGACTTTTATAAGTCATATACTGTGAAATAATCTAGATAATTACTTTAGAAATTGTTTTGCTTCGAAAAGTCAGTAGACTTGACGAATGTCACAACCACACGGCGTGTTTTTCGCTTCCTATCATCTATCGTTTTGCTAATTACTTAAAATAATAAATAAATTACCGACTCGGTTTCTTACTAAAATCTTACTAAAAAATCATTAATCTAAAAAATATGTTAAAAAATAAAACTTCTTTCAAAAAGTTGGTTCAGTTTATTGGTGCAAGTCTCGTAATAGCTACTCTAGCTGTTGTTATCCTCCCTTCTGTAACTTACGCTGATACACTTTATCGTCAGCTACAGACAGGTATGCGAGGTGCTGATGTATCTTCTGTACAGACTTTCCTAGCTCAGGATCCTACTATGTACCCACAGGGTCTTGTTACAGGATACTTCGGTTTCCTTACTAAATCAGCAGTTGCAAATTTCCAGAGTAGAAACGGTATTCCTGCAGTAGGAAGAATCGGTCCTGCAACTCTACCTGTAATGAACGCTCAGATGGCTAATGGTATGGGTGGGGGCACTGTTGCTACAGACGGTAGTATCAATGCAGCTTATATCTCAGGTCTAGCTATCAGTGTTTCTAATAACAGCGCAAACGTTAGTTGGAATACAAACGAAGCAGCAAAGGGTGTGGTCTACTACAGTACAAGTCCTCTTGTAACTTATGAGAACGCAAACTCTGTAAATGTTTCTGGTGGATTCTCAACAATGACAGATGCTAACTACAACATGTCACAGAACGTTTCTCTACAGAACTTGCAGGCAAACACAACTTACTACTATATGGTCTACACAACAGATCAGACTGGTAATGTAAGTGTCTCATGGCCAGCAACATTCCGAACAAATAACTAGTCTAAAATAGGGCGAGAGCATACGCAATCGCTCAAAACAAAAAGTCGCCAAACTAAAAATGAGGCGACTTTTTGCTTGAGAGCGGTAAGCGACATAGACCTCATTCGTCTAACATAATGGCAGTTAAAGTAGTGACACAACAAAGGTATTAATAATTAATAAAACTTATATGAATAAAAACTTTTTAACAGGGGCAATAATAACTATAGTAGTACTTTGCATCGGTATCTTGTACTTTGTAGCAAACGGCAACACCGATACTTCTGACACAAACACTGACGCAACAAATACTCCTGTGGTAGTACAAAACAATGACGGTGGCACAACCCCAGGTGTTTACGTTCCACCTGCACCAGCGTCACCTTTGGTAGTGACTAGCTCTAATGTTTCAACTTCAGATAATACAGCTGTAATAAGTGGTACCGTGAACCCTCGAGGTGCATTTGCCAACTATTGGTATGAGTACGGCGAGACAAGCACACTAGGTAGTAAAACTCTCAATCAAAATATCGGCTCAGGTTATGTAGCGATACAAGCTCCTGGCTATATTACAAATCTTGTAAAAAATACAACTTATTACTTTAGACTTGTGGCTGAAAATCAGTACGGTCAAGTAAATGGAAGTGTTAATACATTCAAGACAACACAAGGAGTATCTGCTCCTGTAGGAAGTGTACCTACTATCAAAACTCTAGCTGCAACAAATGTAACTAGAACTACTGCAGAAATAAATGGAAATATAAATCCAAACAAAGCAATTACTCAGTATTGGTTTGAGTATGGTAAGACAACACAGCTTGGAAATATTTCAGCTGTATCTACTACAAATGACGGTAGTACACAGATAACAGTCGTCACTTCCCTAGCAGATCTTGCTCCTTTGACTAAATACTATTACAGATTGAACGCTCACAACCAGTTTGGAACAGTAAACGGATCTGTGACAAGCTTCACGACTTCTGGCCCTGCAGAAATAGTGATAAATGCACCGACAGCAACAACACGAAATGCTACATCTATAAGTGCATCTGGTGCGGTGCTCAATGGTGTAGTGGACCCAAATGGCGGAGAAACAAAGTATTGGTTTGAGTATAGTACAGAATCAATAGTAGGTGCACTTGTGCCTAATGTTACCGATCAAACAACACTAAACTCAAGTACAAACACCCTCAATGTAAAAACTACATTAACGGGTCTTAATTCAAAGACAACTTACTACTTCAGACTTGTATCACAAAATAGCAAAGGTACAGTTCGTGGAGATAGTATTACATTCAAAACAAAATAATATGTTGCTTTCACTTATCTTAGGGCTACTTATTGGCGGACTATCTGTTATATTCGCCTTGCAAAATATATTTCCTGTCACAGTCACTTTCTTGATATGGAATCTTACAGCTTCCTTGGCTGTTATAGTTTCCCTATCCATCATAGTTGGTATCATTGTTAGCGTACTGCTATCTATTCCAGATGCGATACAAAACAGTGTGACTATCGCTAGACTACATAAAGAAAATAAAAGACTAATGGAGGAAATAGAAACGGCTAGGCGAGAAAAATACAATGCGGAGATGTATGCAAAACAAAAAGTGGATACACTTTTGTAAGGATATAAAAAACTTCTTATATGTATTTATAAAAACTACTCAATAAAAATGAGTAGTTTTTATTTGCCTATAATTTTCAAACATATACGGCGACCATTGCGGAAATACCTACTCCCCCAACTGAAATCCAAGCCATATACCACCGAGTCCACCCACTGCTGTAAGTATCACTGATGTAAAAGACATGAAGTTGTCACCCCAAAGCGACGGTATATAGCCACCGATAGCAGACCCGACAGACATAAATATCCAGATTAGTGATTTTCTACTCATTTTTTTCTATGTAACTATTAGACGGCTCACCTACTATCACTCTATGTGAAAAAGTTTTTGCATCAAGTACCCACAAGACACCGAGCGCAAGAATAAAAATGATTATAGCTAGAATACTTTTCTTATGCTC
Source organism: uncultured Candidatus Saccharibacteria bacterium (assembly GCA_964460835.1). Taxonomy (GTDB): domain Bacteria; phylum Patescibacteriota; class Minisyncoccia; order Phycocordibacterales; family CAIZLB01; genus VEQN01. The sequence goes on along the minus strand of CAYWQF010000004.1, from coordinate 12,581 downwards.
TATATGTGAATGCTTTATTTTTTCAAAAATACTTTCTGCTGGATGAAGTCTCGCTGTGTGTAAAAAAGATAGTATCAAAACGGCGAGTAGAAATATCGTCAGACCTAGAGATATGTCGTTTATAAAATGTCTTGGTGAGATAAATAGTGCGACATATAAATTTTGTCTCAATACATCCAGAGGTGTACTGCTTGTGTAAGTACCCAATACTTGTCTGGCGCTAGTGCCAGTACTAGTAGATACTGCGGATATCAAAGTAGTGGTCGAGGTTGTAGTGGCCCGTACCGCACTAGATCTAGACGTTGTGCTCGACGCTGAAACTACGGATGAAGCTAGGGTTGAAGTTGAGACTAAAGATGGAGCCAACAGACTGTCATCCGCTGGTGTACCAAAAAACTGCACTACAAAAGTTGTTGGTAAACCTCTATATACACCTTCGGCTGTACCTACTCCAATCTCTTTAAAGTTCTGGCTTACTAGATTTCTTTGATGTGTTGGTGAAGCTATCCAAGCATTTGTAACATCACTAGAGTCAGTAAAGTCTACAGCCAAATTTTCCCCAGCATAGGTGTACTCATACCCCACTTTTTCAAGCCAAGCCCAAGGCTTCTCACCCTCTGGACCAACATGTGAAAAGTACCCCTTTTTGGCCATATCTTGCGCTTTTAGCGTAGCTGCCTGTGCTAGCAGTGTGTTTGACCGCAAAGTAGCAACATTGTGTGTAGCGCGATACTGATTGGTCTCACTAGCTAGTACTCCAGGGAGCACCGCGGCCATCATATCGGATACAGAACTTATGGCTTCACCAGCCATACGAAGCACGCCAGAAAATAATACAAATTGCATGCCTGCTATTAGCACCAAAAACACAGCTATCACTTCTAGCTTGAGAAGTTTTTTCATTAAAAATACAATACCACGATTTTCAAAGACAATCAAAAACCACCCGGCTTTTTCTGCGGGTGGTTTTTGCAAATGATTTTGAGAGTGTTTTGCGCGCGAACGCAATTTCTTTCGATCTTTTTTCTCGACCGAGTATTACTTATTGAGTTCAGCTCTTGTGAGTGGTCCTACAAAACCTGACACAGGCTTCACAGAGTGCGCAGCTTGATATGCTTTCACCGCTGCAAATGTAGCCTTACCAAAGTATCCAGTAGGAGTTACTTTCAAGAAACCTTCTGCGACTAGTCGTTTTTGTAGTTCCATTACATCATCATTTCTCATACCTAGTCGGAGATTCTTTGTAAATTGGAATGTCTCCGCACCGAGTACTGTTCCAGATCTACTAGGTGTAGAAGTTCCTGATCCACCAGTTGAACCATTGTTTGGAAGGACGTTACCACCTCCACCAGCTGTTGAACCTCCAGTAGAGCCACCACCAGTTGATCCGCCTGTATTTTCAGCAGCTACTACATTTACTGTTCTAGTACTTGTTGCAGCATTGTTACCAGCTACATCATGAGCATTGTATGAAAGTGTATATACACCTACTACTGCTGTATTTACTGAACCTGACACAGATACTGTTGTTGTCGCATCTATGTTATCGAGAGCTGTTGCACCTGGATCTGTAAATATACCGCCGACTGTAACACTCATAGGATTTGCTCCTAGAAGTGTGATAATAGGAGCTACTGTATCTGGTACAGCTGACACAACCACTGTTCGAGTAGTAGTACCTGTATTACCAGAAGTATCTGTAGCAGAATATGTAAGAGTGTATGTACCAGCAGTATTTATATCTACTGTACCTGTGATACTTACAGAAGGAGCGGCTACATCATAGTTATCAGAAGCTGTAGCGCCATCTTCAGTATATGTATCACCTATTAATAGATTCACTGTAGAGCTACCATTTAGAGTTACCACAGGAGCTGTTGTATCTACTACATGCACTGTACGTGTTACCTGAGTTGCAGCGTTTAGAGATGAATCAGATACGTTGTATGTGAGAGTATAGTCGCCGAGTACAACATTGTTTACGGTACCACCTACTACTATATTTGCTGTGATGTCACCATCTACATCATCTGTTGATGTAGCGCCTGCATCTGTATATGTTGTGCCAACCTCTAGATTTACAGAGCTATTTCCAAGAAGAGTGATAATAGGTACTGACACGTCTACTACTGTTACAGTTCGAGTCACAGGTATTGCATGGTTACCGTTTGCATCTACTGCATCATATACGAGTACTGTTGTACTTGTTGCTGATGTATTTACAGAGCCCGTCACTGTTGCTGTTGATGTTGCATCTATATTATCTGTCACTATTGAACCAGGTTCTGAGAAAGTATCACCAGTGTGAAGTGACATATCGCCACCTACAAGTGTAATCACAGGAGCTGTTGTGTCTACTACATTTACTGTTCGAGTCACTTCTGTAGCAGGATTTCCGGCACCGTCAGTTACATTGTAAGTCACAGTGTATGGAGCTACTACGTGAGTATTTACTGGATTTACAGTCACTATAGCTGAAGTCATATTTCCGTTTACATTGTCAGAAGCTGTAGCGCCTGCATCTGTATATGTTGAACCACCTTCTACAGTCACAGGAGTTGTGCCTAGAAGTGTAATCACTGGAGCTGTTGTGTCTGGAGGAATCACCATCACAGTTCGTGTAGATGAAGCAGAGTTGCCAGCTAAGTCAGTAGCAGTGTAAGTCACAGTGTATGAACCTAGAGTTGCTGTATCTACAGTACCTGATGAAGTAGCTGTGATAGCACCATCTACCAAGTCGGCAGCTGTGGCACCAAGCTCTGTGTAAGGATTATTTATTGTAAATATTATTGGGTTTGCACCAGTGATGTGTATTACAGGAGCTGTTGTGTCCACCACATTTACTGTTCGAGTTGTTGTAGCAGCAGAGTTGCCAGCTAAGTCAGTAGCTGTGTATGTGATTGTGTAAGAACCTACAACATGAGTATTTACTGTGCCAGTTGATATTACAGTCACAGGAGCTGCGACATTATCAGTAGCTGTTGCGCCTGCATCAACATAAGAAGATGCACTAGCTGTACATTCTAATGTTACAGGATAAGTACAAGTGACATGTATTAAAGTAGCTGTGGTGTCTACGACTATCACTGTTCGTGTAGCTGTAGCGGCTACGTTACCAGCAATATCTTGTGCAGAGTAAGTGATTGTATAAGTACCAACAACACTTGTATCTACAGTGCCACTTGCTGTAGCAGCAAAGCTTCCATCTACTGTATCCAAAGCTGTTGCGCCTGCATCTGTATACACAGAGCCACCCTCTACAGTCACAGTACTTGAGCCAGTCACAGTTATCACAGGAGCTGTATTATCTATTCTAAAAGATACAGGAGTCATCCATGCACCAGTATTTCCAAGAGCATCTACCGCTCGAGCTATGTAGTAGTACACACCTTCTGTAGCGATAGTAGTTGAAGCTTCAGATGAAGTGAGAGTATTTCCTGTCATCATAGGAAATGAAAATGAGCCGTTTGGATTTGTAGTAGCTGATGTCGAAAGTTGATATCCGTAAGTTACGGGTGAAGAAAAATCTGAAACATCACTCCAGTCTAGTTTTGTAAGACTTGCAGTTCTGTATATAGAGTTATTTATAGGTGCAGTAGCAGAAGGCGCCGATGGTGCTGTTGTATCTACCACATTTACTGTTCGAGTTGTTGAAGTCGCAGAGTTACCATAAGCATCTGTAGCAGAGTACGTCACAGTGTATGAGCCGAGAGTGTTTGTATCAACATTACTTGTAGATGAAGCTGTAAAGTTTCCAGCATTATCTATAGCAATAGCCCCAGCGTCTACATAAGTAGTACCAGCCTGTACTGTCACAGGGTCTGCGCCTGTTACAGATATCACAGGAGCTGTTGTGTCTACTACTGTGATATTAAATGTAGTCGAAGTCGCGTTGTTTCCTGCATTGTCATGAGCATTACAGATAACTGCCGTTGTACCTATTGCAAAAGTAGAGCCAGAAGGAGCCACACAAGTCACCACAGGTGAAGGGTCTACATTGTCTGTTGATGTCGCATTTGTATATGTGACAGTTGCACCTAGGTTTGAAGTTGCTTCTATACCAGTGATATCTGCATGAGTAGAAAGAGTTGGTGCTACTTTATCTATGTTTGAGATAGTTGCTGTAGCTGTTGTTGTACCACCAGCGTTACTTGCTACGAATACAAAAGTGCCGTTAGCTGTAAATAGATATGATGATGCGTTTAGTACGCCAGTACCTGTAGTTGTAGCGTTTATAGTGATGTCCTGATTTGTAGGAGTAGAAGTAGAAACACTTGAGCTTAGAGTGATAGTTGGGGTTGAGATTGTGTAGTAAACAGTCACTTTTATATAATCCAGAGTAGCAGTTCTGTTAAGTGCAGGGGAAGTATTTAATATAGAAAATGCTAATCCAAAATTAGAAGAATTTATATCTGCAGGTGTCCATGTCGTACCCCATAAATCAGATACTCCTCCATAATTTACACTTGTTGTCGCTGTGCCCCATGTTGTACCTGTTACTGCCTTATTATTTCCTAAAATAGTTCCATTTTTTATCATTCTCACAATATTATCTTGCACCCCAAAACCTAAGTTATTTGAAGAGCTATTTCGTCTTATCTCAACAGCTATTCCATCAACTGTCGCATTCGAAGGAATATTAAATCCATAATTTGTTCCTTTTATATAGTGAGATATATCACCAGCACCCAACAAAGCTGTCGCGTAAGGTGAACCCACTGTAGTTATATTTCCAGGAGCTGTCCAAGAAATACTTCCAGTGCTGTTAGAATCTGTGGCGCTTCCGGCATTATTTGGTCCACTTGTAAAAGCGGCCGCACTAGCAACACTTGCTGAAAAAATAAATGCGATTACAAAAGATGCGAGAATTAAAGATCTGACCAAAATCTTTTTCTCTGTAAATATATTTTTCATAATTTTTTATTTATTTTTTAAGTTCTACTAATTTTTAATTTATTAAATCTTCATTGTCGCATCCGTCTTAAACAAACCCGGATCCAAGAATCCCACTACAACCACAACAAATGTTACCTATTGGTATACCCCTCTTGAAACACCATGTCAATATAGAATATAGGGCTATTTTGTTTTACTTTGGGTACTTTTTGACTATTCAGTAGTCACACCATCAAAATCTGCTTCATTAGCGACAGCTTCATCTTTTGTTTTCCTTACAATACCGTCTTTGTGATGTGCTGGAGAATATATTGTATACATTTTCAAATCTTCTACCTCTGACACGTTTATTATGTTATGTGAAGACCCTGCTGGCACTATTATAGCCACCCCATCGCCTACTTCATATTCATTACCATCGATAATACATTTACCACTTCCCTTTTCAAATCTAAAAAATTGATCATTGTCTGCATGTACTTCCATACCTATTTCTTCTTTTGGTCGCAAATTCATTAGCACAAGCTGACAATGTTTTGCGGTATAAAGTACTTTTCTAAAATTATCATTTTCTAATGTCTCTTTTTCTATGTTTATGTGAAATCCTTTCATTTATTTTTATGATTTATTTAAATTAAAAACCCGCATACCACTCAATTGTAGCACGCGGGTCTGTATTAAACTTTGTCTGTTAAAAATGGGTCAAACTTCATCGAGGGTGCTGTGTGCCCTGCCTGTCTTGAAATCCACTCTCTGAAGTAGATCTCCGGCTAAAGTCTCCACGGATTTGAATGTAGAACTCCTGGCTGATTTCTTCACAAAAATCCTTGGTTTTTCAGCCTCTTTTTGTGCCTCCTTTACAAGTGCAGAGTTACCCCAAACTGAAGTACCACTTGCTGGATTTGGCTTCACAGCAAGGATTCTGCCTGGGATAACCTTGGACACCAAGAATTTTGACTGAATTGGAACATCTGGTTTTTTTGGTACTATTGGCATCATCTCCTCCTTAGCAATACTCGTCGATTTTAGTGAACCAGTTTTTGACAGACTTGGTTTTGACAAGCCAAGTCTTTTCTCCAAAGTAGCCAGCGATCGTGACTTCGGCACAAACTTGGCATTCTTTTTGTTTTTAAGGTGAAGCCTACGGTTTTTCACTTCTACCAAGGCCTCTGGTAGGTTTTTTGCTTTCAATAGCATATCTTTGTACTTGCGCTTTGTCACGATGATGCCACCGACACTTTCTTGTGGCACTAGAATCACACGATAGTAGTATTTACCATAACAAAGCTTGATATTTGGCACCGGAAAAACCCCGAGATCCTTTCTGCGACGCTTTGCTCGCTTCAAAGAATAGTGAGAATTTGGATCAATGTTTGCGACAATCTCACCAGCTGAAGCAAGCACCACCCTTTCAATGACACCGACAGGCAAGAGTTTGTAAAGTCTATCGCAGCAATCGATGTCGGCTGTAAAACGCACTTCATTGTATGGGTCGGAAACGGTCATAGCACATTTGATAGGTCCAAGTGTTTTGCCATATTTTAACCAGAACACCTGTGAAGCTTTATATACTGCTTCACCACGATCTTTTGCCATGACGTCAAACTCGCATTTCACATTTTCAGTGTTTACCGTAGCCTTGTAGCTTTTACTGTCAATGCTTTGCATTTTTAATTCCTCCTGTTTTTGTTGTTGAATTGTTTGGTTTTTAGATCAAAGATCGCTTGTATTTAGCTATACAGTACAACAAAATGGTGTTTAGTCAATATGCCCGTAATGCTCCGCTAATTTGTGGTTTCAAAGAAATGATTAAGCTAATTCTCCCCTAATCTCCATCCATAATTTGCCCAGCATATTTTTACCATCTTTATTTTCACCCCATCCCCAAAAATCGTCACGCCAAGAATTCTCTATGATTTCCCTACCAGCAGTATCCAATAACTTCTTTTTTATATAAGGATGTTGATTTACCTTCAAAAATAATATTTCTTTCATTATCTTAAGTTTTACATCATCCCAATCAGATCGTCTCAAGGCTTTATTCTTAGTAGCAATCTTTAAGGCATCGTGCGCTGACAAAGATTTCATTATTTGATCCTTTATATCTTTACTATTTTCATCATTAAACTTTTTACAATGATAAAGGTGCTCAGATGTCATATATATTATTCCATCCTCCTCTACTGCAAAAGAAGAAAAATTGGATAAACAATAAAATTCGTTCTCATAAAATAGAACTTGTTTTTCATTGTCTAGTCCGTGAAATTGTTTTTCAGAGTTTGACATATAATAGATAATAAGTATTTATAACACCCCTCTAAACCACCTCAGGAAAAGTCACCTTATCGTCCACCTCTAGATAATCAAACAAAGTTGTAGTTGCAGGGTCTAGTCCTAGCTTCGCACACTCACCTGCAAACCAATCTTTTTTCTCAGGATGTGTAGCATAAGAAAAGTCTGTTCTGAAAGCATTTGACCATGCAGATATTTCATCAGCAGTTTTTGTGACGCCGTGATCCAACACCCACTGACCTATTTCTTCATCAGAATGACCCTCGCCTACATAAGCTTTGAACTCCGCTGCGTCTATGCCCTTGAAAGCAAATAGCACTTGATCGAGCGGACAGTTTGAATGATAGTCACCATTTGTGCCAGCGATAGAAGCTCGACACTTGTCTATTGCTCTAGGTAGTATGGCAAAACCATTTATCTGTTCATAAGGACTTCGAGGTGCTTGCATTGTGAGATCTTTTGAGTTGTTCATTTTTTTATTTTTATTTTATTTAATAATATATATTTAGTTTTTACAATAACTAAAGCAATACACCCTACTTCACCAAGATACCTATCTTGAAACCAGCCAATTCACTCGCAGGTCGAGCTTGGCCACCGTGCTGACCATTGAAAGCAGAGCTTCCGTCTATACCGCACAGACTGAGTATTGCACCACTACCTCCAGGATGTTGTTTGATAAATGGAGTAACGTCATACACAGAACCGTTTACTGCAGTCCAACAACTTGTAGCGTTTTTGTGTGTAGATACTTGAGTGATAGTATAGCTAGCATTAATTGTATTAGTTGATGTTGTTTTTGTAGTCTCAGCCTTTGCTGGAACTGCTTTTACAGGTGTTACTTTTGTAGATGATACCTGAGTATTTACATTACTACTCTCACTACCCTTATTGTCATCGTCCGATTCATTTTCATCCTCATCATCTCCATCATCATTATCGTCACGGTTATTTATACTCCGATTGTCTGGCTGACTCCCTTTTTCTTTTATTTTACCTCTCTCGCCAGCATTTTCGACATCTTTTCTATCTGTACTAGAAGCAGTCTCTTCTATTTTATCTGTATCTTTTTCAATATTGAATCCACCATCATGCACAGGCAGACCAACCCAACTACCCATAGTAATAAGTCCAGCAAATATTAAGCTAAAAAGTTCTTTAAACATGGCTTCATTATACTATAAATACATATGGATGTGACAAAATAAAACAAATCGCTAAATAAATAGAAAAACCACCCACTGTAGGAGAATGGTTCTCCATTTTGTGTGTGGCCTTATTCAATCCTTCTTAACATAGACTTTACCTCTGGACGCCGCCTGTTCATCAACACCTACAACCTCACAAATGCCATCGTATTGAGCTGCGGACCACCAGATCGTGTCACCCACCTTAAGTGTGATGTTATCCGGTTGGCTCACTTCTACGGGTATCCTCTGATCGAACTCTTGAAACGATGTAGCGGGTATCATAACTTCCTCTGTGTTGTAATGCATATAGACCGATTTAGTGCATGGAATGCACATGGATTTCCTTTTATCCAGTTTAATTGTTTATTACCCTAAAGAACGTTTATTTTTATATCATATTATTTTTATTTTGTCCAAGTCATTGAAAATATGGTATGTTAAAATAAAGCATGCTTAAAAAAGTGATCTCCGGCGGCACAGCTCACAAACTGCCTAGTGATTTACGCGAGGCACTATCTACTTCCCCGAAGGCTCTTTCTGTTTGGGAAGATATAACACCCCTTGCTCGCAATGAATGGATTTGCTGGACAATCTCAGTCAAAAGCCAAGACACAAGAAATGAGCATATTAAAAGAGTGCTGGTGGATCTTGCAAAAGGAAAACGTCGCCCTTGTTGTTGGATAGGATGCGTACACAGGGCGGATAAGCCGATGAGTCGTTCACAGAAGTATATACTTGGCAGACGAGTTAGAAACAAATAATATTAAACTGACTTGATAAAGTTTTTTATTTTGCTCAATTTAATAGTTGGTGATAAAATTCAAATAACTTGAAAAAAGACGCTAAGTTGATTCTAAGGCCGAGTAAACTACCGAAAGCAGGGGTGGGTGTTTTTACCATTGATAACATAAAATGTGGAGACAAGGTACCACTTTTTTCAAAAGGAGAGAGCGTCGAACTACTTCGAACTAAAAAGCCTGATTTTCTTACTAAAAGATTTTGCCCTTACGATAAAGAGCAAAAAGGTTATTGGTGTCCTAAGAATTTTCACCGCATGAGCATCGGCTGGTATATCAATCATTCAAAGAAGCCAAATATTGAAGGTGTCACATGGAAGGCTTTACGACCTATCAAAAAAGGAGAGGAATTGACTGTGGACTATAAATACCTCTAGGTATAAATTTAAGAAAATACTTCTATAGTATATAGAAGACGTGCTGAACTAAATTATGATACTTTTTCGACAGCCTTTTTGAAATTATTTAAAATATTCTGCCAACCGTTCTTTTGCATTTCTTCGCTATTTTGTTTTTCTGGATCAAATGTTTCAATAATTTTAACCTTATCACCCCCCAATGTCATTAAAAGTCACTTCGCACCTACGTGCTTCAATGTCATTGATATTGTCTGACATAATATAATCTATATTTTCATACTTTTTTATGTCGGTATATGTTCCTGAAAAATCAAAGCTAAAGCTATTGTCTTTTGCTGACATTCTAGTAATAAACTTTCCACCAACCACCAAATTATTTTCCGCATAAGGACATTCCCAGTCATCACTAGCAAATGCCCATAATTTTATGAGCTCAGGTTCATTCCAAAATTTCCAGACTTTTTCTAAACTGCCATTAACCACAACTTCTACTTGTATTTTGTTCATAGGATAATTTTAAAAAGATCTATCTCTATTTTATTTGTCCAGTATCTGCTAATTCTCTAGCTTTCTTGAACTCTTGTTCAGTTTGTAACTGCTTCTCCTTTATCTCTTTTTCAGAAAACAACCTTTCTTCATTTAATGATGTATATAAGTCATACGCATTTGCTTGGCTTATTTTTGCTGCATTTTTAATATCATTCACTGAAGAAAAAGGTTCTTGAATAATTGCAATTATTCCGTGTAAAAGCCCACTTGCATGATGTTGCCAAAGCTTTACTTGTGCTTTATGTAAATCATTTTCTTTCCTATTTGAAGCTAATTGCCAGATATCCCAGACTAATAAGCCTACAGCAATTAATGTCGAAAAAATTGACCACCAAAAATATATACTATTCATAATGCTCCGTGGGTTAGAGGATGTTAGAACCTACTTAAGCTGAGAATTTATCTCCAACAAAATCCTTGTTTCATCTATTCCCTCTTCAAAAGAAGTAGCTGGTACACCTTCATTATATAACCCGAAGATTTTTTTAACTTCGTTTCTGTACAGCATCTCTTCATCATATTTTTTAGCATCCACACCCTCACTTGTAACCACTCTCATTCCTGGAATATATGTTTGACTAAAACAATCAGGAATCTCTATTCTTCCTTTTGTTCCAACTACCAGTAAATCATTCTTTGGTAACAATGATGTCTGAGAGGCTCTTACTATCACCTGCTTCTTATCATAACCCAGTACAGCCGTTACGTTATCAAACGTGGTTGGATACACACTTGAACTTCCGACCGACTTAATTTCTTTTGGTTTGCCGAAAAGAGCGTACATAATATCGAGCACATGGATTCCCGGATCACCCATTACGGATGCACCACCCTTTGACTGATCAAGCTTCCACTTAGCATATTGAGCTGTAGGGTCTAGTTCGTAACTCCAACTCCCTTCTACGAACACAACATCTCCGATAACCCCACTTGTAATCACATTCTGAAGGTCCTTAATTGCTTTCTGTTGACGTATATGGTGTCCAACATACATTTTTGTATCAGGATATTTTTTTGAAAGTTCACTAATTTTAATTAGCTCTTCTTCTAACAATACAATAGGTTTTTCACAGAGAATGTTTTTAACTTTTCCAGACTCTAAACAAGTTTGAATATCCAAAGCGTGCTGATACGGAGGAGTGGCTATGTATATTAAATCGTAATCAGTAAGTGAGAGTAATTCATTAATATCAGTAACATATCTTGATACACCGAAATCATTTGCAACTTTCTGCACTTTGTCGATATTTCTACCTTGTATAGCAACAACTTCCGCAAAATCAACACCCTTAAGCTGAGGGAGCATTTTTTCTGTAGCAAAACCGGTAGCACCAATGATTCCAATTTTGAATTTATTCATATGTAAATATTATATTAAAAATAAAAAGAATAAGCGAACACTGAGGCCCGCTTAGACTGAGGCTCATACAGCAGGAATTAACTCTTCCACTCATATAGCACAATTTTCTCTCCTCCCCAGAGAACTTGCTCGTCAGGGACAGATTCATCACGAACCCATGCTCGACCGCTCGGATTTGGACCGAGAATGTCTGCAATAAAAGCTTCCGATGAACCATCTAGATCACCAGAGAGCTTCCACCCCTTGAGCACCTCCTTTACGTACTTGATCAAGCCAGGGTGCTTGAAATATGCAGCCTGATCATTAGCATCTTTCCATGTGGTTGTTTTTACCACACAGCCGTTACTGATTACCACGGCACGAGGTGATTCCACTGCGGGACCAACTCGAAGCTCAGTCCCAGGGATATCTGAGACGTATTTCAAAGCTAACTCGACGATACCTTGTACGGCGTTTGGGTTCTTTGGGTATGGTGTATAAATGACTGATTGTGAGATAAAGATCATATGTTCGTGCCAGTTGTTGTTATGGCATGCAAATATTACTCTTCTGACAAATATTGTCTAGCGTCTTTTTTACTCTAAAGGTTTTAGGTTCGAACTTCCAACTTTGGTAATAGAAAAAGACCTTGCAAAACAAGGTCTTTTTCTCTGGCTCCGAACGTGGGACGATGTTCGGAAAGCAATTATTGAAGATAAAATCTGTTAATTCAATTTCTGTTCCTTCTTAACAACCAAGAAAGTTCCTATCCAAGAACCGAGAGCAAGTGGAATCAAGTAGAGATAGTTCTGAACATAGTTCAAAACTCCTACGGCAAGAAGAAAGTGCATCAACGCTCCTGTCGTTGCTGCAGAAAATGGTTTTCTTTTTGTAACTTGAAGGGTATAATAAGCATACATCCCGTCCACAATTATGTATGCGATAAAAATACCAAGAGCGATTTCTAAGTTAAAACTAGACCAAGCGGTTGAGATATTCATTTAATTATTATACCAGAGTTCAAAACCACTCTAAGGTAAACAAAAATCACCCTGTTTTATAAGGTGATTTTGCTGGCTCCCCCGGTAGGGATCGAACCTACGACCAATCGATTAACAGTCGATTGCTCTACCGCTGAGCTACAGGGGAATACGTCGCA
>CAYWQF010000003.1:0-38594 GCA_964460835.1 uncultured Candidatus Saccharibacteria bacterium | reverse complement strand
CAACGATGCTACAGCTAGTATGATGGGTGATACTATCCCTACTATCATCACTGTTTACGAAGACCGTTCTTATGACTTCGTACTCAAGACTCCTCCTGCAGCTGAGCTTGTAAAGAAGGCTATTGGCCTAGAGTCAGGTTCTGGTACTGCCAATACAAAGAAGGTGGGCAAGATCAACAGAGAGCAGATTCGAGCTATTGCTGAGAGAAAGATGGTAGATATGAACGCTAAGGACATCGAAGGTGCAATGAAAATGATAGAAGGTACATGTGCATCTCTTGGGGTGGAGGTTGTTGGGTAAAATACTACTTAAGCAAAAACAAATAAAGCATCTTTCGAAAGACACGGACGAATTATCTATTTAAATTTTAGCTAATTCGCCTAATGCTCGCTCCGTCGAGCTCGCAATGTCTTTCTCAAGATGCTTTATTTGTTTTTACTCGTATAATATTACACCCAACAAACTCCACCGCAGAGATTTAATTGTTGAGTGACTAAAGTAGGTCAAATTAAAACAAAGCATCTGATAATTGCAAACCTATATAAAATAAATAAGTTTGTTTGTGATTTATGAAGGTCTGATTATTTACTAAGTGTGCTTTATTGATAATAGTGTAATATATCAATTACGAGACAATATTTTGATTAAGTGATGAAAGCTAAAATGCAAAAAAAGCTAGAAAGCAAAGAAATTCTTAAGCTAGGTAATCTGTTACAGGCAAATAAGGATGGCGTTTTGCTGTCTGATTTAAAGAAAAATTCAATACAGCCAAAGTGGGGAAAGGTGGTTAAAAAAGCAGTACTTCTTTTGAAGAAGCAAATACCAGGTATATATAGTGTCTACGTGAGGGGTTCTGTTGCAACGGGTAGAGCTATTGATAATGTTTCAGATGTGGACTTTTTGGTGGTAACAAAAAAACAAACGAGAGATGTATATAAACAGAGAGTGTTTTACAATCTTGAGATTCTTGCCAAGGAGTTTCCGTTTATTACCAGATTTGATGTTGGTTATTACACCGCAAAAGATATTGTAAATATTAAAGAGCGTGTATTAGTTAAACTTCGGTCAGTTTGTGTATATGGAAAAGATATTTCTCCTAAAATTCCAATTCTAAAACCTGGTCAGGATATTTGTGTAACTCTTCTTGGTCTTGAAAGAGAAATTGAACAGACGCTTTCAGAAATTGAAGAAGGATACTACACAAAAGATAATACTAAAGCTATGTGTACTTGGATGATGAAAAGGTTGGTTCGTGGGGGCCTAGAATTGGTTTCTGAGAGAGATGGGGTTTTTACCCGCGATCTGTATCTATGTTATGAAAATTTTTCTGCACATTATCCAAAATATAAAAAATACTCATACGAAGCACTTGGGTTGGCAATTTATCCGGAAGACAATATTTCCAAAATTAAAAAAATAGTAAAGACTTACGGAGGTTTCTTAATTAAAGAATCTAAGAAAAGGGGAATAATATAAAAGACCTACTCACTGTTTCCAGTTTTCGGTCTTATACGCTCAGAACACTGAGCAACAGCGTCTCGTCTTCATTGAGCTGCCGTTTTTGGCGGAGCGCTTTGAGGAGTCGGATCACTGTATCTCGTTTTAGTAGTTGCAACACTTCTTGCAGCGTTTTCTTTGCGGGTGTGCTTTTGTTTTTCTTTGCGGTGTTATTGTGACTGAATTTAATGGTTTGTAGTTCTGTGAGGTTTACCTCACTGTAATGTCTCGACCACTGAAGTGATGAGACGAGGAGTGTACGCGCAACGCTTACTCCATCACAGTATTGGATCAACTCTTGAACGGTTGTTTTATTGTGTATCGCCAAACCGCTGACTAGCTGCAAAAGCGGATGGAATAAAACTGTTATATGCAAGTCTGGATAGTGTGTCTTGGTAAACAGTACTACACGTATTGCCTGCAAAATGCAGTCGCGTCCTGCTACTAGGCAAAATTCAGTTTCATTCGTTACCTTGTGTAGGTAACCAAACATATGCAACCAACAGTAATCTGGGTCAATTATTTTGCCACGATGAGTGAAACTGTTACCAGTTCTGGCATGACGCGAAAAAACAATTGGGTGACTAGTGTGTTCCATAATGATTGCATCAACTCTACCTACAAGGGTGGGTGGAAGTGCGGTTACAGGCGAAGTTTCAATACTCTTGTGTGCAAAGACATCCTGTTTCGTTTTCACGAGAGGTTGCTTGCAAAAGACACAACTGAGTATTCCATTTTGTTCAGTTACGAACTCAGTTCTTTTTTCTTTGACGGATTGCCATAAGACATCTTCTGGAGATTCAACTTTGCCACAAGGGCAGTGTAGAATTTCCTTAGGAGTTTCTTGGCAGTGTCCAGACTTGAACATACGTTCAATTTCGTCACCTACGAAACGTAGGAAGTTGGGGTCTTTGTCGTTGAAAGTGAGATCTGTTGGGACAGGTGCAAGTTGTGCCATGTCATTCTGGTATGCTCCGAGAAGCGTGCCAGAGTCAACAATTTCTTTGTCGCGAAGGCTTACGGTATTAATCGCTTGGACAAGCGGATTACCAGTGAGCTTTGCGATAGAGGAGGCTACGAACCCTGTCATGAGAATTCTAAACGATCTACCGGGACGGTAGCTTATGGGGAGTGTGGTAATGAACATGGTGTCACTTCTAAATCTAGGGTAATATTACGCCTGAATCATATGGTGTCAATTGAATTAACAAAGGAAAATATAGACTTGTTATCACAAGAAGTTGTCGAGGTCATTGCTAGCCGATTCGGAAAGAACCGGCTTGTTTCAGTTATCTTATACGGCTCTGCAATATCTAAGAGTTATATAGTTCCTAATGATTTAGATATCCTTGTATTACTCGATACGTATTCAGTAGAAGATATTTTCATCCTAAGGGAAATTGCCATCAATTACCCCATTGAATTATTTATTGATTATAAAGATCAAATTGAGCAAAAAGGAATAGAGAATTATCAACGGGGAAGACATGGTACGTATTTCTTTGTAAGCATGGCGTATGCAAAAGTATTATATGGTATAAATTACTACGCTTCGCGTGCAGGTGAGATACCTTTTACAGTAATCCAAAGAGACTTACTATTTCGTATTGAAGAATACTTCTATAGAATCCAAAAACTTATTTCACAGAAGGAAAATATAGATACAGTGATGGTAGAGAAATATATATCTCGAATATGTACAGATTTATTGTTAGATACAAAAGAGCTGGAGTTTAGTAAGTTACATTCATATCACTATAAGGAAATAGTTCAAGAAATATTTATTAAATCGAGACTGGTAAATAGTGAGACGGCTCGTCTGATTGAAGGCTTCTTTAGTGAACAAAAAGTCGAGATTATTCCGGCATTATTCGGGGCTTTGCATACTATATATATGACTTGTTTTGATAATTGGAAGAAAAATGATATCGTTTAGACATGAAGAGTTTCTATATAGGAAATACATATGTGGGGTATGATATATCTCCTAAGGTTGATAATGACAGGAAGGCTATTGTTTTTTTGCTCGGCTTACCAGGCAGTCCGAAAGAGTACGAAATGTTTCAATACTTTAAACTTGAAGGATTTGATATTTTCCTGCCCAGGTATGAAGGTACTTGGGAATCTAAAGGCGAATTCCTTGAACGTGCACCGTCTGTTGCGACAGAAGAGCTTGTAGCTGCTCTTAAAAGCGGAATAACACTTGCAGACGAAAATATCTACAAGTCTAATAATGTGTTTGTTTTGGGTGCAAGTTTTGGTGGCGGCGTCTCACTGACTTTAAATTCTGAAAGTGTAAAAGCTGTTTGTGCCCTTTCTCCTGTAATTTCTTTTAAAAATGTTAATAAAATCGAAACACTTGGAACCTATTTAAGTACACAAGAAAAAGAGAATTATAGATTTGTGAACACACAGTGGTGTAAGTTAATTTCTGATGCTTTGTACAGTCCGATAACTGACATGTGTATTTCACCTGGTAATGTATTACTTATTGCAGGTAAGAATGATGATCAAATTATGTACACCGAAATACAGAATTTTGCTACCGATAAAGGCATTTTAAATATTGAAATTGAAGATACCGGGCATATTACATTCTCTAAGATCACAGAAGAATTGCAGAAGAGAATATCAGGTTTTTTTAATTCTAAAATATAAATGTACAAAGACCTTATTGCTTTGATAGTTAAATTGGGTAACCAAATTTCAGAAGAGGCGGGAAGTGTAAGAGATGTTGGTATAGAAAAAGAATGGCTTACAGAAAAAGATATAATGGTTGAAACCACCTTAGCTTCTTTTATCAAAGAAAATGATCCAGAGGCTGAAGTGTATGCCGAGGAGCTACATAGTAAAATTGTCGAGGCAAAAAATGTCTGGATTATTGATCCAATTAGTAATACTTTCAATTTTATCCACGGACTTCCTTGTTACACAGTTGTTATAAGTCATATGTATATGGGAGAGATCGTATTTGCAGCCGTCTACGACCCTTCAATGAAAGAATTGTTTAGTGCCGAAAAAGGTAAGGGCATGTTTGTAAATAACAAACAATGTCATACACGAATCAAGAAAGATATTGTTGTGTTATTAAGTGGTGTGCAAAATGAAAAGAGTCTTGAAAAAATTAAACAAATATACAATCTGGGTGTAGTTAGAATATTTGGTTCAGTTGCACTTCACTATGCCTATGTTGCGTGTGGACGTGCGACCGTCGCGTATACGAGGAACAAAGATATATTTCCTGAATTTGCTGGGAAATTACTGGTAGAAGAAGGTGGAGGAGTTTTTACAGATATAAATGAAAAACCTATTACATTTCAAAGTCGAGGGATTGTTGTTGGTGCTGATAAAACAACTCACAAGATGATTATCAATATACTTAACTCCTGAATGGTCCTTTATTTGTGATATTCATGGGTATAATAAAATTCCGATACTGACCCCCATAGATTTAATATAATAATTATTTTTTTATTAAACCTTCCCTGTACTCCCAAAAGCTCCTTCTCCGCGTGCGCTGTCTGATAGTTCATCTACTTCTATTATATTCACTGTTTCTACTGGGATAATGAGCATTTGTATTATTTTTTGCCCAGCTTCTATGGTGTATGGTTTATCAGCGTGATTCATTATGCCTGCATGTATTTCACCTCTATAGCCTGAGTCTATTACATTTCCAAAAGTCTTGAGGCCGTGCTTGTGAGATAGGCTACTTTTATCAAACATAAGACCCACAAAGCCATCGGGTATCTCCATAGCTATACCGAGTGGTACAGACTTTCGCTCGCCGGGTGATACTGTCACATCCTCTGGTACAAAGAGGTCAAAGCCAGCATCACCATGATGTGCATAGTACGGAGTCTTTGTATCTTTATGAAGCTTTTTTATTTTTAGGGTGAAATTGTTTGGCATAATTATTTCATATTATCGTAAGTCTCTGTCTCTTTATTTATTATATCAAGTTTTATCTTTGCTTCTTTGAAAATACGCTTTGATTGTTTTGATGCATGATAGTCTCGAAATGCTACCACTCTCTTTATACCCGCATTTACTATGAGTTTAGCACAGACATAGCAGGGAACCATCTTGCAATATACCGTAGAGCCTTCGAGTGCTATACCTGTACGAGCTGCCTGTATCATGGCGTTTTGCTCAGCGTGTACTGTGCGTATGCAATGCTGTGATTCTGTACCGTCACTATGTGTGATTTTATGCATTTCATGTCCAGCTTCATCACAGTGGGCGAGACCCATAGGCGAGCCTACATAGCCCGTGGTAAGTATTCTTTTTTCTTTTACAATAACACAACCACTGCGTCCACGATCACAAGTGCCTCGTTCGCCGACACTTTCAGCTAGGTTCATAAAGTACTCATCCCAAGATGGACGTTTGGTTTTTGTTTGATCTTTTGGTTTTGCCGAGCCCTTCGCCTTGAGTTTAGATTTGTTTGTTTTTTTCATATGCGTGTTTTTTAATTGAATATTATTTTAGCCCCCTTATTTTATTACTTCATACTCTGTAAATATTGTACCAGTTTCGTTGGTTGAAGTTGAAACGAGTCTCAAACTTTTTTCTACCCCCGTATTAAATATACTAATACCTTGGCCGAACATCAGCGGTTCTATTGTTAGATAAATTTTATCTACTAAACCGGACTGCATAAACATACTGTATATTTGTGAACCTCCACATATTGCTATGCTGGTATAGCCACGAGCAGATAGATCGGCGATGAGATCCTCTGGCGACTTATCAGTCATTTCTACTTTTGCATTTCTCTCGGGTGCGTCTTTGGCATGAGGGGTTTTTTCTAGAAAAGCCACCGCGTCTCTGGTGTAGATAATATTTAACCTATCTTTCAATGGCCAAGGTAATGTTTTAAAAGTGCTTCCTCCCATCACTACCACCCCAGCTTTCTTTGTAAGCTCCACAAATCTCTTTTTGTCATCTTTGCTAGTCCATGAAGCCGCATGATCCACGTCTTTAGCAATAAAACCATCGGCTGTTTGCGCGGCTATTATGAATACTTCGGGTTTATTTTGCATTTATTTTTATTTAATACGCAATTTACGCAGGCTTTTAAAATACGACCATGCAGGCTTTTAAACTGCGATAGGTGCTTTGATAGCAGGGTGTGGGTCATAACCCTCGAGTGTGAAGTCTTCAAATTTAAAATCAAATATATCCTTAACATCAGGGTTAATCTTGAGAGTAGGGGCTGGTCTAGGCTCGCGCGCGAGCTGTTCTTCTACTTGCTCCAAGTGGTTTAGATATAGGTGAGTGTCACCTCCTGTCCAGATAAATTCACCAACGTCCAAATCGCAAACTTGCGCTATCATCATGGTGAGTAGGGCGTACGAAGCTATGTTGAAAGGTACACCTAGAAAAGTGTCACAACTTCGCTGATATAGTTGGCAAGAAAGTTTTCCGTCAGCTACATAAAATTGAAACAAGCAGTGACAAGGGGGAAGCCCTGCTTTTGCCATTTCATCTATATCTGATGGGTTCCATGCCGATACTATTATGCGTCTTGAGTCAGGACTTTTCTTCAAAGTCTCTATCACTTCTTTTATCTGATCTATCTCTCTGCCATCAGGAGTTTTCCAATGTCGCCACTGATATCCATATATTGGTCCCAAGTTCCCATAATCTTTTGCAAAATCATTATCGCTTTTTATTTTTTCGACAAAATCTTTTAGACCACTTTTCCATTCCTCAGTTTCAGATTTTGGTATTGGTAAATTATTTCTTTTTAAATAAGCTTTATAAGGCCACTCATCCCATATATGAACATTTCTTTCTGCTAGGTATTGTAGGTTTGTACTTCCAGCCAAGAACCAAAGTAGTTCATGAATTATTCCATTTAAGAAAACTTTTTTTGTAGTAAGTAAGGGAAAACCTTTTTTTAAATCAAATCGCATTTGATATCCAAATACAGATTTTGTACCAGTACCAGTTCTATCTGTTTTTGTAGCACCATTATCACGTATATGTCTTAGTAAATCCAAGTAAGCATCATCGTGTGGGTTTATTGTCATACACACAATTATGCACCTATTATTGACCACGCGCAAAGCACTTTACTTATGTAAAAAGTGTGTCTTTTTTGAGCCCGCTGAGCCTATTTTTAGGGATATTTTGGAAGCATCTTTTTCACGCAAGATTTTTGTTTGTACCTAGTTTGTAGTTAATTTATACTATGTTCATTATTCATAAAAATTCATTAAACAGATCGCGCTTGTTAGATCTCGCTCGGCGCGTAAGCTAATCTGCAAAAAATAAAATGAAAGACACTCAAATAAAAAAACTTATAGATACAGAAAAGAAGCGACAGAAAAGTGTCATCAATCTCATTGCCTCAGAAAACTATGTTTCAAAAGATGTTCTGGAAGCTCTTGGTTCAGAGCTTACAAATAAATATGCAGAAGGGTATTCAGGACACAGATACTATGGTGGTAACGAAGTTGTAGATAAAATAGAAAATCTTTGCATCGAGCGAGCATTGAAAGCTTTTGGTTTGGATAAGGCACCGCATCTAGCTAATGGCATGGCCAGTAAAATTGCCGGCAAAAGTGCGGATAAAAGTGCCGGCAAAAACGAAAGTAAATGGCATGTAAATGTTCAAGCTCTCTCGGGCTCTCCTGCAAATCTCGCGGTGATATTTGGCCTAGTAAAACCGCATGAAAAGATAATGGGAATGGATCTCACAAACGGAGGACATCTAACTCACGGTCACAAGGTCTCTATTACTGGAAAAGTTTGGCAACAAGTGCCATTTGGTGTTGATCCAAAGACTGAGGTCATAGACTACACAGCACTAGAAAAGCTTGCGATAGCAGAAAAGCCAAAGCTCATCATCGCAGGGTTCACTGCATACCCACGTACAGTAGATTGGGCAAAGTTTAGAAAGATAGCTGACAAATGCGGTGCATTGCTTATGGTAGATATGTCACATATTGCTGGACTCATAGCGGGCGGAGTGTATCCATCACCATTTCCTTATGCTGATGTTGTTACCACTACAGTGCACAAGACTTTGCGAGGTCCACGAGCCGCGCTTATATTTTCCTTACGTGACAAAAAGATAGAATACAAAAAGCTAAACGGTGACATGGATAGAAAGCATATATCTGAGCTAATAGATAAAGCTGTGTTTCCAGGTCTTCAGGGTGGTCCACATTTAAATCAGATAGCAGCGGTAGCTGTAGCACTCAAGGAGGCGAGTGAGGCTTCATTTAAAAAATACGCAAAGCAAGTAGTGAAAAATGCCAACGCTTTAGCAAAGGAGCTCAGTCATCTTGGTTGGCGTGTGGTTTCTGGTGGTACAGATAGTCACATGGTGCTCTTAGATACATGGATGGGCGGTGAGAAAAATGTAATAGGTACAGGAGGTGTATCAGGAAAAGAAGCGAGCGACAGACTTGAGCGCGCAGGAATAATAGTAAATAAAAATACAATCCCCGGAGAGACTCGTTCGCCAGTAGACCCGTCGGGTATAAGACTAGGCACTGCCGCAGAGACTACTCGTGGAAAGAAAGAAGCGGATTTTAAAAAGATTGCACAGAAAATAGATAAAACTTTGCGATGCTAAATAAAAAACCACGGCATATAGTCATAGAAGGTACTGATGGTTCTGGAAAAGCGACGCAGGCGAAGTTGCTCAAAGAGAGGTTTGTTACTGAGGGTCAACCAACGGAACTCATAGACTTTCCACGATATGGCACACCGTCATGTTATTTTGTAGAAAAATATTTACACGGTGGATTTGGTACAGCTGAAGAGGTTGGTCCTTATGCAGGCTCTCTTTTTTATGCACTAGACAGATATGACCACTCGCCAATAATACGAGGATTTTTAAATGAAGGAAAAAATGTTATATGCGACAGATTTACTTCGGCAAATATGGGACATCAAACAGGGAAGATAGATGCGAATACAACTGTGGTCAATAGTAAAGGTGAAAGTGTGAGTGCTCGCGATGCATATCTCGATTGGCTCGACTACACAGAGTTTACTCTTTTAAATATTCCTCGGCCAGACAAAGTAATAATCTTGTTTGTTGATCCTGTGGTAAATCAACAGATGATGGCTAATAGAAAAGATAAAGATTATCTCAAAGGTAAAAAACAGGACATACACGAGGCTGATATGGAGCATTTGAAAAAGGCCAGTGAGGCATTTTTGTACGTAGCAAAAAAGTATGGTTGGACTGTCATAAACTGCGCACCAAAAACTCCCGAATATCCAGATGGTCAAATGCTATCTAAGGAGGTGGTGCATGAGATGGTTTGGAAGGAGCTTTTGGGGTAGTTTTCGTCGCAGTGGTGAGGGGGTATGTGGTCACAAGCTATTGAACCATTACGTGCAGTTGACTAAGTATTTTTTGAAGGTACTCTATCTGTAGAAAACAGATTTTCTTTTAATTGAACAAAAACAACAAAACAACAAGGAGGATACGACAGTGAAAAATAGTGCAATAGATGATAGTGCCACGGCCAGCTTTAGCTTCTGGCAAATGCGTCTGGAGGATATTTATCGAGAGCAAAACTCACGAATGAGGCCTTTGGATCTGACAACTTGTCTTACGCGACGGGCTCAAACTCTTTGCAAGATACAAGTGAAGCCAGAGTTTGAAACCCAAATGAAACTCCATGCAGGCATGGTCTTCGGATTCATTTCTGCTGTGGCATCATATTTCAAGATCAATCTTGCGGAGGTGCTCTGGTACCATTTTCCTGGGGTTTGCAGTACATGTGCTGGGCAGAAGTGTGCTTGTGCCGGTCAACCAAAGCCAGCCAGACGTCCAAATACCCACATCCAGAGAGTGACCAACGTGCCGCCAACCAACATCAACGGTTTTCAACAAATGTTCGCTGAGATCTATCACCAGAATGATCTGGTTGGATCTTGTGCTCACCTTGCTGAAGAAGCTGGTGAAGTGGGTGAGTGTGTTTCGCGTATGGGTCGAGGAGAAGTATTTCCCGGCTTTTACGAGGGGGACATAGCCTTCAGGGCTTCACAAGACCTCGAGCTCGAGATAGCAGATGCTATCGCTCATTGGTTTGCGGTGGTGACACTGATGAATGAGCCAGCGTCTGATCTTCTCGACTATGTGTTTGGTGACGGTTGCCCTGTCTGTCGAAAGACTTTCTGTGATTGTGGTGGGGATTTTGAACTCACCTCGGTCGGGACTGTTGTTGCTCAACATAGGCCACACACTCAGTTGCCTTTGGATTTGGCCAGCTAAACAAGCTTCCAGTCCCTTTGATACATTGGCGATACAATAGCGGACATTCCCACAAGGGGTGTCCGCTATATTTTTTATACGCATTAGCCTGACAAATATGTTACAATCCGCTATATAATAAATGAGCATGAACGACAACAATCCTATTGTTAAAGGTATCAAAGATTCGATAATAAAAGTCTTGAACGACAGCTTTGCTGAAGCGGGGCTTGTTTCGGACGCGTCAGCAACTGGTATAGCTTTAGAAAAGGCCGGTTTGGAGGAGATGCTCTCGAAAGTTGCTCTAGATAGACCAGCCGATATGTCGCATGGAGACTATTCTACAAATATAGCAATGATGCTAGCACCAAAACTCTCGAGCGTATCGAAAAAGTCTCCACTATCTCTCGCTATAGACCTAGTAGAAAAACTCCGTGCTCTAAAGGCAGAGTCCGCTGATAGTATGCCAAGTGTCGCTAGTATAGAAGTGGCTGGTCCTGGCTTTATAAACTTCTATCTCACTCCAGATACTACTCGTGAGTCTATTGTAGAGATAATAGACACAGCAGAACTGTACGGTACAAGTCGTCTTGAAGCTGGAAAGAAAATAGCATTTGAATATACAGACCCAAATCCGTTTAAAGTTTTTCACATTGGCCATCTTATGTCGAACACAGTAGGCGAGTCTCTAGCTCGTCTTGCAGAGACGCAAGGCGCAGAGGTTCGACGTTTCTGTTATCAAGGTGATGAAGGGCGACATGTAGCACTCACTATATGGGGACTTAGACTTATGGATACTTCGATGCCAGACGAGAGCACTAGTCTCAGTGAAAAAGTCGCATACTTCGGCAAAGCCTATGCTCTCGGTGCTACAGAGTACAAAAGACTAGAAGATGAGAGTAAGTCACAAGGTGCAGTAGATGAAAATGGCCGTCCAAATAGTGCGGAGTTTAAAAAGATGGATGAAGAGATGCGCGAGATTGGTCGAAAGATACTTAGTCGTGCAGATGAAGAGGTCAATGAAATATATGACAAAGGGCGAGAGTGGAGCTTGCAGCATTTTGAGGAAATATATGAAACGCTTGGTACAAAGTTTGATAGATATTTTTTTGAAAGTCAGATGGTTGCTCTCGGAAAAGAAATAGTACTAGCAAATGCCGCACCAAAAGGTAAGGCTGTTTTTGAAGAAAGTCAGGGTGCGGTTATTTTTCCTGGAGAAAAGTATGGCTTGCACACTAGAGTGTTTGTCACAAAAGACGGTGCTGCGCTCTATGAAGCAAAAGAGATGGGCCTCGCTCAAGAAAAATACAAAGTGTATGCATACGACACTGGTATAACAGTCACAGCGAGTGAACAAGATGAATATTTTAAAGTTGTACTTAAAGCCACAGAGTTACTTTTTCCAGAGATAGGTAATAAAGCAAAACATGTGTCACACGGTATGATGAAGCTCACAAGTGGTAAAATGTCTTCGCGAACAGGTGTGGTAGTGAGTGGTGAGTCACTTATAGAAGATATGATTGCACAGTCTTTGGAAAAAATGTCTGAGCGTGAAATGTCTGATGATGAAAAGAAAAGTGTTGCCAAGCTCGTGGCTGTAGCTGGTATAAAGTACACAGTGCTTCGTCAGGCTCTTGGAAAAAATATTATTTTTGATCCAGAAAAATCTCTATCTTTTGAAGGTGACTCCGGTCCATATCTACAATACTCTTATGTTCGTGCAAAAGCTGTGCTCGCAAAAGCAGAGAGGGAGGGAGTGACTATGGATGCTACAAGTGGGGGTGCAAATCACGATGCTTCACTCTCACCACAAATAAAGCTCGAAAAGCTTCTCGGGCGATATCCGGAGACAGTAGAGAGATCATGGCTTGAGCTCGCCCCTCATCATTTGGCCAACTATCTCATAGAGCTTGCGGGCGCATTCAATTCGTTTTACACTGCTACACCTATAGTAAAGGCAGGCGACACAGAGTCTCCTTACAAGGTCGCGCTTACGAAGGCATTTTCTATTGTCATAAAAAATGGTATGAATGTACTTGGTATGCAGGCGCCAGAGAAGATGTAAAAAAACGCGCAAACAAATTTCAAAAATGAAAAACACAAACGTAATACTTTTATACTACAAATACACTACCGTGGCTGATCCGGAAGGTTTTATGAAATGGCACAAAGATGTGTGCACAAAGCTCGGTCTAAAGGGGCGAGTACTCATAGCCAATGAAGGTATAAATGGCACACTTGAAGGTACAAAAGAAAACACAGATGAATATTGCCGACTAATGCATTTGCAAAACAGCACTGAGTTTGGCGACTATAGAGATATGATTTTCAAGAAAAGTCCTGGTACTCCAGACCTGACTGCATTTCCAAAACTCAAAGTAAAAGTGCGACCAGAAGTTGTGGCCCTTGGTCTCGTGAAATCAGAAGAGACTGATATTGATCCAAATAAAATAACTGGCGTTCATCTAAAGCCAGAAGATTTGAAAAAATGGTATGAGAGTGGCGAGGATTTTGAAATAATAGATATGCGAAATGACTATGAGTTTAAAGTTGGGCATTTTAAAAACTCTATGAATCCTGAGCTCATAAACTTCCGCGACCTACCAAGTGCGCTTCCAAAGCTCGAGCCTCTAAAGGAAGCATCAAAAAAAGGTAAAAAAATACTCACTGTTTGTACGGGAGGTATAAGATGTGAAAAAGCTTCTGGTTATCTTGTAAAAAAAGGTTTTGATAATGTATATCAGCTCGATGGCGGTATGCATACATATATGGAAAAATATCCTGACGGAGATTTTCTCGGAGCGCTTTATGTTTTTGATGGACGAGAGACTATGGACTTTGCCGAAGCGGCAGGTGTGAAGCGGGCTGTGGTGGGAAAGTGCGATGTGTGCCATGCGACTACAGAAAAATATACAAACTGCGCAAACATAGAATGTCATATGAAAATGCTTTGTTGTGACGCATGTATAGATGAATCAAAAAAACTTGCGGCTGAACTTATAGCCGATGCTGTCGCGGAAGGTGATACAGAAGGTGACGCTGACGGTGGTAAAAAAAGAGTGGCTGAGATAAATAAGATACTTGATGTAGCGAAAGGTTTTGTATTTTGTTCAAATGAATGCCGTGAGAAATGTGGGGTGGAGGCTGTACCGAACTTGACACCTAGCCGGCTGGTGGCATAATACTCTACTATGAGTTACACGACCACCTATGTGGCTCGTGAGGACGACTCATGCGAACAAAAACAAGCAAGACAACAAAAAACAAACGTCATGGCTAAAAATGGTAATCCCGGTTCAGGAGTTACGAAAGTCAAAGGCCCGTCAACACGTTGGCAAGCAGGAGCGCCTTCGCGCGGTCCAGGCCTGAAGCCTAATGTGCTGAGGGAACAGAGGCTTTTCAGCAAGCCTCGTCGTCACTGCGTGCCGACAGCACAGAGCTTGAAGCGTGCCTTCGAAGTCGTCAGCTCCATTCCGGGAGTCTGGTAGTCGTCGTGGACACCATGTCCGCCACAACAGTCCCTGCAAAGCCGGGCTCGAAAGAGTCTGAACAACCCAGGCCTTAAAAAGCCTAAACCGACCCCGCGCGCAATTGAGGTATGCGCCGGGGTTTTCTTATTGCCCAATTACCACCCAGTTTTATTCCTGCCCTAAAAGTGCTAGTATACATTTATACAAAACATTAAAAACAGCAAAAATTAAAATTTAATAAAATGACCGAACAAGACAAACCAAAGCCGCAGACAGAGGTAAATGCAGGCGATGCACCCAAAAATGTTCAGAAAAGCTCCAACGCATTGCGTGAAGAAGAAGTACTCTCTTTCTGGCGGGAACACAATATATTTGAAAAAAGTTTAAAGAAGGACGCTCCAAAGGGCAACTTCGTTTTTTATGATGGTCCGCCTTATGCAACAGGTCTACCACATGTAGGACACATGATACCTTCAGCGGTGAAGGATATTATTCCAAGATACAAAACAATGCGAGGTTATTCTGTACCTCGAAGATGGGGTTGGGATTGTCATGGCCTTCCGATCGAAAATCTCATAGAAAAAGAGCTTGGACTAAAAGATAAAAAGGCGATAGAGGATTATGGTATTGATAAATTTAACAAAGCTGCAAAAGACAGTGTTTTTCGATATGCGACTGAATGGAAAAGAATCATCGAAAGATCTGGACGGTGGGTGGATATGGACAACGACTATCACACTATGGACTCTAGCTACACCGAGTCTGTTTGGTGGTCATTTAAAACTCTAAATGAAAAAGGTCTAGTATATGAAGCTTTCAAGGTAATGAACTTTTGTCCGCGATGTCAGACTGCTATCTCAAACTTTGAGGTGGGTCTCGGCTACAAAGACATCACCGATATATCTGTGTATGCCAAGTTTGAGCTTGTAGATACTCCTTCGACTTTCATGCTCGCATGGACTACTACTCCTTGGACATTACCAGGCAACGTAGCTTTGGCTGTTTCGCCGACTATGGAGTATTCTTTGGTAGAAATTTCTACGAGTGACGCCGGTGCTTCTGTGAACGGCGCAACCTCAATACAAAAAGTTTGGCTAGCATCAGACCTGATTCCAAAACTTATTGAGAAAAAGATAGTTCCAGCTGATGCGAAGGTTATAGAAAAAGCGCATGGCGCAGACCTCGCAGGCAAAGCATACAAACCAGTTTTTGATTTTTATACAAAAGAGGGAACACTCGCGCAAGATCAGGAAGCAAAAAGAAAAAATGCTTGGAAAATATACACAGCGGATTTTGTGACAGCAGAAGATGGTACTGGTGTGGTGCATGTAGCACCTGCTTTCGGTGATGATGACTACAAGCTTTCTGTTGCTGTAGAAAATGGCGGGCTACCGATGATACAGCACGTATCTCCGGATGGAGATATAAAATCTGGCAATGGCACTTTGTCTGGACTCAAAGCAAAACCAAAAGATGATCATCAGGCGACTGATATAGAGGTGATAAAACTTCTAGCTCAGATCAAGACTTCTGATGGCGCTACTGCTCTATTTGCTAAAGAAAAAATAATTCATCCATATCCACACTGTTGGCGATGTGATACACCGCTTCTAAACTATGCGACAAGTTCGTGGTTTGTAAAAGTAGCCGAGATGCGCGACAAGCTAGTGGCTGAAAACAACAAAGTAAATTGGGTGCCAAAGGAGATTGGTGAAGGGCGTTTTGGAAAATGGCTAGAGGGTGCGCGTGACTGGGCTGTGTCTCGTTCGCGTTATTGGGGTGCGCCACTTCCTGTATGGCGAGGTGAGCAATCTGGCAAGCTCGAGTTTATAGGTGGAGTAGATGAGCTCAAGGCTAAGCTTCCAACTAACGGCAATACATACACATTGATGCGACATGGTGAATCAGAGTCAAATATTAAAAATGTTATAAATTCAAATCCAAAAGATCTCGACTTATATGCACTTACAGAGAGGGGACGATCTGAGGTAGAGCAGAGTGCAAAGATTTTGGCAGCGAATGGCGCTAATGGCGCGGTTGGTTTTGGCGCGGGCGACATAAACAGTGCGGTTGGCGCAACTATTGCAAACGGCAAAAAGATCACTCGTATATACGCCTCAGATTTTCGTCGAGCAAAAGAGACTGCTATGCAGGTAGCTACCGCTATTGGCCTAGATCATACTTGTGTTGTTTTTGACGCAAGACTTCGTGAGATAAATGCGGGTGACTTTGACGCGGGCACATGGCCTGAACGTGCTTCGTATTTTAAAAATCAATATGAAAAAATCTTCAAGAAAAATCCAAACGGTGAATCTGTGTTTGATATCAAGAAGCGTACAGCAGAGTTCTTGTACGACATAGATTCAAAACACAAAGACGAAAATATCTTGATTGTGACTCATGGTCTACCTTTGCGAATGATGCTCGGTACCGCTAGTGGAAAAACATCGAGAGATCTTTTGCGTTCTGGCTGGACGGATGTGTCAGACCCGACAGCGTCTTTGCACAATCTTCCATTTAAACAATTTCCTCACAATGAAGACTTCGAGCTCGACTTGCACAGACCATATATAGATGCAGTGACTTGGAAAAGTGAATTCACAAATAAAGATGGTCAAATAGAAAAAGAAACAATGCATCGCGTACCAGAAGTGTTTGATGTTTGGTATGACTCAGGTGCTATGCCTTTTGCTTCAAATCATTATCCTTTTGAAAATAAAGAGGCTTTTGAAAATGGGGACATGGGTGTCACCGCCGATGTGTCCGGCACTAACGGTGTAATCGGCTCTAATGGCGCCAACACTATCGCTTCTGAAAATAAAATATTCCCAGCAGACTTCATTGCCGAAGGACTCGATCAGACTCGAGGCTGGTTCTATTCACTAATGGTGCTATCAGTATCGCTATTTGATAAAAGTCCTTTTAAGAATGTATCAGTGAATGGTCTCATGCTTGCAGAAGATGGTAGAAAAATGTCTAAGAAGCTCAACAACTATCCTGCGCTCGAACTTGTGTTTGATAAGTATGGTGTAGATGCAATACGACTTTTCATCGCTAGTTCTCCTGCGGTACACGGTGAAGAAGTGTTGTTTGCCGAAAAGTTTGTAGATGAGGTCAATAAAAAAATATTTAATCGTCTAGAAAATGTGTACACGTTTTATAAAATGTATACAGAAGGTGACAATGACTCGGTAGATGTGGGTGCAGATACAAATACTAGCCTTGCAGATAGCTCGGGTGTAAAAGACTTTGCTAGTGCCGATAGTACAAACATTCTTGATCAATGGATAATCTCACGACTCGCTGAACTCAAAGGTGATATAGAAAAAGGCTTAGACTCATATCAGATAGACAAAGCTTCACGACCTATTGGGGCTTTTGTAGACGACTTGTCTACTTGGTATCTACGAAGATCTCGAGACAGATTTAAGGCAGATGAAGGTAATGCGCAAAAGAAGGCGGACAAAAATATGGCGATAAGCACTATTCGTTTTGTGCTTTTGGCTTTGTCTAAAATCATCGCGCCGTTTGTGCCGTTTACAGCTGAGCATTCATATTTGCGTTTGAAAAAAGAGATGACAGATAAGCGTTCAGCTCACGGTGTAGTGATGCCAGAAAGTGTGCATTTATGTGATTGGCCTGTACTTCCTAGTGCTGACCTCGCGCTCATAGACTCTATGTCAAAAGTTCGTACACTTGTAGAAAAAGGTTTGGCGCTAAGATCTGGCGCTGGTATAAAAGTGAGACAACCTCTAGCGAAGTTTACTTATAGTACAGGAAGTGGTAGTTCGAGCGGTGAAGGCAACTCGGTCAATTCAAATGACTCGAGTGGTGAAGGCGATGTTAATGACGATGGTGCAACAGTCTTGTCACCAGAATTTCTTCAAATAATGGCCGACGAACTCAATGTAAAAGAAGTGGTCGCTGGAAATACAACAGAGCTAGATACAAATATCACACAAGATCTACGAGATGAAGGAATGGTGCGAGATATAGTGCGTGCAGTGCAGGAGCAGAGAAAGCTCGCCAAGCTTTCACCGAGTGACCCTATCAAGCTTACTATCGAGTGTGGTGCCGACTTCGCCGACGCATTGAAAGTTATTGCCGAAAAATATAATGATTTGCTGGTGAAGCCTGTGTTTGCAACCAGTGTTGATTTTGTTGTTGCGGATGATACGACTTTTGTGCTCGGTGATAGTGGTGTTGTGGAGCTAGAAGGTGAAAATGGAAGCAAGAAGGTGAGAGTCAGTGTTGTACAGGCTTAATATTTTTCAAGTTTAGTTTTGTAGCAATCGGGTTTTGATTACATTCTGACCATAAAAAATGTCCCACCACATCTACCAAACAAAAGCATTCATACTAAACACTCGAGATATTGGTGAGGCAAATAAACTCATTGCGTTCTTCACCGAAGATCTCGGGCTTATAAATGCATCTGCCCAAGGTGTGCGTCTACAAAAATCCAAACTCAAAGCGTCACTGCAAGAACTTTCTTTTTCGAAGATTGCTGTGGTGCGTGGGAGGGAAGTGTGGCGAGTGACCAGCGCTGACAAGCTCATATCTTTGTATGACCCTAGAATACCCGCACCGATACGACGAACTATTGTGCATATATTTGCATTTCTAAAAAGACTTTTACCTCTCGAAACAAAACATGACGAGCTTTTTCTTTCGCTCTCAAAGTTTTGCGCTTTTTGTTTGGATAAGGGGAATGCCGCGCCGCTGCAAGACGGCGCGGCCCTCACGCGACTCGAACTTCTCGCTCAAATACGCATACTCTATGAGCTAGGATATGGAAGTGATGAAGATTTCATAAAACCATTCTTAAATATAAATGAATGGAGTCTTGAACTTTTAAACACCGTGGCTATGCATGAAGATAGTATGGTGTCGCATATAGATAAGGCACTAGAGAGCAGTCACTTGTAAATAAACCCACTTTATTGTATGGTTTTTCTGCTGTGGCGAAGAGTCCAGCATCAATAATAATCCGAGATTGCTTAAACAAAAGCAATCTCACATCAGGAGAAAATAGGTTAATTATGGGTACTTTTACACTCAGCTCAAGACAGGTCAGAAAAATTGAAGAGGCTGTCGTCAGAAATGGAGGCGGTATCAGAGATATCAAATGGCTTTGCTTGGGAAAAAATTTCCAACATGTCATCGATTTGACCCGCGCGGAAAAAAATAAGTATGTTCCCATGAGCAATGCCCGCATTGCTGAACTTACCGAACTGGCAGCAAAGCAAGGTGCTCGCATCCACATCCTCCGTCGCGTCAAGGTCAAGCAAGACCGCGACTGGCAGGAAGCCATCAGTTTCGCAGGTCGGAACACTTCCGATGACTACGTCCGCAAGCCTGAAGTTAGTGCTCAATACCAGCCCGTTTCCTCCGAGGTCGTCGAGAAGGACATTGTTCTCCTCAACTACCCTAATGGCGACGGCTGGGACAAGGCACTGGCATGGGGTGATGACGCAAAGCTCAAGAGGACAGTCCCTCGTGAGTCCTTCGCCATCGGCGAACAGCATCCGACCCTTCACAAAACACTCCGTCAAAACCCGATTTATGTGGTAGCTACCACGAAATGCACCTTTGAGCGCTACCATAGCGCGTGCTATGTCTGTTGGGATGGCTCTGAGCGCGAGGCGGACTTGCACTGGGTCAGCAGCTTCGATGACTCCCACGACTGGTTCTCCTTCAGCGAGTAGCACTTGGTCATTGAAACCTTTGGTCTCCTTAGACCCTTGGACTTTGTCCCTCGGCTGCAAAAAGTTATAGCAAGATACACTTATCGCACAGTTCATTTCTGGCGATATCCTCCGAGCGCGTAAAGTGCTCGGAGGCTTTTTAATTACTTAAAAATATATTTCACATATTTCACAAAGTTTACCTCGCCACCAGCACGACCTGTGGTATAATTTCCACAATATGTCTGTTGATGATAATAAAATAGAACAGCTAAAAAAGAAGCTTTACTCAAACTCTGGCGAAGAGCTACAGCAAATACGACGCACAAGACTGCAAAAGCATAGTGTGTTGGTAGACAACTCTTGGGATGATGCTGACAATATAGGCTATGAAGAGGGTGATGCTGATGATGGTCACAAGCGTATGCCAGCTTTTCGACCAACGCCGATGAAAGACAAGGGTCCTTTGTATAAAAAGATACTCGGTCTATCACTACTATTGTTTGCTTTTGCATTGGCTTTTGCAGGATATGTATTTTTCAATGGTATCAATGCTATTTCCAGTAACAATATAGACGTAAAACTTATAGGCCCTGTATCATCTCCTGCAGGCGAAGAGCTTTCGCTAGATGTAGATATTACAAACAACAACAATGCCGATCTTTTACTTGCTGATTTAGTCATAACATATCCAGAGGGTACTCGAAGTGCTGAGGATAAGTCTACACCTATGCCGACAGAGCGTATTCCTGTGGGTACCATAGTCAAAGGTCAGACTATGCGTCAGACCATAAAGGCTATACTTTTTGGTGAGGAAAATGTACGAAAAAATATCGGCATATCACTGGAGTACAGAGTGGAAGGCTCAACAAATATTTTTGTAAAAGAAAAAGATTTTCCAATATCTATAGGCTCTTCACCTATAACTATGACGGTAGAAGCTGTGCGAGAGGTGATACCAGAGCAGGAGAATGAATTTAAAATAAATATAAAATCAAATAGTACCTCGATGATAAAAGGTCTGCTTTTCAAAGTAGAATATCCTTTTGGTTTTGAATACACAGGTGCGACACCTGCACCTTCTGTCACAAATGATACTTGGATACTTGGTGATGTATCTCCAGGTGAGGAAAGACAGATAAGTATAAGAGGCAAGCTTTTGGGCGGTGACTCACAAGAGAGAGTGTTGAAGTTTATGACAGGTACAGAAGACCCCACGAACAAGACTGATATAGCCACAGTATTTGTGGTCAACACAAAAAACATCACACTCAAGAAACCATTCCTTGCTATAGATATGACTCTCGATGGCAAAAATTCTTCTACTTATATAGCTAGATCAGGTCACGCAATAAAAGGCGAGATCACTTGGCAAAATAATCTTCCTGTATCTTTGAACGATGTTGTCCTTGAAGTAAAAATAGATGGTCAAATAGTAGACCGTATGTCGGTGGAAGGTGACAGAGGTTACTATAGATCTCTAGATAACACTATTTTGTGGGACAGAAGTACTTTGTCGGATTTGAAAGAAGTTGTATCAAAAGGTTCAGGAAGAATTCAGTTCAACTTCGACACTATGGCTGCAACTATTAAAAATAGTTCTATATATAGAAATCCTACAGTGAAGCTAGACCTCACTGTTCGAGCAAAGAGACTCAACGAAGACAATGTTCCTGAAGAAATAGTTTCAACGATCACTAGAAATATAAAAGTTGCATCAGACGTAAATATAAATCCACGCATAGTGCATAGTATTGGCCCATTTGAAAATACTGGTCCTATGCCAACACTCCCAGATCAGAAGACTACATATACAGTGCTAGTGAGTATTTCCAACTCTTTCAACGGCGTGAAAGATGCTGTCTATACAGCCACTCTTCCTTCTTATATAGAATGGACTGGCGTGATATACCCTGAAAATGCAAAAGTAAAATACAATGCAGATAAAAGAGAGGTGACTTGGAATATCGGTGACCTCGCTCCAGGTACAGGTTTTTCATCTAGTCTAAAAGACTTTGCATACCAGATATCTTTCTTGCCAAGTGTAGGACAGGTAGGCACTTCACCTATGATACTCGGCCAGCAAAGAGTGTCAGCCAAGGATACATTTACAGGTTCTATTATAGAAAATCTATTTGACCCGCTAGACACAAAGATAGAGCGCGACCCAGCCTTCCAGTTTGGTGATGAGAAGGTGGGAGGGAAGTAGAGTCCCCCGAGAGTCTAAATAAGTGTTTTTTTTGCGGTGTTTCAAAAATCCTCCTAATAATATATAGTATACCCATGTCTGAAAACACATCTACAAACAGTGACGCCAAGAGTGAAGCTAAGGGCGACGCAAAAAACACCACACAAAACAACATGGAAAAAATCATCTCTCTTTGTAAGCGAAGAGGCTTTATCTTTCAAGGCTCAGAGATATACGGAGGGCTTGCTGGTACTTGGGACTACGGCCCACTCGGTGTGGCTTTAAAAAATAATATTCAGAACCTCTGGTGGAAGCGCTTCGTGTCTGATCGTGAAGATATGTTTGGAATGGACGCAGCAATACTAATGAATCAAAATGTTTGGAAGGCGAGTGGTCACGTGGACGGCTTTTCTGATCCTATGATTGAATGTCTTAATTGTAAAACTCGTTTCAGAGAAGACACTGCTTTTGCTGGTTATTCTAGTTCATACGAGGTTAATATTACTACCGATGAGTCTGGTGTAACTACTTATGATTACTCAAAAGCTCATTGTCCTGTATGTAATAAAATTGGACAATATAGTGAACCTAGACAATTTAATATGATGTTCAAAACTAATGTTGGTGCAATTCAGGACGACTCATCTACCTCATATCTTCGTCCAGAAACAGCTGGTGGTATGTTTGTAAACTTCCGAAATGTTCTAGACTCAATGCATCCAAAGCTACCTTTTGGTATGGCGCAGATAGGAAAGGCTTTTAGAAATGAGATTGCACCCCGCGATTTTATCTTCCGCGTGCGAGAGCTTGAGCAAATGGAGATAGAATATTTTATCAAGCCTGAGACTTGGCAAGACAATTTTGAATCATTTAGAAAAGAGATTTGGGAATATACAAAAGACATTGGTTTATCACAGGACAAAGTTCATGAGCTAGAAGTAGGTGATGGCGATCGCGCGCATTATTCAAAGCGTACAATAGACTTCGAGTTTGATTTTCCTTTTGGACGCAAAGAACTTTATGGTCTCGCATACAGAACAGACTTCGATCTCAAGGCACACAGTGAGGCTTCAAAGACAGACCTATCATATTTTGACGAAGAAGAAACAGATGCTGATAAGAAGCGATACATACCTCACGTGATAGAGCCGTCTTTTGGAGTAGGGCGCACTTTGCTCGCAGTGCTTGCTGATGCATATACAGAAGATGTTCAGGGTGATGAGCCTCGTGCTTTCTTGCGACTTTCTCCTCGCGTAGCTCCTGTGCTTGTAGCGGTGTCTCCACTTTTGAAAAATAAACCACAGCTAGTAGAAAAAGCTCGTGAGGTACACGCTATGCTACGAAAAGCATTTCCAGGCCGAGTAGTTTTCGATGACAATGGAAACATAGGTAAACGATATCGAAGACAAGATGAGATAGGTACGCCGTTTTGTGTGGTGGTAGATTTTGATACTATCGAAGCAACAGACGAAAAAAAGGATACGGTGACTGTACGAGACCGAGATACTGGTGAGCAAAAGCGAGTGAGTATAGTAGAGCTTGAGGGGTATATTAGAGAGAGTTTGGTTTAAAGTTTTATTTTAGCCAACCCCTCATTTTTCTGCTACACTTCGGGCAAATGAAATTCACCAAACACACACTCAAAAATGGTCTAAGATATATATTTATTCCACTAAAACAGACAGAGTCAGCTCTCGTAATGACGCTTGTGAGTACAGGCTCGGACTATGAGTCAGCCACAGAAAACGGCTTGTCACATTTTCTAGAACACATGTGTTTCAAGGGTACAGAAAAGCGACCACTAGCAAAAGATATAGCGCTAGAGTTTGATAGTATCGGTGCGGACTACAATGCTTTCACTGGTAGACATTCGACTGGTTACTATGCGCGAGCTCACAAAAAACATTTACCAAAGATATTGGAAATGGTTTCGGATATTTATTTACATTCAACATTTCCTGAAGAAGAAATGCAAAAAGAAAAAGGTGTAGTGATACAGGAGATAAATATGTACAACGATGACCCACAGTACAGAGTGTCACAGCTTGCCAATGAGCGTTTGTACGGCAATCAACCTGCAGGGCGAGATATAGCTGGTACAAAAGAGACTGTAGGTTCATTTACTAGAAAAAATCTTGTCGACTATCATACAAAAAACTACAGTGCTAAAAACACGCTTGTAGTAGTGGCTGGTAACTTCAATGAAAAAGCTACAGCAAAGCAACTGGCAACTCTATTTGAAAAAATGCGTCCTGGTAAAAAGACTGTATGTCCAAAAGTACAGGTCACACAGAAAAAGCCGGATATCGCTGTGCATTTTAAAGAGACAGATCAGACACATCTCATACTTTCATTTCGTATGTTTGGATATTTTGATAAGAGAATGACCACTGCAAAGTCTATGTCTTATGCACTAGGCTCTGGTATGAGTTCGAGGCTTTTTCAAAAGATGCGAGAGGAGTTGGGCATTTGCTACTACATTAGTTCTGGTGTTGGTGCTCGTCCTAGCGCTGGTACACTTTCTATATCTGCTGGTGTGGCCAACGATAGAGTGGAGGAAGCTTTGCGTGGCATAGTGAGTGAAGTGAGAAAGTTTCGCGATGAGGGTATTACTCCTGCCGAGCTCGAGAAGGTGACTGAGTGCCGTCTATCTGGACTCGTGCTACACCTCGAGACTACCGAAGACTTTGCAGACTTTTACGGTAGAGAGGAGATACTCAAAGGTAAGGTTATTACCCCAAAAGAGCTGGCGGAGAAGATAGAGGCTGTCACAGTGAAGGATATAAATAAGCTCGCAAAGGAGACTTTCAAGGCTAGTACGGCTAGTCTAGCGCTAGTGGGTCCATTCAAGGAGGCTGACAAAGCACGATTTTTGAAGATTATTGAGAGTATTTAGTGCCGATTTGAGTAATATAATGCAACCCTTTGCGTCTACATAGCATAATGGTGTATTCTTATGGTGATAAAGTTATAAAATAAGGCATTGCCAAACACGTCGCCACGCTCAATATAAAATGAACGAAAAAAGCGAAAAACAAAATATATCTCTTCATATAAGTATGGGCACTTTGTTTAAGGTGGCTATATTTCTTTTTTGTACATCTCTCGTGTATCAGCTTCGAGGACTCGTGCTCGTGATACTTTGCGCAGTGGTCATCGCCTCTGTAATAGAGCCTGGTACAAAATGGCTTACTAAAAAAGGCGTGCAAAGAGTTTTTTCTGCATCACTTATGTACTTACTGGTTGTCGGAGTCATTGTCAGTATATTTACTTTTATTGTCCCGCCACTTTTTACAGAATCAGTAGAGGCTATAAACAGTTTGCCAAAATATATTAAGACAATAGATATTTTAAATCCTGTTCATAAAGATACTTTCAAAAGTGTAAAGACATTCTTCCCAGATCTACCAAATACTATTTCAGTAGGGGATCTAGCTACTTCATTTGCTGGGGCTATATCTGACTTCTCTGGCGGACTCTTTGACACTGTGACAGGCTTCTTTGGTGGCATCATCAGTCTATTGCTAGTGATTGTCGTTTCATTTTATCTATCAGTGCGCGATGATGGTGTGGGAGAGTTTCTCGCTATTGTCACTCCACTAAAGCATGAAAAGTATATACGTGATCTATGGCGTCGTTCTCAAAACAAGATAGGTAAATGGATGCAAGGCCAAATGTTGCTCGGTCTTTTTGTTGGAATACTTGTTTATATCGCACTTCTCATTATCGGTATCAAGCATGCACTTGTGCTAGCATTTCTTGCTGCGGTGTTCGAGCTTGTACCTATTGTGGGTATTACTCTAGCTGCTCTACCTGCATTTTTCTTGGCTACACTCGATGGAGGTTTTGGTCTAGGACTTATAGTGCTCGCAATATACCTATTTATACAGCAAATAGAAGCGCATCTCGTGTATCCACTTGTAGTGAAGAAAATCATTGGCGTACCACCACTTCTCGTGATCATCTCACTCGTTGCTGGTGCTGAGCTCGCCGGTTTTGTAGGTGCATTGCTCGCTATTCCTATAGCTGTAGCCCTCATGGAGTTTATAGACGATGTAGAGCGTAAAAAAAGATTTGCAAATGAAACTCCTATGGACATAGAAGTTGCAGATACAATTGCTTAAATAAAATACCAAATAAAAATGCCTGATAATTCTGAAATCACTGATAAAAATTCCGTCGAGGGTGGAAAAAATTTCTACATCACTACTACTTTACCGTATGTAAACGCGGAGCTTCACATAGGTCACGCGCTTGAGTTTATACAAGCGGATGTTATAGCTCGAGCCAAGAGATTGCAGGGCTTTGAAGTATTTTTTAATACAGGCACGGATGAGCATGGTTTGAAGATTTTTCGTAAAGCTGAAGAGAAGGGAATATCTGCACAGGAGTATGTGGACGAGTATGCTGCTAAGTTTGCTGTGTATAAAGAAAAGTTAAATCTTAGTTATACAAATTTTATACGTACCACAGATGCTAAGCATATCAAAGCGGCACAAGCATTTTGGAAAATATGTCAGGATAATGGCGACATATACAAGAACAACTACTCTGTGAAGTATTGCGTAGGTTGTGAGCTAGAAAAGACAGACACAGAGCTAGAGGACGGTAAGTGTCCTATTCATCCAAATATGGAAATAGAGATTATTCAGGAAGAAAATTACTTTTTCAAATACTCTCGCTACCAGCAGGCGCTTTTAGATCACTATACCTCACACCCAGATTTTGTTATTCCAGATTCTCGTTTTAATGAGATTAAGTCTTTTGTCTCTATGGGATTACAAGATTTTAGTATCTCTCGCTTGAAGTCAAAGATGCCTTGGGGAGTAGAGGTGCCAGGTGATAGCAATCATGTGATGTATGTATGGTTTGACGCCCTTGTAAACTATATATCAACACTTGGATGGCCTGACACCACAGAGGTTTTTGAAAAATTTTGGCCAGGCACACAAGTCGCGGGTAAAGACAATCTTCGTCAACAATCTGCTATGTGGCAAGCTATGCTCTTGTCTGCAAAGCTTCCTTTATCCAAACAAATATTTATTCACGGTTTCCTAAATATAGGTGGACAAAAAATCAGTAAAAGTCTGGGAAATATCATAAACCCACTCGATATAGTAGAGGAATACGGCACGGACGCACTGCGATACTATATGGCTCGTGAGGTGCCATCATACGAAGACAGCGACTTTACAATGGAGAGATTTAAAGAAGTTTATAATGCCAATCTTGCAAACGGTATAGGTAATCTCACAAATCGTATTTTAAAAATGTCCGAGACTCACTTAGTAGATTTTTCTGTAGATGAAGATACTTGGAATAAGTTCTTAGATATTCCTGAAAAAAGTATTGATGAAAAATCCACACCTGACGGTGAGTCATTTTTTAGCCTTCTTGAAAAATTTCAAATCAACAAAGCTTGTGATCTAGTATGGTCTGAAATATCTGCGATGGACTCATACATACAAGAAAGCCAGCCTTTTAAACTTTTGAAAGATACAAGTAGTGAAGAAGAAAAAACTCGAGGACGAGAAATCATAAAGGAGCTTGTTGTGAGGCTCTACATTGTCGGACAAATGTTAAATCCAATACTTCCAGAAACTTCAGAAAAGATAAAGCTTGCAATAAAAACAAACAAGATGCCAGCGTCGCCACTATTTTTGCGAAAAGAATAATTTGCACAAAAATTAAAAAAATAAGATTAAAATAAAAATGACATTTAATCCAGAATACATAGATGTGCATAGTCATGTAAACTTTCCCAACTACGACGAAGATAGGGAAGCGACACTTGCTCGGGCAAAAGATGCTGGTGTAGCGATGATAAATGTCGGCACTTCTTTGCAATCATCACGCGATATTGTTGCATTGGCTGAAAAAAACGAAGGTGTGTACGCTATTGTCGGACTTCATCCCACTCATGTCGGCGAATGTCACGAAGAGTCATTGTCAGGTGTTTGTTATGATAGCAATCACATAGAGCGTTTCGATACGGAGCTTTTTGAACCACTTGTGGCACATTCAAAGACTGTTGGTATAGGTGAATGCGGTCTAGATGTATTTCGTTTGCCTGAGGGTTTGGATAAAGAAGCTACATTGAAGCTTCAAGAAGAGGATTTTCGAAAGCAAATAGAGCTCGCACTCAAGTATGATAAACCGATAATGATACACGCTAGAGATTCCTACGGAAAAATTTTAGAAATAATTGATGAGTATTTAATGAGGGGTGGAGTAAGATTACGGGGAAATGCACACTTCTTCGCTGGTACCATCGAAGAAGCCAAGGCATTTCTAGATAGAGGTTTTACCTTGTCTTTTACTGGAGTAATCACTTTTGCCAAACAATATGAAGAATTGGTCAAATTCATCCCCTTAGAGAGTATCTTGTCAGAGACGGATTGCCCTTTTGTGACCCCTGTGCCCTATAGAGGAAAGAGGAATGAACCTCTCTATGTAAGGGAGGTAGTAGCGAAAATAGCTGAAATCAAGGGTTTAGACATAGAGATAGTCAAAAAGGCTTTGTTAAATAACGCTAAAAAGCAATTTGCACTCACATAAAAGCTGTGATAGTCTTTAGCCCATGTCAAAAGAGAAAAACACTGAATCAACAATAGAGAAAGGAGAGAATCGTATTTACGAGCTTGGTTTTCATTTTGTACCGACAATGTCGGACGATGAGGCTATGGTCCAATTTTCTCATCTAAAATCATTAGTAGAGAAGCAGGGTGGCGTATTCATATCAGAAGAAGCCCCTGTTATGACAGATCTATCTTACGAGATAGCAAAGACTGTTAAGGCTCAGAAGAAGCGATATACTACTTCATACTTTGGTTGGGTAAAGTTTGAGATAGACCCAGCGTCTATTCCTGCTCTAGAGAAGACAGTGAAGCTTTTTGAACCACTACTACGATACATAGTTATCTCTACTGTACGAGAAAACACTCTTTCAGGTATCAAGGACCTATCTAAGGATTCTGCAAAAGACTCTACAAAGGACGGAAAGACTAAGGTTGAAGATGCAACATCAGAAGTATCTACAACACCTGAGACATCTGCTAAAATAGATGAGGTAGAAGTAGATAAATCTATAGACGAATTGGTAAAGGAATAAGCAATAATGCAATAATTTTACACAATCTAATCGTATAACCGCACGGATTCGTGCATAAAAAGAATGTACATAAACAAAGCAATAATTTACGGAAACCTAACTAGAGATCCAGAGCTCAAGGCTTTGCCTTCAGGGTCTCAGGTAGCTAGTTTTTCTATCGCTACAAACAGAGTATGGAAAGACAACAACGGTGCTAAGCAGGAAAGTACTGATTATCACAATGTTGTAGTATTTGGCCGACAGGCTGAGACAGCTGCTCAGTACCTAAAGAAGGGTAGTGGCGTCTTTGTAGAAGGCCGAATGCAGACTCGTTCATGGGATGGTCAGGACGGTAAAAAACAGTACCGTACAGAGGTTATAGCTGATCGTATACAGTTTGGTCCACGACAAGGAGATGGCGCAGGAGCTGGCTCATACAGCCGTCCAGGAGCTTCTGGTGGAGCTACAGGCTCAAGTCAGAGTAGTGGTTCAGGTTCTAAAGGTTCTAGCTCAAGCAAGGGCGAAGAAGCCAATCCTATTGACGGAATGCCTTCTGTAGATTACCCTGAGGAGGAAATCAACCCTGAAGATATTCCTTTTTAGGCCTCTCGCGGATGATCTAGGTATAAAATATAAATAAAAATTAACAATAAATAATAGATAATATATGGCTAAGCAGTGCTACTTTTCACAGAACAATATAAAACACATAGACTATAAGGATACTGATATCTTGAAGAAGTTCATCAATCCTCATGGCCGAATGCTTTCTCGAAAGAAGACAGGTGTTACAGCAAAGAATCAGCGACAGCTCTCTGGAGCTATCAAGCGAGCTCGATTCATGGCACTACTTCCTTTTGTTGCAAACTAGATAAATACAAAATACCCTGTGTATCCTCCCACGCATCGTTCCTACTGGAACGTGCTCTGCTCGGCCTCAACGGCCTGCGCAAGGGTCGGACACACAGGGTATTTTGTATTTATTCATAGGAGTTTCAAAAGTAAAGATGGAAAATATAAAAAGCATATTGAGATTCTTTGACCCTTGCGCAGAAGCTAGGCTTCGAGCAGAGCGGACGGCCAGCAGGCCGTAACGCGTGGGAGAAGAATTTCAATATGCTTTTTATGTTGTCTATAACCTTTACTTAGTAACTCGCTCTACATAGTCTCCAGTCTCTGTGTTTACTCGTACTA
Organism: uncultured Candidatus Saccharibacteria bacterium; assembly: GCA_964460835.1. Taxonomy (GTDB): domain Bacteria; phylum Patescibacteriota; class Minisyncoccia; order Phycocordibacterales; family CAIZLB01; genus VEQN01. Next base: position 8,241 of record CAYWQF010000003.1, on the reverse strand, counting down.
TATCTCCTTCGGCTACGAATATTGGTGCGTTGATAGTTGCACCTGTCTCTAGTGTGATGACCTTGTTACCACCCTTTGCTGTGTCACCCTTTACTGCAGGAGGAGCATCAGTAACCTTGAGCTCTACTTTTACAGGGAGCTTCACGCCGATAACTCTGTCGCCAAAAGAAGCCACGTCCACCAAAGAGTTTGGCTTCATAAACTTTGCTGGCGTACCTAGTAGTTCTTCTTCCATTTTAAAACGCTTTCCAGGGTCACTTTCTTCACAAAACCACCATTCACCACGGTTTGCATATAGAAACTTTACCTTTCTAGTATCAATCTCAGCTTCTTCAGCCTTGTCTTGAGCGCCAAAAGAGTGCTCTACAACTCGCCCAGATATGAGGTTCTTAAGCTTTGTAGCATTTACAGGCTTTCGCATTTGTTTTCGAAATACGTGTGAGCTGAGTACTTCATAAGGCTCACCTTCAAAAACTATATATTTTCTTACTGTTATTTCGTTGTATTCAAGCATATTTGTTCAGTTAACTATTTAGGCGAATTTAAGCGCTTAGGTTTAAATGCACTCATTAAATAAGGATAATAGCGTCCATTCTATGAGAAAATGGGGGATAAGTCTAGTTTTTAAAACTATTAAATTTAACCTAATATTAAACCTGTTCCTTTAGCTTCGCTCGTATCTGTGCGAGTATTTTATCGCTAGTCTTTGTATTTTCTCGTAGGTACTGACGTGTAGCGTCATATCCTCGTCCTAGCTTTTCATCGCCATAAGAGTAGCTAGTACCACCCTTTGTGATAATACCCATCTTTTCACCAAGAGCGATGATTTCACCCTCACGAGAGATACCTTCGTTATACATTAGATCAAACTCTGTTTGTTTGAATGGAGCAGCTACCTTGTTTTTAACAACCTTTACCCGGCAACGGCCTCCCATGATTTCTTCACCTTTCTTTATCTGCGCTATTCTTCGTATATCGAGACGAACAGAAGTATAGAACTTCAAAGCCTTACCTCCTGGAGTTGTTTCAGGGTTACCAAACATCACACCGATCTGCATACGGATCTGGTTTATAAATATAACCACTGTCTTTGTTTTTGAAACGATACTTGTGAGTTTTCGGAGAGCTTGTGACATAAGTCGTGCCTGCTTTCCTACATGATGTGCACCCATATCACCCTCGATCTCATCTTTTGGGGTAAGGGCTGCTACAGAGTCTATAACCACCACATCTATCTTTCCAGAGCGTACAAGACTTTCTACTATCTCTAGAGCTTGTTCTCCTGTGTCAGGCTGGGATATAAGAAGCTCATCTATCTTTACACCAAGACGCTTTGCGTACTCAGGGTCCATAGCATGCTCAGCATCTATATATGCACATACACCACTCATTTTCTGAGCCTCAGCTATTACATGAAGAGCGAGAGTAGTTTTACCAGAAGATTCTGGGCCAAATATTTCTACTATTCTTCCTCGTGGCATTCCTCCCACACCAAGTGCTGCATCTAGACCGATAGAGCCAGTAGGGATGACATTTACATCAACCTTAGCTTTCTCACCAAGCTTCATGATGGCGTCATCACCAAACTTTGTCTTTATCTGCGCCAGTGTATCTTTGATAGTCATTGCAGTCTTCTCTGCAACTTTATGATCTATGCGAGTATTTGTATCCATATCTATCTCTGCATTTTCTTCTGCTTCATCGTTTGCACCATCTACTGCTCGTACGGGGATTTTATTCTCCTTTGTAGAATCCTTTTTTCCAGCTTTTGTCTTTTTTGCAAATTTTGCCATTTGTATTTATTTTTTATTATTAAATTATTATTTTTTAATTTAGGTCTATTAGCTTTTATATACCAACTCAATGTCTTTTTGTACTGTTGCCCCGAATTTATCCTGAGCTTTTAATTTGATTATATTATACCCTGGATATAGCATCAATTTCTCACTAAAGTTGCCAGACTCGTCTATATATATAGATCTGTCATTTAGAGATATGGCAGATATGTTACGAGCAACGCCCGTCACTGTAGTCTCACTGTCACCAACAGTACCTCCTTGGATAGGGGAAGTAATGGTTATCTCTGGTCCTGTGATGATTTTTTTGGCTTGAAATAGGCCGTACCCGACAATAAAAAGAACAAATATGCTAATGACGAGAATTTTGAGTATCATCTTGCCATCCTCGTACGGCTTCATCATAGCAGTTTTACATTAACAGAAGTTAAATTTTTTCTAAAATACTTCATTATTGTTTTTAATTACATTAGCACTAGTATCATCGTCAGACTCATCTTCCTCAGTAGGGTCTTCCAATGATTCTTCTATATCTTCAGGTTCAGATATATTTGATGGGTTAGAATCAACCAGTTTAGCAGGGGATTTGAAGTTTTGACCTTCCAATATATCGCCTACAGAGTTTATATCCATACCGGCCATATTATTTGATGAGTTATTTCCACTATTGCCACCCTCGTTATAACCGTTCTTACCAGCTAGTACTTCACGAGGCTTAGCACCGTCAGAAGGGCCTATAACACCTCTATTTTCAAGTATATCCATAAGTCTTGCTGCACGAGCATAGCCGACACGTAGCTTTCTTTGAATATATGAAGTGGATGCTTTGCCAGCTTCGATAACAGTTTGCTTAGCCTCTTCATATAGATCGTCTTCATCTTCGTCATCAGAGCTATCACTAAAGCTTGAGCTAAATACAGGGTCAGGAGTACCACTGTTGGTGACAGCTTCGCCTGTGAGAGTGATCTCCTGCGGTAGGGTGTCCATATTGTCCACGATGTATTGCACAACCTTCTTTGTTTCATTTTCAGATATAAACGCAGATTGTATTCGACGAGGTGTAGACATTTCTCCAGATAAATAGAGCATATCTCCAGCACCGAGAAGCTCCTCTGCGCCACGCATATCGAGAATAGTTCGTGAGTCTATCTGTGAAGCTACCTGTAGGGCTAGTCGAGAAGGGATGTTTGCTTTGATGAGGCCTGTGATGACGTTTACAGAAGGTCGCTGTGTAGAGATGATGAGGTGAATACCTACAGCTCGACTCATCTGTGCAAGTCGCACGATTCCAGCCTCGAGTTCTCTTGGATATGTCTGCATAATATCTGCGAGCTCATCGATAATGATCACTATATATGGCATTGGGTCTAGATTGTCGGCCTTGTCAGCGTCTTCTATGTCAGATTTTCGCAAAGCCTCAGCCGATGCCTTTTTCCTCTTTTCTATTTCAGGAGCGAGAATATTTTTATGATATGAAGCAATATCTCGTATAGAGTTCTTTTCTAGAATATTGTATCGTCTATCCATTTCTTTTGCCGCCCATTTGAGTGACATGATAGCTTTCTTTGCGTCTGTGATTACAGGAGTGAGAAGGTGAGGGATTTTATTGTATTGAGTGAGTTCTACACGCTTCGGGTCAATCATTATAAATCGTAGATTTTCAGATGAGTTGCGGAAAAGGAGTGATGTGATGATAGCGTGAATAGTCACAGATTTTCCAGAACCAGTTGCACCAGCTACAAGTAGGTGAGGCATTTTCGCTAAGTTGTCGAAATATGATTTTCCAGAAATACCTTTTCCAAGTGCGACAAGAAGTGGCTTATCAGACTTTTGATATTCTTCTTGTGAAAGAAGTGAACCAAGTCCAACAGTTGTTTTCACACTATTTGGAATCTCAATACCCACCAAAGATTTTCCAGGAATAGGAGCTTCGATACGGATTGGATGTGCCGCAAGCGCAAGTGAAAGATTGTTTTGCAATCCAAGTATTTTTGAAAGCTTCACACCTTCAGCTGGCTTCAGTGCATATCTTGTAACAGAAGGCCCTATCGATACTTCGTCCATCTCTACATCAATACCAAAGTTTTGTAGAGTTCTTTTTATAATATTTGCATTTGCTTTTATGTCACCAACACCAGGCTTGCCTCTATCGTTTTCTAGAAGACTAAGTGGTGGGGGAACAAACTCTTTACCAAGTAGAGCAAGTCGAGATACTTTTATCAGCCCATCGTTCTCGTTATCCACAGGCTTGTTGTTCGCCCCATTTGTATTGTTTGTGCCGTTTGCGTTGCTATTTTCACCAGACATTTTAGCCTTGATACTTTCAAGGACAGATAGAGCTTTTTTATCCTCATCACCACTGTCCTTTATATCGGACGCATCTTGTCCTTTATTTTTGTCTATATTTAAAGCCTTATTTTCAGCATCACTAAGTTTCTTTGACTCAGAATCTTTGAGTAGGGTTTTGCCGTTGGCATCTACAAGCTCATCTTCATCTGTAGATTTTTTAAATAGTTTCCATATAAAGATATGTTCCTTGCGAAGTGCTGCATCGTAGATAATGAGTATTGATATAACGAGAACCGCGAGAAGAGAAAGAGAACTGATAGCTGTATCAAAAAGATTTATAAGTGGAGACGCTATAAAGTGTCCCACTATACCTCCACTACCATCGCTTACTATTTGAAATAAACCTAGTCCAGATACTACAAACATAACTGTACCCAACGTCTTTGATAGGGGAAAACTTCTCTCTTGTTCGCCAAAAAAAGATAAGGATAGTATGAATAATATAGAGGGTATAAGGTAGTACCCATAGCCCAGTAGACTGTTTAAGATCTCATAGGTTTTACTACCCACAAGACCACCCTTACCAAACGCTGCTAATAAAAAGAATATTGATACTACAAAAAGTACAATACCCCAGACACTTTTTATAGTGCTTTCCTTCAAATGAACCTTCTTTTTTTCAATCACTTCTTTGTCCGTAGACTCTTTTCTTTTCTCTCGTTTTGACATGAAAACATTTTAACATGGGGATAACTCTTCCAGAAGTTGCTTTTAATTTTGTCTTATATATAATTGCAACAACTTAAAAGACTTTACTCGATTTTATAAAAGCCAAAATTAAAAGACAAAAAACTCAATGGAAAAGGACAACAAAAATTTAACCGATTCGCAAAAGGACATACAGTTCAATGAGGCTATTTCTTTGGTTCTAAAAGACAGTAGGGCGGTATATTTGTACAAGAAATCTGAGAAGATTTGTAAGGCTGTTTTTATGATTACAAACAGCATAGACAGCAATAGTGGTGTTGTAAACTATAAGGATAATGTCATAGTTGAGCCAATCAGAAAGACAGCTTTAGGTCTTGTGGAGGTCACCAGCTCTATCATAAGTAGTGGCTACAGTATCGGACAATCTGAAAATATTATAAAGGACGCAATCATTAAGTTGGTGTCACTCATCTCTATGTCTGATATAGCTGTTGCAGGTAAGGTGATATCAGAGCCACATTTCAAGATCGTCAAATATCAGATGGAAATATTGGTTACGGAGTTGCACTCATATTTAAAGACATTGAGGGATTCAGAAGAAGGCATGCTTTCAAATTCACTTTTTGAAGTATCAGACATTGTGTCTAATATGAATATGATAAATATGCCAAGTGCTAATATGTCTGGTTTTAAGAGCAATCAAGTATCTGGTAACGCTAATAATGGCGCCAATAATAGTAGATCTATTCATAATCAAAATAAGAGTGTTGGCTCAATGAGTACAAATAGTTCACGCAACATCATGCTAGCAGTTTCTGGAGTACCGGGTACATCTGTCGGAATCGGAGAAAATAAATCTGAAAATAAAAACGAAAGACAGAAGACTATACTCGACACTATAAGAAATAGAGGCGAATCTTCTATAAAAGACTTGGTAAGTGTTATAAAGGGTTGCAGTGAAAAGACTATACAAAGAGAGCTTATATCTCTAGTGCAAAATGGGGCATTGTCTAAGACTGGAGAGCGAAGATGGAGTCGATATTCGATAGCAAATTAGCTCACTCAGGTCAGTATATTCACTCGATGTCCTTTTTAGACGTCTTTTAGGACAATTAAGGACATCAAAAAAATGGTTTTGGTGTTTAAAACAAAGGCTATTTGCTCAAGGTTGTAAATTGACTAAAAGGCCTAAATTCTGTAATATATCTCCTTATATGCCGTCTAGGTATATGCATCCTGACTGGGGTTTGTTGGTTATCCACAAAACGGCGGAAACAAAGGTTTGTTTAGGATAACAATAGGCACTATAATTTAGGATACCGGAGGTCATTGAAATTTTAATACGATGATTCGCATGTTTACATAGGTTTGCCAATTTTGGCATTCCCTCTGATTTATCTGCATTTTTCCTTATATACAGTATTACCGATATCCACATTGTCACGACAACTTTTCCGCGCTTCGTGTCGACTTAGTCAGAATTAGTATGAAGTTTGATAAAAGATTGATCTTAAAAAATTAATCAATATTCAACTTCTGAAAAGTCTTTCTGAATATGAAGCGGGGAGGTGGTATGACTAGTCTTTCGACAAAGACTGTCATTATTAGTTAGTTTGATTATAAAAAAGTGCGAACCTGTACTGATGTTGAACGCAACGAAAGAAGCATTCAACATCGATACGGGTTCGCACGGTTAGTTTAATAACCCGAAGGGTATCTGAATCTGCACATTATAAATTGATTACAAAATTAATCGCAGCCTAGGATATTCTTTAACACTTATCGCATTATGAAAAAAATATTAGTTGCAGTACTTACACTTGCACTAGCGCTTACAGTTGTTGCTCCAGTAGCAGCATCTGCGCAGTCAATGTCAGCATATGCATTCAACACAAGTCTTACTATGGGATCACGAGGTGCTGATGTTATCGCACTTCAGTCATTCCTAGAATCAAAGGGTCTTCTAACTATGCCAGCTGGCGTAGCTAAGGGATACTTTGGTGCTCTTACTCGAACAGCGGTTAAGGCATACCAGATGTCAAAGGGAATCACTCCTGCAGCTGGATACTTTGGTCCTATCACTCGAGCAGCAGTAATGGCTGATTCAACAACAACAACTACTACTACAACAACTGGTGGTACAACAACTACAACAACAACTACAACTAGTGGTGTTGAAGGAAACCTTGATGTACGACTAGCTCCTACACCTGCTAACAACGCTAATATCCAGACATCAAATGATGTTCCTGTATACGGTGTTGAAGCTAAGGCTACTATCGGAGATGTTGCTATCCAGACTATCGACCTTGAAGTTTCTTCAACAGCTAGTAGTACAGTTGAAAACCCTGGAACTTTGATTAACACAATCAAGGTTTGGGATGGTTCAAATGTTATTGCTACAATTCCTACTAACTCATCAACATTCACAAAGGATTCATCAAACGTATACTACGTTCGACTTTCTGGCTTGAATTTCATGGTTGCTAAGAATACTACAAGAACACTTACAGTATCATTCTCAACAAACGGTTCAATTGATACAGACCGAGTAGTTGTTATAGACGGTTACGGAACAAACTCTCTACGAGCTGTTTCTGGTAACGGTATATCATCTTTCTACAGTCTAAACGCGTTGACACGAACACACACATTTAAGAAGCCTGGTACAGCTACATTGACACTCTCTGCAGCTTCATCACCACTTCGATCACAGAACTACCAGATCAAGACTGACAACGGTGTTCAGGGCGTAAATGTCCTTAACTTCAATGTTAAGTCAGAAACTGGTGATTCAAAGATCCAGAATGTATACGCGTCAACAACTTACACAACAGGTGGAGCTCCTACAACTCTATACCTCTATGACGGCTCAACATTGTTGGCTTCAAAGAGTGTAGTTTCTTCAGGAACATTGATTAACTTCGATAACCTATCTGTTGTAGTTGCTAAGGATGCTATCAAGACACTTACAGTTAAGGCGGACTATCCATCTTCTGTAACTGCTGCTTCATTTGCTTCAACTACAGTTTCTCGAGTTGTATTCGAGAAGCCTAACGGAACAACAGCTGATGCTTCAGGTTCTCAGGTATTCGGTGTAAACAACTATGTTTATGCTGCAGCACCTCAGTTCGTACTTGTAGGTACACCTACAATCACAAAGGTTAGTGACCAGAATGGACGAACAACTGAAATGTCAGCGTCATTCACATTCAACGTTACTTCTCTTGGTGGTTCTATGACACAGCCTACAGCTTCAACATTCACAATTTACGCTGCTACAAACACTGTAAACTTGATTGCTGCTACTGTTGGTACTCCTGTAACAATCCCTAACAACAATATCTCTGACGGTTCAACTGCTCAGGTTACTGTTACTGCTACTGTTGCTTCTTCAACGATTGCACTAGCTGGTCAGTACGGATTTGTTATCGGTTCAACAACATGG
>CAYWQF010000002.1:39429-46679 GCA_964460835.1 uncultured Candidatus Saccharibacteria bacterium | reverse complement strand
TGTTTTATATGTGTGACCATTTTTTTCTAGATCTACAATTAAGTCAATTTGTTCTTTTATGTGCTCACTCGCAAGAGGGAAGAGAGTGCCTTCTGTGAGTACATTCATTTCGCCAATATCCGCCATAAAAGCTTTGGTATAAAAAGCGGTGATCTCTTCGGCGGTCTTGCCGACTTTTTTTGCCATTACTTCTACTTTGTCTTCACCCTCATCTACATCGCCAGTGAGATGACCTACATCCGTGATATTTATAACTTGTTTTACTTTATAACCTTGTGTCTCAAAAAGTCGACGAAGTGTATCCGCCAATACATAAGAGCGAATATTACCTAGGTGTAAATAGTTGTAGACAGTTGGGCCACAGTGATACATAGAAACAACACCTTTTTCTATAGATGTAAAGTCTTCAGTTTTGCCAGATAGAGTATTTTTTAGTTTTATTTGCATTTGTACCAGTATATCAAAACAAAGGTAGTTTTCACTAGTTCTAAAGTATTTAGCAGTATATCAAGCGTTTTGCGCTCTAATGTTTGACCCCGACCTACTTCTTTGAGATACTTGTGTGATATGAATCCATTTGATGAACACAATCACGAGCACAATGTTGACCATAGTTTAGGAATAAAGAAGGGAGGAGACTCATTCAGAGATATTTTAAAAGATAGTAAGAAGATCTGGTCTTTTGTAAGTGTCGCACTTTTGTCATTGGTACTTTTTTATGCAGGTTTTATATCTGGCAAATCTAGTGTGGTAGAAGCTAGTAAGGTACAAAATGTAACAGTCACTATAAATGGTGAGAAGACAAATGCTGAAGTTGCAGATTTTTCTATATTTTGGAAAGCTTGGAATCTACTAGATGACAAGTTTGTACAGACTCACGCTACAGGCACTCATGCTACAAGTCAGGACAGAGTATACGGTGCTATACAAGGTATGGTGGAGTCTATGGGCGATCCTTACACATCTTTCTTCCCACCAAAAGAGGCTACAGCTTTTGAGACAGAGATAGAAGGCAATTTCGAAGGTGTAGGTATGGAAATGGGTCTGAAAGACAGTGTATTGACTGTGGTCGCACCTCTCAAAGGTAGTCCCGCAGAGAAAGCCGGTGTGCTTTCAGGAGACAAAGTGGTAGAGATCAATGGTAAATCTACAAATGGCTTTTCTGTAGAACAAGCTGTAAGTCTCATAAGAGGTAAGAGAGGCACTCCTGTATCTTTGTCTATACTTCGTGCTTCAAGTGAAAAGCCTATCACTATCGTCATCACTAGAGATGTTATAAATCTTCCAACTCTCGACACATCATTTGATGCCAATACAAATATATTTACTATCAAGCTCTTTAGTTTCTCAGCGCAGTCAGCCTCACTCTTTAGAAATGCTCTCCGTGATTTTGTAAATTCAAAATCAAACAAGCTTATAATAGACCTACGAGGTAATCCTGGAGGTTTCTTGGACGCTGCGGTGGATATGGCTAGCTGGTTCTTGCCACCAGGAAAGATAGTGGTACAAGAAGACTATGGAAAGGGCAAGGATGCTACTATAGAGCGAAGCAAGGGTTACAATATATTTAGTGACTCTCTGAGAATGGTGATACTTATAGACGGCGGTTCAGCATCAGCTTCCGAAATACTCGCTGGAGCTTTGAGTGAATATGGCAAGGCAAAGCTTGTAGGTAAGAAAAGCTTCGGTAAGGGCTCTGTACAAGAGTACATCAAGATAGATGACAAATCAGCCCTAAAAGTCACTGTGGCTAGATGGCTCACACCAAACGGTAAGTCTATATCTGACGGCGGTCTTACTCCTGACGTCCTAGTAGATATGACTGAAAAGGACGTACTAGAGCATAAAGACCCTCAAATGCAAAAGGCTATAGAAATGTTGAGTATTTAAGCCTTATGTGCTAAAGTTCTCCCTACATAACGGCCTATCGGCGATAAAGTGATGCGCAAAAGGTGCACTATTTATCCGCATATAAAGCTGTATAAATAAACAATTTAAACTATAAAACAATGAAAGTAATTCTTCTAAAATCAGTCCCAAAAGTTGGTAATAAATACGATGTTGTAAACGTAGCTGACGGTTTTGCTATGAATTCATTACTTCCTCGAGGTCTAGCTGAAAAGGCTTCAGATAAGGCTATGGCACGAGTTGTAGAGTTCAAGGCAGCTGAAGAGGCTGAGCGAAAGGTTCGAGAAGATTTACTCATGAAAAATCTCAAGGGTATGGAAAATGTCACTATAGAGCTAGCAGGTAAAGCTTCTGACAAGGGTCATCTTTTTGCTGGTATTCACAAAGATGAGATCGTAAAAGCTCTAAAGGATCAGGGTCATCTAGACATCACTCCAGAGTACATAGTGCTAGACAAACCTATAAAGGAAGTTGGTGATCACAATATAAACGTAAAGGTACAGGACAAGACAGCTACATTTACTTTGAAGATTGTAGCGCTATAGACATAAGTCGCTGATGCGTCTTATGTAAACCACGCAAGGACTACAACAAAAACCTGTTAATAAAAAATCCAGCCTGCGCTGGATTTTTGTTATAATATGACGGTGAATAATTCTTTTATAAAAAATACTATTGACGAAGCAATAGATGAGATGAAGGGTACAGAGAAAAAAGTAGGGGACTTTTGGCATAGACTTGGCCCAGGCCTTACTACTGGTGCATCAGATGATGATCCATCTGGTATTGCTACATATTCACAGGTTGGTGCAAAATACGGCTTTCAGTTTTTATGGATGTCACTTTTTTCTTTCCCTCTTATGGCTGTGGTACAGGAAATGTGTGCTCGTATAGGTATGGTGACAGGGCAGGGCTTGGCCGCCAATATACGCCAGCACTACTCTAAGGGCATTCTATATATATGTACGTTTCTTTTGTTGGTAGCCAATGTATTTAATATAGGAGCAGATCTAGGAGCTATGGCAAAAGGTTTTCAGCTCCTGTTTCCCAAAGCGGAGTTTGGTCTAGCAGTTTTTATTTTCGGTATAGTCGGTTTGCTTATGCAAATATTTATTTCGTATGCTAACTACGCCAAGTATTTAAAATATTTAGCATTGGTTTTGTTCTCGTACATCTTGTCAGCAATGTTCATTGATCTAGATTGGTCAGTGCTTATGCAGCACACACTTATACCCTCTATGAGTTTTTCAAAAGAGAGCATAGTCATAGTTTGTGCTGTTTTGGGTACTACTATTTCTCCATATCTTTTCTTTTGGCAGACATCACAGGAGGTAGAGGAGGAGATACTACATAGCAAAGTTGCAGGGGTTGTTGATGGTCTTGGTAATGTAAATATAGATGTCAGTGTGACAGTAGATGCAAACAGTAAACCTGTAGAAATCACAGATAAAAACATAAAAGATATGCGGGTAGATGTATGGTCAGGTATGTTTATATCAAATGTTGTAATGTTTTTTATAATCGCAGTTTGTGGAGCTACTCTTTTTGCAAATAATATAAACAATATAACCACCGCTTCCGACGCTGCTTTAGCCTTACGTCCTTTTGCTGGAAACTTTGCTTATATGCTTTTTGCTATAGGTATCATAGGTACAGGAATGCTCGCTATACCCGTACTTGCCGGTTCATCAGCCTATGCCGTGTCAGAAAGTCTCGGTTGGAAGTTTGGTCTATATCGTAAGCTCAAAGAGGCTTATGCTTTTTATGGAGTAATAATACTTTCTGTATTTGTGGGTATAGGTCTGAACTTTATGGGTATTGATCCTATAAAAGCACTTATATATTCAGCTGTAGTAAATGGAATGGTCTCACCGGTCATCCTGTATTTTATAGTAAGACTTAGTAGTCGTGAGGATATAATGCGAGGCAGAACAAATGGCCCAGTTCTCAAGTTGATAGGCTGGGCCACTGTTCTTATAATGTCCGTAGTGTCTTTGCTTACTCTACGTGTACTATTTTTTTGATCTTTGTAGTGTTATCGAAACTTATTGCTCGCTTCTTTGCAAACTTTACAGTACCTGCTTTCTCAGCATATAGAGTGTGGTCTTTGCCCATACCTACGTTTTTACCAGGAAGTACAGTAGTACCTCGCTGTCGTATGATAATAGCGCCGGCAGTAGCTTTTTCTCCAGCATAAAGCTTCACACCTAGGTATTTTGGGTTTGAGTCGCGTAAGTTTTTTGCGGATCCACCGGCTTTTTTGGTTGCCATAGCTTTAGATTATTTGAGTATTGGTTAATTGTATCAATATGGGCCAAAGGGCTCTCTGGTATCTGATTTATATAGGTAAGACCTAGCTAAATTGACCCTGAAGAATCCTTTAGAACAAATTGAAGCCCCTTTTAAGTAGCGAGTGCTAGTATAGCCTATATGACATTATATTTCAATAGGGAAGAGAGTATTGAGGGTATTGAGGGCGTTGGAGGTATCGGCGGGCGCGATAAACCTTATATAGGCAGTATTTTACTTGTATACATAGCACTCAGTCTGTCTTTAGTCGGTTTTTTTCTATCCATTTTGACCATAAGACGCATACAGACTCCAGCACCGGTGCAGATTTTGTGTGATTCTGACGATTTAAGGCGTTCTGAAAGGGCAGGGGAAGTTCTTGAAAAGCTTATTAAAAAATGATCTAAAAATAGGCCTAAAATAGCACAATATATAGGCCTAAATGTAAAGGCCTTATTGAGTAAAATAACCTTATTTTAAGCCATATATTATGTCATACAGGTAGGCACTTTTCAAGTAAAAAGATTGACTTTTAGGGGTCTTGTATGCTAGGATATTGGCATAAAGCACATAACCTGTGCTTTTTAAATTTGCTAATCAGCAGATTCGCGGTGCAAGCGTATAGATGTTAAATGCCAGAATACGTCTCCTAAACAGGACATGTTCTGGCAAATTCACACTCAGGCATAGACATACGCATTACTAGTCTAAGAAAGGCTTATTTTACAACTCACAATCGGTCTAGCAATGATCGTCTCTGGAATGATGACTACAGCAGATAATGCTTCGTACTCAAAACAGGACTTCACAATAGACCAAAAGGCAGTCGTTGCTACAACTACGCAATCAGCGTCAAGTATAGCAACTTCAGCTACATCAAGTGCAGAAAAGAATTCGCCTGCAAAGAGTAGTGTAGGGTCATCAAATTCAAACGCCAAAGTCGAGAGCGCTGTACGGGAATATTTTTCAGATATCCCACTTATGGCCGAAATCGCAAAATGCGAATCTCACTTTAGACAATTTGAAAAGGATGGTTCTATATTTAGAGGTAAGGTCAACGATCGTGACGTAGGTGCGCTACAGATCAATGAATACTACCACTCAAAGCGGGCACAGAAACTCGGAATAGATATTTACACAGTGAAGGGAAATATGGAGTATGCACGAATCCTCTACGAGGAAAGTGGATCACAACCATGGGTCTCATCTTCACCATGCTGGATGAAGTCAGATGTTGCTAAGGCAATGTTTGGCCCAAAGGTCTTGGCGGAGAAATAAAATGGTAAATAGTTTGGCAATCTAGTCGAACTTATAGACTAAATGGTGGGCGAGGCCTGGCAGGGCCAAACCAACCAATCACACTTAGAAAAATGCTCATCACGAAAGTGGTGGGTGTTTTTCTTTTTGGTGGTAATATGTAAAAATGTCTAAATGGTCACTAGAACAAATTAAGGATGGGTTAGAAAAATACAAAGGTATCTACGGAAGGTATCCTAGTACTTTAGATTTTGATAAGGTAGATTATTTACCCACATCTAGATATATTCAAAGAAATCTTGGTGGAGTTGTGAGATTAAGAAAATTGTTAAAACTAGATTGTGAAGCTGATTATACAAAAGGTAGCCTGAGATCATCTGTAGCAAAAGAGTCTTATAAAAGAGCAGGTATTTATGAAGAATATTTTTATAAATATCTAATATCAAAAGTAGATGAAATTAGGGTTCATGAACATAAAATAATGAGGCCTGGAAATATTTGTTGTGATTTTTTTATATATAACATAAAAGGTGATAGCGGTATTGTTGTTGATCTATTTTATGCACAAGATATGTATAGTTTGGCCAGAATAGTAAATATAAAGCTTAAAAGATACAAATATTTACAAAAAGAGGTGTTTTTTGTAAATATAGGAAATTTTAAAATTGAACAACCAGAAATAGATAAGTTGATTTTAAATAAAAAAATTAGTTTGCCAAAAAATATTAAAGTTTTAAACGAAAGTAGTTTTAAAACATTTTTTGAGAAGAGTATATAATTTTTATTTTAAGTATTTGGGTATATATGATAGTAGAGTAGACCTACTATAGCTATATAGGAATGTCGCGCAATATATCTTTCCCGACATAATCTATACTGCAGAAGGGGTCTCTCTGGGCATTTAGCCAAAAACTACTCTTCGCTGTAGTTTTCGATTATCATGTGTATTTTTGTATTATGTGCAATATTTTGACGTCACAGAATCGTTTTTAAGCCCCTTCTATTTTTCTTTTGGATGTATCGTATATCTATATTTATGTTGAAAAAGTCATTTTTATAGTCAGGTCAAAAAACCGCTTTTTAGTAGGGGACTCTTCCCTATTCGATTCCCTTTTTAATTCTTTGGAAATAAATATGTAAATATTATGTGCAATTTTATATAAATTTATATAAAATTAAAATAAAAAAAACGGCCCGGTGTTTGTTTTTAGACAATACACCGAGCCTACTCCATCCTATGGATTCTACTCCAACCAGAGAGGACTTCCTCAAAGTTTGGTTTATATAAGGAGTTGATACAACACCGCCACGACCATCAAGGACGATGTATATAGAGCAACCCTCCAATCCATAAGCTTTGTTTAAGGTCAGCCTGAAGTTTAGCCAAGACCCACTATGCAACGATGCACCTACGACCGTCGACGTAGGCACATTCGCTATATTGCCATACATGATAGGACAAGTCAAGGTGGAGGAATTATAAGACAAAACCTACGCAGCCAAATCTTTTACGAAAGCAAATATTGCGAGGAGATCTTCCCAAACCAGCTTGAGCATTTTTATGACGTATGTACCAAACTCACGAACCCAAGGACGAGCTAGCACTTCGTGTATGTCTATACCAAGAACATTTAGTAAGACTAGAGCGATGATAATGACCACTATAAGCTCTAGAAAGCCACGATTTTTATTACTGCTATTTATTTCCCTTACTTTATTTTTTTGAACTGGAAAATTGCTCATTAGAGTTTTGTGGATTCTTTATGTAGACATTATACCACAAAGTAAACATCAAT
>CAYWQF010000002.1:0-39329 GCA_964460835.1 uncultured Candidatus Saccharibacteria bacterium | reverse complement strand
TCCGAGCTTCTTTCTATCTGCTGTGGCTTGAGGTACGATACCTTCAAAAGCTTTGCGTAGTATGTACTTTGTTTTGCCGTCTTTGTATTTATATTTATCAGGAATCCTAGAGGACAACTTCCCTACTTCTATATCCAAAAAAGGCACACGTAGCTCTAGCGAATGCGCCATAGTCATTTTGTCAGCTTTTGCGAGTATATCTCCAGGTAGCCAAAACTGTATGTCTATGTATTGCATTTTTCTAGAGTCAGTCTCGCCTTTCACAATGTCATAATATGGAGACATATCTACGGATTTTAGTTTTTTTGCACCATATTTTGTGCCAGACATCGGCGTGCTGTTTTTCCAAAGTTTATTTTGATCGGCAGGTTTAAATATATAAGCATTGCCTATATATCTATCTTCAAGTCTTGTTGTTGACCGTCGAATATAGTTTTTGCCGTAGAAGTTAAAAGGAACTTTTAGTAGAGGTTGTATAAGGTATTTTTGTACAAAATCTGGAAGTCGCGCTATGTATGCAGTATCAAAAGGCTCGCGATATATATTGTATCCGCCAAAAAGCTCGTCAGCGCCTTCACCAGACAATACTACTTTTACTTTCTTACGAGCTTCACGAGCTAGGAAGTACAAAGCTACAGCCGAAGGATCTGCTACAGGTTCATCAAAATGCCACGCAATCTTTGGTAGCTCATCAAAATATTCATCAAACTTTACTTTTATCTCGTGATGTTTTGAACCTATAGCATCAGCGACTTGTTTTGCTTCGGTGTATTCACTCACATGATCGAATCCTATGGTGAAAGTAGAGATAGACTCGGCACCAGCTTTTTTGTGTAGATTTTGTAATGTACTAACGATGATGCCACTGTCTACTCCACCAGATAGAAATGAGCCGACAGGCACATCACTGATAATGTGATGCTCGACAGAATCCTCCACAACTTTTTTTACTTCTTCAGCTAGAGATTTTTCGTCAGCATCAGTTACACTCGGCCATTCTTTTTTATGATCAAATTGATAATGCCAATACGGTTCTATTTTGTATGAGCCAGCTTTGCCACTCTCATCAAGACTGATGGTCATATAATGTCCAGGTAGTAGTTTAAATATACCCTCAAACATTGTTTCTTCGAGTGGATTGTATTGAAATGCAAAATAGTTGTATACAGCCTGCTCGTTTATCTTTGGCGCGCTTTTCGGCGCGCTAGTAGTTACAGAATCCAAAAGACTTTTTATCTCAGAACCGAAGCTTACAATCTTTTCATTTTCCACACGATAGTAAAGTGGTTTGATGCCGAAAAAATCTCGCGCAATAAAAATCTCATTTTTATTTTTATCAAATATTGCAAAAGCAAACATACCCCGAAGTTTTTTGAGCATATCTGGACCATACTGCTCATACATATGTACCAAGACTTCAGTATCACTTTCTGTCTTGAGTGTGTGACCAAGTGATATCAGTGTTGGGCGAAGTTCACGGTGATTGTATATCTCACCATTGAAGACTATGGTAACTGTGCCGTCTTCGTTTGATATAGGCTGATGACCTCGAGCTAGGTCTATAATAGATAGTCGACGCATACCAAAAGCGAAAGAGTCTTCTACGAGCACTCCTCGGTCGTCTGGACCTCTATGAGAAATAATATCCACCATGCGGTCGATTTTGTCAGATGTGTATTCTTTGGGGCCTATGATTCCTGCTATTCCGCACATATATGTTTACAATGATGGGAAGTATAACATAGGGTCAAGATAGGCATCTACTGGCGCAATCGGCATAGTATATGTACGACCACCACAAGTAGCTGAAGGTCTGTCCTGTACCTGTACGGCATCAGCAGCATAGGCCGATATATGTAGATGTGGCCCCGTAGAATAGCCTGTACTGCCACTGTAGCCTACTGTATCCCCTGTCATGACCTGCTGGCCTTTTGACACACTTATGACCGATAAATGGCCGTATGTGGCTGCTAGTCCATTGTCATAACGTATGAGTATCCATCGACCAAATGAGGCGCCCTTACAGGTCACATCGGTATCTCCAGTACCTATTACAGTACCCACACCCATGGCCTTCACCTTGGTGCCAAGAGGGACGCCGAAGTCCACACCATTGTGAGTACCTGATACATATAGTCTTTTTGAGGCACTAGTCTTACCGAACTTTTGGGTGATTATGACTTTATCTACAGGCCATGCCCAAGCACTAGAGCCGGACTTTGGAATACTAGATGGATCGAGGGTGTATTTTAGTTGTGATTCATAATCAAATATTTCTTTTTCAAGAGCAGCTTTTTTTGCTTGTCTATCAGCTACCATTTGCTGATAGTTTTTCTCCTGATTTTTTGTGTCTTTTAGTACTTGGTTTCTTTCGGTCTTTGTATTGTCTACAACTTTCTTTTTATCTGACAATTCTGTTTTCAAGTCCACAAGTTCTTTCTTTTTGTTTTCTTGTTCACCTTTATTTTTTTCAAGATTTTGCTTTTCTTGTTGTAGCTGTACAACTTTTGTCTGTATGGCATTGTTGAAGTTTAGTTGTGAATCTATACCTATGAGTAGATCAGAAAAACTTTTTTGATTGAGTAGATTTTCTACAATACTAGTGTCTTCATTTCGACTTATTTCATTAATACTAGAAGCAATACCGTCTTTGAGGGTAGTAATCTTTTCTTCAGAACCTTTAATATTTATTGATATTTTCTTTATATCTAAATTTGCTATGTCTATCTTGGCACTAGTTTTTTTAATATCTAAGTTGAGTGCCTTAGCATTTGCCTCAAGATTTTTTATCAGTGATTGTAATGTCTTGGCTTCCTGACTTGTCTTGTCAGCTAGTTCGGCGTATTGCTTGATCTCAGCATTGAGTTGCTCTATGTTTCTGTTTCGCTCGTCTATCTTCTTTTGCAGATCTTCTACCGCGCTACTGTTGATTGCACTATTTACCGCACTTTGAGCATCGGCATTATTTATTTGCGAACAAAAACCTGTGACTATAAGTGTGCCAAAAAGTACCGCTGTGAGTAAGTGAGTTTTAAATTTTGATTTTAAAAAACTTTTTTCTGGCATTATTTTATGGGTTTATGTTTATGTGCGCTGTATGTTATTTATTGCATTTTGTATTCGCTTTGTAGACTCTTCTTTACCTAGTAGATGACATAGGGTAAATGGGTCTGGTGACCTCTCTTTGCCAGAAAGTGCCACTCGTAGGCACCAAAGTACAACACCCCTACCCTGCTCCTCAGCATAATCCCAGATAGCATTTTTAAAATCATCTGGTGTCGTTTGAGTTGTAGTTGAATTTTCTTCAACTTTTGAAATCTTTTTAGCAAGATTTTCTAGTATAGGTACTAGTGATTTTAGATTTATATTTAGACCTTTGCGTTGTCGTTCTGCGCAAAGAAGTATGTTTGTATCATATGAAGGAGTCTTAAAGAATATCTCAATTTCTTCTGATTTTTCTCCTTGAGAAAGTTCACCAAAGTATGAAATTCTCTCGCGTATAAGAGGAATTATTTTTGTAAATTTGCCGCCAAAATTTTCAGTTTTCTTCAT
Organism: uncultured Candidatus Saccharibacteria bacterium; assembly: GCA_964460835.1. GTDB lineage: Bacteria > Patescibacteriota > Minisyncoccia > Phycocordibacterales > CAIZLB01 > VEQN01. The sequence continues at coordinate 35,777 of CAYWQF010000002.1, read as the reverse complement.
CTCTTCTGGTATATACTGGAGTGCCAGTTCGGCAAATTTTTCATCACTTAAAAGTCGTAAATGCTCCTTGTTGAACCAGTTTAGTTTGTCATCATTTAGCTTACCGCCAGCTGTTTGTATACCCTCGACAGTAAAGCTTTTTATAAAATCTGAAGGTGTAAATACTTCCCTTTCGTCTCCAGGGTTCCAGCCTATAAAAGCGAGGAAGTTCATCATCGCGTCAGGAAGATAGCCTTCTTTTTTATAATCCAAAATATCTTTTGCTCCATCTCTTTTACCTAGCTTCTTCTTGCCATCTGGACCCATGATAGGTGGAAGTGTCACAAAGTGAGGTCGCTCTATATCGAGAGCATCATACAAAGACAAAAACTTTGGTGTAGAAGATATAAATTCATCAGCGCGAAAGATATGAGTTACACCCATTTCCAAGTCATCTATAATATGTGCAAAATTGTATGTAGGATAGCCATCACTTTTTATCAAAATAAAATCATCAAGAGCTTCTTCGCCAGCGCTTAGCTCGCCACGTGCAAGATCGTTCCATTCATAATGTTTTATCTCTGGAGTCTTGAAACGAAGTGCTTGAGTACCATCCCATGTTGGTGGATTTTCTGGACGATGATTGCGATACAAAAATGGTCGCTTCTCTTCCTCGGCCAGTCTACGAAAAGCTTCTAGCTCTTCTTTGCTATATGGGTCAGCATAAGCTAGACCTTTTTCTATGAGTATTTGTGCATACTTTTTATATGAGTCGAGACGCTCTGACTGCTTGTATGGTGCATGAGGACCACCTATATCCACGCCCTCGTCCCAGTCTAATCCTATCCATTTGAGTGACTCTATGATGTGTTCTATGGATCCCTCCACTGCTCGCTCTTGGTCAGTGTCCTCTATGCGAAGTATGAAAGTTCCGCCTGCTTTACGTGCAAATGCCCAAGCATATAGAGCTGTACGAGCACCACCAACATGCATAAAGCCTGTAGGACTTGGTGCAAAGCGAGTGACTATTTTTTTATTTTCTAATGGGATTGTTTTAGGCATTTATTGTGTTTCGTGCTTTAAGGCGATCTTGAGTATTTCTCTTGCAATGATAGTTGCTGAATCTGTACGAGCAAACTTTTTTGCTCCATCGCGCATTTTGTCTGCAACTTTATGATTTTCTAATATTCTGATTATTTCATTCATAATAATCTCTGGACTTAAATTGCTCTCTTCTATGACTATAGCACCTCCATCACGAGCGTAGTTGTAAGAGTTTTTGCGCTGATGATCGCCGTTTGATTCTGTAATAGGTACAAGAATACTCGGTAGTCCCCAAAGTGCTATTTCAAATATTGTTGAACCACCTCGGGATATTACTACAGATGAAACACCGGCGGACATACGCATAGCAAGTGTACTTAGATAATCAAAAGGGTGATATCTAGATGCGTGTGGGTTGTTATCGAGTATGAGATTTGCGGTACGAGTCACTTCCGCGAGATTTGTTCTACCAGTCTGATGTATTATCTGGTATTTTTCTACCAATACCGGAAGTGCGCTTAGTATTGCGTCGTTGATGATTCTAGCGCCTTGTGAGCCTCCTAGTACGAGTACAGTAGGTAGACCTTCTTCTAGATGCAGGTATTCTACAGCTCCTGTAGTCAAGGGTTCACGTATAGCTTTTCTCACAGGGTTACCTGTATATGCCGTCTTGTTAGCTGGAAAAAAAGATACTGCTTCTTTGTATGAAAGAGCTATTCTCTCAGCAAATTTACCTGCCCAAGCATTTACTCGTCCTGGCACACTGTCTGATTCATGAAGTATCACTGGTATACCGAGTATCTTTGCTGCTACTATTGCAGGAAAGCTTGTGTAGCCACCTTTTGCAAAAACCACATCTGGAAAAATACTATAAAGTTTTACTAGAGCTGTGAGTATTCCCCAAGCCATTTTAAATAAATCTATAAAGTTTAATATCTTAGAAAAACCTTTGGCACCTACGCGTCTCTTGCCTGCTGTAGTCGCTACAAACTGTATATCTTTGTCTAGAAGCTCCTTGCTGTTGTAAGGAGATGGCGACATAAAAAATATCTCTGGCTCTAGTATCTTTTCTACTCTGCATATTTCACGGATTTCCTCGGCGACAGCTATTATCGGGTAAAAGTGTCCTCCTGAGCCTCCTCCTGTCATCAGTATTTTCATATTTTCCTATTATATCACGCCTTTTTCTGATATCTAGAGACATTCAACACTATTCCGACTGAGGCAAGAGCAAAGAATAGCGCGGTACCTCCATGGGATATAAAAAGTAGTGGCGTACCCGAAAGTGGCAGTATGGCAAGCATGGCGGCAATATTTAAAAATGATTGAACGCTGATGAGGGTGATGATACCTACCACTAAAAATGAGCCAAAAATATCCTGTGCTTTTAGGGCGATACGAAAACCGCGGAAGCAAAACAATACATATAAAAGTATAATAGTCACAGCACCAACGAAACCAAATTCTTCTGAGGCTACTGCAAATATAGAGTCACCGATAGGCTCTGGTAAGAAGTTAAACTTCTGTGTGCTTTGACCGAACCCCTTACCAAACATTCCTCCTGTACCGATAGCTATGAGGGATTGCTGTATTTGATAGCCGCTTCCTGTTGGATCATTGGCTGGATGTATGAAAGTCTGTATTCTTTGCATCAAGTAAGGTCGAGAAAATACTAGAGCTGTGAGTATGGCAGTGCCGACTATACCCATTATAAACATATCCTTGAAACGCCCTCCTGCTGATATAAATATAGCCACACCCGCCATAGTGATAACCATGAAAGTATCTGTGTCCGGTTGCATTAGTACTAGTCCTGCACTTATACATATAAGAGTGATAAATGGCAATGTGCCCAACTTGAATGTGGAAGCTTTGTTTTTGACGGAAGCAAACCAAGCGGATATGTACATTACAAAACCAAGCTTATAAAGCTCAGCAGGTTGAAAGCTCATAGAGCCTATATCTATCCAACGTCTCGCTCCCCCGTGAAATCGTCCTATACCTGGCACAAAAACCAAAAGCATCATGATAAAACTAAAGATAAATATAAAGAAAGCATATTTACGCCAGTTTTGATAATTGATTCTCGATGCTATAAAAGCTGCGATAGTACCACCTATAAGTCCAAAAACTATCTGATTGAACGTCACTGCATAAAACTTCGAGCTACCTTTTGCTAGAAGTCCTAGAGATGCCGATGAAAAAATAATAAAACCGATTACTACGAGTATAATGGTTATTATTAGGAATGGTTTGTCGACTTTTTTCATTGCTTTGTGTGGGTTTTTTGTATACTCAATTATTCGCCCGCGATAGTTTGTATTATTTTAAACTCTACCAAGTACAGCTATGAGCGTACCGAGTATAGCCATGATAACTGCTATAACCCAATATCGCATAGTGACTTTGTAAGACGGCCAACCTATAGCTTCAAAGTGATGATGTAGTGGCGCGATGCGAAATATTTTTTTACCAAAATATTTCTTAGAAAACATTTGTACACTTGATGAAATAGATGTGATGAAAAGTGGAAAAGCAATAATAGGAAGAAGTACTACTTGCTGTGTCAGGAAAGCAACAATAGCTAGTGTCACAGTGAGACCAAGCATACCCGTTTCACCCATATAAAATCGTGCCGGTGGAATATTAAACCAAAGAAAAGCTAGTATTCCTCCCGTCACTACTGCACAAAAGGCTGCGAGATCTATTTGATTTTGGAAAAATGCTATGACCATATATGCACTGTATGAAGCTGTGAGTACACCTGCTGATAGTCCGTCTATACCATCTATGACAGAACCTGAAAACACTCCAAGCATTGTGAGCATGAAGAATGGTATAAAATACATGCCAAGATTCAAGTCACCATAAAATGGTATGTAGATACTGAGTGTGGCAAGCTTAAAATAAAACCACCACGCTCCAACTGCGCCGATGAGTAGTACTACAAGTATGCGCATTTTTCTTGGTATGCCGTTTGTTGCATCTACTTTACCTGAGCCAAAAATCTGCAAAAGGTCATCTGCTAGTCCTATGATAGAGGCAAAAAGAAGTGCCACCAGCGGTAGTAGGGTTTGATTTCTACTCAAAAAACTGAGCTTCTCTGTCACTTCATTTGGAAAAAAGTATGCTACTAAATATAGAAGAATGATTGTAAAAATAACTGATATCCAGATCACTACGCCACCTACTCTCGGTGTACTCTTCTCCCCTTTTTCATTATGTACTTTTTGAAAATCAACAGACATCGCATCTATATTTTCTTTACTGCGAGATGTACGTCGCCAAAGTCTATGTCTGTACATAAAATCCGAAAGAGTTGGTGTGATACCTATACCAATGATGAAAGCTAATACTGCTGGTAATAATATTTTTATAATATCAAATGTTGAAGTCATATTTTATTTATTATTTGTTATAAGTACCTGTGTGGTTGTAGCTAGCGCCAGAGCATCATCAAATCTTCCTTGTATAGTAGAGCCTAACACTACTATCACTAGTGGGTGATCTGTAGGATTTTTCTGCACTACTATCGCTAGGTTGCCTCCAGCAAGATCTGTAAAACCAGTTTTACCAAAGACTATAGGAAGTGTATCTAGCAGCTTGTCAGTATTTTGCAATGTTATTGCTTTGCCTGGTTCTGTTGGCATATAAAATACACCGACAGCATCTTTGGTCACTGTCAAAAGGTCTGGATATTTTTCTATGGCGTACCACATTAGTCTCACCAGTTCTCTTGAAGTAGATTCTGCACCCGGAGTCACTGTCTTTGTGAGTTTACCGTTTATGCGGGCACTTTTCTCTACACTTATCCCAGATGGATTATAAAAGTGTGTAGATGTAAGTCCCCACTGCTTTGCTTTAAAATTCATCAATGACATAAAAGATTCTCGAGGAATTATCTGTGATGCAAGATTTTCTGCCGCCTTGTTTGATGAGCCGAGTAGCATGTATTTCAAAAGTATATCTGGTGTCCAATTGGTATCATTTTTCAAATCTCTGTCAGCTTTGTTGCTCTCAGTAGTCTTTTTTATCTTTATAGTTTGTCTTTCAAAGCGAGGGTTCATCACAAACAAGTCTTCAACAACCACTGCTGTCGCGAGCTTGGCAAGAGACGCTATTGGCTGTACTTGGTCGGCATTCTTCTCATAGTAAGTTATGTTTGATATTGGGTCATAAACAATAGCTGATGTGGCCGTTATTTGAGGCCATATTATAGGATTTGTAGATGATGAATTGACCGCAGTAGTACTAGTAGAAGTAATGCTCGTGATAGACATCATCTGTGCGTCTGCTGTAGTCGGCGCAATGAAAAGAGCGAGTGTAAGCGCGGCGGTTGCCATTGTCGAAATTTTACTCAAGTTTTTTTTGTTCATATTTTTTATTGGTTAGCTTCTTTGTCTTGCTGACCCGCGCGCTCTTGATCTTGCTCTTGATCGCTATTAAATCTAGCTATCTCTTCTTGTACTAATGCAAAGTTTGGTAGGTCTTCTATCTTTGATATTCCTAAAAATGACAAAAGCTCAAACGATGTGCTGTAAACACTTGTTCTGTTGTCATTTGGTGCAGGCTTTTTTTCTATGAGACCTCGGATGAGGAGATTTCTAAGTATGAAAGATGAGTTGACTCCTCGTATATAATCAATCTCACTTCTTTTTACAGGACCTTTATATAAGACGATAGAAAGTGTCTCAAGTGATGCTCGTCCTAGGTCACGACTGAGCTCTTCTTTTGTGAGTTTTTCTATGAGAGCACTTGCTTCGGGCGTGGTACCTAGTGAGTATTCCTGATTGATAGATTGCAATATCAAACCCCTACCGTTTGTACGCAGATTTTCTTCTAGTTTGGTCAATGCTTCGCTAATAGAAGACTCGTCTTCCGACAAGCTTTTAGCGAGCTCTTTTAGGCTCATAGGCTCACCTTTCCAAAATAATAACGCTTCTAGGGATTGTTCTAGGTTCATGGCTTATATGCTAAATATTGTAGCATATTTGGCTGGATTTTATATGTTTTTACTTGGGTTCGTGTGGGTAAGGATTTGAGTAAAATTATGTGGATAAAAAAGATAAAATAGGATGAAAGTTTATGCCTTTACGCCCAAAAACATTTAAAAATACAGCTACCCTCGAGTTTTTACTTCTCCTAACAGCACGAAAATTTACCTTGCTATGAAATCTTCTTGACGAAATTACTTAGTTTCAGGCAGACAACTTACTTAAGTGATTGCCTATAGTAGTTACATAAGCAACCCCTAAAAAACTTTTTAATTTTATTTTTTTATTATTAACTTCTAATATTGTCCAGCTTTTGTTCGAAGGGCCGCTGTTTCCATAGCCGCTTCCTCCAATAAATCTCTTATCATAAATTTCTATATTTTTATTATTTAAGTTTCCTACCAAAAGGTTCCTTTTAGTTTCAATAGCGTCAGTGTGTTTTATTTCTAATTTAGGAATAAATGATAGATTATACTTTTTTGCTAGCAATTTTAATCTTCTCTCCCTTATTTTGGGTACAGAATATATGATTAAGATTACAAAAAATAGGATTATAAAAAAAGTTGGTATTCTATTTAATAAATTCATATCTCAATTATATATTGCAATAATACTTCTGTCTTCTCTTTCTATAAATATTTAAATTTAATACCTCGGCACCCCTATTTCCTGACTTTCCATGTGTATTTCGTCGAACAGTCCTTCTTGATGCGCGTCGAGTACTCCCTGCTTCACTAGCTCAAGCATAGCGAGAAAACTCACTATTACATGCACCCTTGCACCACGTTCATTGTCGAGATCTTTTTTGTTTAGTTTGTTTGCACTCGCACCACTAAACTCACGAAAGCTCATTTTGATAGCGGACTTTATGCGATCTGTGAGATGTGTGATCATGTCTTCTAGACTCACTGTTTTTCGTACAGTGACCTTTGGTGCCTCGGCTTGTTTCTTTGGAAGTGAAGTTAATACTCGACCAATAGACTCTATGAGACCAGCGAGAGTGGTATCACGACTCGGTGCAAATACTGTGGGCGCACTCGACTTAAAATTTCCATCAAATCCACCTCGAGGAAATATGATTTTTTTACCAAAAAGTTTTTGAATAGTCTCGCTGGCCTTACGCATTATCTCCAGCTCTTTGAGGCGCTTCTCTAGGTCGGCGACATCTGTCTTCTCCTCTTCGGTCAGAGTGAGTGTAGGGAGCAAAGACTTGGCTTTTATGAGAAGGAGTGTTGACGCTATGTATATAAACTGAGTACGGTCGCCTAGTGAATAGTCCCCTAGTCTGTTTATGAACTCTATATATTCATCAGTCACTTTTGCTAGCGAAATATCATTGATAAAAAGCTTGCGCTTTTCTATGAGCGTCAAAAGCAAGTCTAAAGGCCCCTCAAACACTTGGGTTTTGATAGTGAAGGATTGTGGGGTGGTTGTGGGTATTGAGGTCTCTGTTGAAGTAGAAAGTGTGTCTGACATATTCATTTAGTATAGCAAATTTATTTATTTGAGTTTTTTACTTCGATTTGTATAGTATTGCTTTTAACTCCTGAGGCATAGTTAAGTATATATAGGCTATAAACTCCACTCTTTAAATCTGATGGAATAAAATAAGAAGATGTGTTAGATGTAGCGTCCGAAGGAATTTTTAATTTAAATGCTCTATCTCCAATCATTACATTGAATTCACATTGAATAGCTGTTTCTAGACATGCAATAATATTCTTACCCGTAACTGTAACTTTTCTGTCTGTATCTGGGTGAATGATATTTTTTTCATTTGTGCCGTCTTCAGTAATATAAGTGATATACTCTTCTTTTCTCAAATCATTTTTTTTAAGTCCTGTGTTGTTGTTGACCTCTACATAACCTCCTCTTTTTGTATTTGTAAGTATAGATTCTGGCGAATCTTGTTTTTGAGAATCGATTAAATCACTTTGTTGTATTTCGATTTCATTTACATTTTTAGTAGATTTATTTTGAAAATAAATGTAAGCACTACTACTAGCTAATAATGCAATTATTAATGTTACTAATACACCAGAAAAACCTTTTATATTTTTTTTCATTTTAATGTATAAAGTATATCAATTATTAAGCTAAAAGAGTATCTGTCTTTATTCCGTCCATTGAACATCTATAAGATTTTTGATTTGCTCCCTGGTCTCACGAGTAAACTCCAGTGTTTGACCTTTCGGATCCAATACGTCCCATTTTATAACCTTAGGATTATTTAGTAGGTATTCTGGAATAGGGTCTCTATCATCTACTACGAGAATAATCTTGTCTGCCGTATTGGTCATATCTTCCGTAATTTGTTTGCTAATATTTTTTGACACATCAATACCCTCTTCTTCCATAACGGTGAGTACATTGTCTATGGCGGGTCTGAGATCACCTACCACCCTTTCTTCACCTACTTTTGTGCCAGCAGAAAAAACCTCATATTTGTCAGCAAACTTTTTTCTAAATAAAGCTTCTGCTATTTGACTTCTTCCAACATTACCACGACAGACGAAGAGGATTTTCATTTAATTCGTATCTTTAATATGATTTCCAATTTTATTAATCACAATTCCAGCAATCAATACTGCAAATATTGTAGGTGTTAGCGACGAAGAACCTATAGAAAGTGAAAAAAACATAAGTATTAACATAGCTATTGCATAAGCGATAGCTATCGCTCCAATTAATCTAAGTGCAAAAGATAATACTTTTTTAGTTTTCATTTTTGTACTTAAGGATTTAATCTCTTAACATCTCGCGGTAGGTATGTAGCTTCACGTACGTTTGGTAGATCAAGTATTTTCATTATTAAACGTCCTGGGCCGATACCTGCACCACCGTGTGGAGGACAACCATTTCTGAAAAAGTTTAGATAATCCTTTAAAGCATCAAGACTCATACCTTTTTCTATAGCTTGTTTTTCAAGTATTTCTATTCGGTGCTCTCTTTGTGCAAGGGTTGTAATTTCTATGCCTTTGTATAGTAAGTCTGCACGCTTCGATCTATCGTTATCATTTTCGTGACGCATATGATAAAAAGCGCTTTTAGATTTGTGATAGTCAGTAATGAATACAAAATCATGCGAGTAAGTCTTTTTTACATACTCACAAATACCACGTTCTTCTTCTGGAGAAAGGTCGTGGTCTTCACCACCAGCTACAATACCCTCTTTTGCTAATATTTCCTTAGCTTCAACTATACTTATTCTTGGGAATGGTGTAGTTGGTATCTCAAGATTTAGTTCCGGAAATTTTTCAGCCACTTGCTTGAAGCCTGCAACAATCATACCCTCTTCCACATCCATTACATCATGATGAGAATCTATATAACTAACCTCGAAGTCCCATCCAGTAAATTCTGTAAGGTGTCTTGTTGTAAAAGATTCTTCAGCACGGAAGACAGGTCCTACCATAAAGACTTTTTCCAAACCTGAGGCCATAGCCATTTGTTTATAGAATTGAGGAGATTGAGCAAGATAAGCTTTTTTATCAAAATACTTTACTTCAAATACTTCCGCACCAGTTTCAGATGGTGTAGACATAAATGATGGAGAGTATATTTGAATAAAATTATTTTCATTCCAATAGTTTCTGAAGCCTTTTTCTAGTTCTGTCCAAACCTTAAATATTTTTGTTTTCTCTTGTTTACGAATATCTAGCCATCGATAGTCAAAGCGTACAGGGGCTTCAGTCTCTTCATTGCCAGCCTTTGTAATTACCGGTATTGGAAGTTCTGGAGAAGATTTAGATAGTATTTCTATATTAGATACAGATATTTCAATTCCTCCCGGAGCCTGGGGCGCTTCTTTGACCAAACCAGTCACCTTTATAACAGATTCTACAGATAGATCTTTTGCTACAGCAAATACGCTTTCATCTTTTATTTCTATAACATTTTGAATAACCCCTGTTATATCCCTGAGTACTAAAAATATTATTTTACTTTGTATTCTAATAGCCTGGGCAAAGCCAGCAACATTAACTTCTTCCCCTTTGTGCCCCGAAAGGTCTTTGATATATACGCGATTTTTCATGCCCTGTAGTGTAGCAGATTTTGAGGGATTTTACACTATGGTTTGTGCCCCTAAACCACCAACCCAACAGCCTTTCTTACCTCATATACTAGAGGATGGGTCTTTTCTCGCATCAGTGAGCCGTTTTGCGCCAATAGCTGGCGTATAGCGTCCTTATCCTTAGCTATCTCCTCACGGCGCTCTCTAAGTGGCTTTATGAACGCAATAATATCCTCCGCTAGTGCGTCTTTTAAGGCTTTGTACTTCCCTTCATGTTCTGTATAGAGTTTTTTGAGATATTCTTCATCTCGGAAAAGTTTGTGAATGTTTAGAACATTTACAGGTACACCACCGTTTGAATCTGTGACTATAGAAGCCACGAGCTTACGCACCTCTTCATCGGTAGAAAAAAGTGGAATATGATTGTTGTAACTCTTGCTCATTTTTCTGCCGTCTATACCTGGAACGGTTTCAACATTTTCTAAAATATAAGCGTCTGGTAGTTTAAATATTTCGCTATTAAATGTTCGATTAAATTTCTCCGCTGTATCTCGCGCCATTTCCACATGCTGTTTTTGATCGCGTCCAACAGGTACTATATCTGCATTGTGTATGAGAATATCTGCCGCCATGAGTAGTGGATAGTCGAACACACCAACATTGATCTCTTTACTCTTTGCCTCAGCATCTTTGAAAGCATGAGCGCGCATCAAGTACGGCATAGTAGTGATGCAGTTGAATATCCAACCAAGCAGAGTGACCTCAGGTAAATCTGATTGTTTAAAAATAACAGTCTTCTCAGGATCTAGACCTATAGCAAGATAGTCTATAGCCAAGTCGAGCGTGTACTCCGCTAGCATCTCGCCGTTTTGTACACTCGTAAGTGAATGAAGGTCGGCTATGAAAATACGGCAGTCATAACCTTTTTCCTGCAACTCTAGATATTGCTTCATTGCACCAAAATAGTTGCCAATATGTGGCCGGCCTGTGGACTTGATACCTGATAGGAGGATTTTGGACATAGTGTTTGTTTAATAGTTTTGGGTTGTACAGCACCTTACGGCGCTGAACCTTCTTGTATTGTTTATATCGGTGCGCTTAATATTATCACAAGTAATAAAAAACGCGTAAGCCTTGGGAGACTTACGCATTGTTGAGGTTCAGTTGGTCTATGGTATTTGACTGGCGCTTTCAACGCACGCTACGTTTCAGCAGTAGCTCATGTCACAGGCCAAATCGATCTCGTCACGATACGGTGGACGAACGTCGATACGTTGGAAAATGCAGTGAAATGCAAATGATGCATTGTCACCGCACATCAGTGTATGGTCAGCATTGGGTATTTCCCGATAGTGCACAGTTACACCCGCTTGGTCAGCAATGTGCTGACCAACCTTTTTCGCAAACCATGGTTGAATCATCTTGTTAGCGCCACCGCTGATCACGTGAATCTCTTTACCTTCAAGGCCAGCCCAGTCAAATGAGGATGAGAACGGTGAAAGCATCATCTCTCTCACTATTGCTCCCGACCAAGGTTTGCCACAAAACGGCAAGGACTCATTCTGATCCCAAGACTTCATCATGTTGAGCATCAGACCGCATGTATCTGCTCGTGTCAGAGAAAATTCTTTTCCGAGTAGCGACGGCAGTAGATACTGTAGCGGGTTTAACAGCATGCGAGCTTGCAGATAGGCTGGAATAATCATACCCGGCATTGGCGCTGGCGCCAGAAGCACCAGCTTCTGAACACTCGGCAAAAAACGTGCCAAGCTCAGCGCCAGTACTGCGCCAGTTGAGTGGCCAAACAAGATGTCTGGCTCCAATGATCCTTTGAAGTAGGACAAAAGTTGTTTTGCCCCTTCTGCTTCTACAGAAAGCGATCCTTTTGGCATGGGTGAGAAAGCAAATGCCGTTCTCCACTCTCTTCCAAGAGTTCGGCAGAAATGAAGATTTTTTGCATAACCTTGACCCATACAAAATGGGATTTTGGGATAAACATCGTGATTCACTTTTCAAAATAAGGGTTTGTTTTTGTCTGTTTTCATCCACTAGAGCACCAGCCCGTAGTGATTTTAGGCACCGTGATGGCCTAGACACCCTATCCTTTCTATCATGTATAATAACACGAAATAAGCCATTTAGTCAAATTACCTGAAATCTTTAATTCAAGCCATTTAATAAGGCATTATCTCATAAATATCCTCTATGGTTTTATGCCAAATTTAGCCTTATATAAAAGTGCCACATTTTTGTTTTTTCTTCATACTCTATATCCAGCGTGCCGTTTTGTGCCTCTATTATTTGCTTGGCGACATATACTCCAAGTCCCCTACCCATGAGTTTCGCTTCTTGAGTTTTTTTATTGTCGACTGATAAATTTTCACCACCCTGCTTAGTCTTTCTTGGGCCAAACTTTTGCAAAAGTTGTGGCGACAGCTCTGGAAGTGAGCGTATACCGAAGTCTGATATTTTTATAAGTATTTTTGAGCCACTTTCAATCTTGTCATTCTTATCAGTACTGTCAGATCCACTAAATTCGTCAGCGCGACTTGCTTTGGTCGATGTAGTCTTTGGTATAGCCTCTGATCTTTCTAACGATATTTCCACAGCGACATCTTTGTCCTTAGAATACTTTATAGAATTTGCCAATATATTTTCAACGGCTTTTATAGTTTTTGTTTTATCACCTAGGGTTTTCAAGGTCGCGGGTTCAATCCCTGCCCCAAACATTTCTGGTCGAATCGTATTCAGTTTAATATTTATATTATTTGTGTGCAGTAAAAATGATTGCTCTTTCTGTGTTATTTCAACAGCTTCATCTATCGCCTCGTGTATGTCAAATTCTTCAAAATCATAATCCGCCTCTCCCGCTTCTATTTGGGAAATATCCAGAAAGTCTTTTATTATCGCCACAAGACTGTCGAGCATAGGTTCTATTTTAATAATATTATTTGTATCTTCAGGTGCACTCTTTAATGCTTGCGTGTCGATCATGGAGTCTTCTTCTTTGAGCATAGATGTATATGCTTTTATGGCAGTGAGAGGGCTAGCTATGTGGTGAGTTGCGAGCGAAACAAAACGAGTCTTTATCTCATCGACTTCTTCAAGTTTCAACTTCGCTTTTTTAAGTTGCGCCACCAAGGCAATATTTTCCAGGTTTCTTTCAGTTTCATTTTTTACACTTCTAATAAGCATGATGCCGACAACTAAGACCATGATCAAAAAAGCGATACTTGCCAGCGGTGAATCTATGATGTTGATGTTATTGGCGATACCCATGACATTGCTGGTGACAGGCTCGAACATCGTTAGTTTGATAATAGTAAACACCCACAAAGTAAATACAAACACCTCGGCGGTCAGTATGTTGATATTGAATAAGTGGTATTTCTTTACGGCATAAGTGATGGAGAGAATCATGAAGAGGGTGGAAATTTGTCCCAACCAATTAAAATTAAAAATACCAAACCAAGGTAAAATTAAATTAGATAAAAAAGCAACTATTCCAGATGCTGTATATCCAATAAAAATATAAAATATCTGACCTTTTTTAGTGATCTCAGATTCCTTTTTATAGTGTATAAATAATCTTATAAAACTAGAATTAAAATAATATAGAATATATAAAACATAAATAAAGTAATATTTTCCAAATACTATAATATTTTCATTACTATAAGATATCCGGGCGTTTTTTATGATTAAGTCTCCAAAAAATGTAAAAAACATAAGTCCTGTATTTAATAATACTAAAGGTACTATCTGCTTGGTGTATTTTTTTGAATTATCAATAAAAATAAGTGAAAAATAGTAAAAGCTGCTAGCTATAGTCGTAGCTGATACATATAAAATTTTTGTATTTAATAAGATATTATTTTGACTAGAAATTCTATAAAAAAACATACTACTTAACCACCAAACTATTGTTAGTATATTTACAAGGTACAAATTGTAGACTAACTCATCATCGGTTTTTTTGTTGCTACTAGTAAAAGAAACAACAACAATCATTAAATTTATGAGTATGAATACTCCGATTGTTACATTTATCGCGTCCATAATATTTACTTAAATACTATATAACAAACCACCTTAATTTTTTATAAAGAAAAGATAAATTAATTTATAGGTTCAATTTCTATAAAGAATGTTGCCCCTTTGCCTGTACCAGCTGATTCTGCCCAGATTCGTCCATGGTGTGCCTCTATCATTTTCTTAGCTACATAAAGCCCTAAGCCAGTACCCATTATGTTTGTCTTTGAAGCATCAGGGGCTCGAGTAAACTTTTCAAACAGTCTTGGAAGTACCTCAGGGTGTATACCTACTCCTGTATCAGATATTGAAATCAATATTTTGTTTGACGCATTTCTAGATAGCCAAACATGTATACCTCCACGTGGAGTATACTTAATACTGTTATCTATTATGTTTCCTATAACCTGTTTTATCTTTCCTTGATCAGCGTTAACAAAATATTGTTTTGTAGAATCATAATCAAAATCAATAGTGAGTTTTGCTAGCTCTATGTTTGGTCTGAACTCTGTGACCACTGTAGCTACAAGCTCACTAATATCAAAAGTAGTGAAGTCATATTGCATTCTACCTTGCTCTATTCTAGATACATCGAGATAGTCTCCTACTATCACTACAAGATCTTGAGTTGATTTAAAAATCTTCTCTACAGCATCTCTTGTACTAGATGCTAGTTCGCCAAAGTCACCTTCTAGCAACATGGAGGCATAACCTTTTACAGCTGTCAGAGGTCCTCGTAGTTGATGACTTGCTAGGGATACGAATTCAGACTTTTGCTTGTCGAGTTCTTGGAGCCTCTCGTTAGCATTTTCTAGATCTGTTGCAAGCTTTTCTATTTTCTCTCTTGTCTCTACTTCTTTTTTAACACTTCTTATTAAAAATATACCTATTACAACGGTCAAAAATAGTAACCCTATGTTTATTAATTTTTCCTTAGCATCTTCTGCTATCAAAGCTCTTAAAAATATAAAAATCCACAGTGTGAAAGTAAATAATTCAGCTGTTAATACTTTCGTATCAAAAAGTCTATGTTTGTATACTGCATACAAAACTACAAATACAACAACCAATCCAAATAATGGACCTACCCATATATATGAGTAGGTATAAATAGGTATAATCAAGTTAAATAACATTCCAAAAATATAAGGTATGAATGTCCCTATTGTTAGTACTTTTAATTGAACCTTAAATTCTTTATCAGTCTCTTTTATGTAGGAATGTATTAAATTAATATAAGCTATTAATAGTGAGACTATAAAATACACAAAGAACCATGCATAACTTCCATGATCTAGATTCACACTCTTAGGATTACTTAGAAAAATACTCCTTACTATAAAATTTGGGTAAAATACAATAAATAAAGAAAGTATTGAAAAAGAAATTGTACACACAGACTTGATACGAAGACTTACAATTTTTTCCCTGGGGAATGAAAGAGAAAATAGTAAGAATGAGACCGGAATAGCCGCTGCTGCTATATAGTAGAATTTTAGATAAAATAGTGCGTCCTTTAAATTTGATGACAGATAAAAAAAAGATATTCCAAAAGCCCATAATCCTACAGCCAAAATGAAAATAGAAAAGACTTTGTTGGAGTAAGTCTTTTTACCTCTTAATATAAAAAGACTTAGATAAGCTGTAATTATCGATACTATAAATAAGAGTATGTTTTTTATTTCCATGAGTTAAGACTCTCGCCTTGCAACTATTATAGAATGTATTTTGAGCGGTTCATAGTACACATCTATATTTAGGTGTGGAAACCCAGACTCGTGAACTAATCTACCTATGTGTTCAGCCGATCTATAAACCATAGGCCAACCTATAGCTTTTGTAACAAACTTTTTTTCTGAGTTGTCATTTATGTTAGCTGTTATAAAATATCCATCTTTTTCTAGCAAGTCATGTATTTTTTTAAATATATTCAAAGCTTTTTCGTCAGAAAAATAATCCATAAGACCAACCATTTCAACTATATGGAAGTTACTTGAACTTCTATCTAAAAAACCATTTACTGTATCTTCTATCCATGTAAAATTATAATTCTTATTATTATAAATCTCATAGTCGTTTATTAATTCTTGACTGTACTTCAAAGCGTCATTACTTTTATCAACAAAAGTGACATTTATTTTTATATCCTTTGAAATATTTTTGTTTAAGGCTTCAATAACAGCTCGAGCTGACCCGGCGGCAATACTTAATACATTCATCTCCTTAATTCCAGAGTCCAGTTTATTTTTTACTATATCTGATATCTCGTTTGTAACTATCTTAAGTCTATTTCTTACAGCCTTTGAATTATTAGTACTAAACCAGACTTTATGCGCAATTCTCTCATATATCTTTTTAATGGAGTGACTTTTTCCTCTTTGGTAGAGAATTTCTAAAGCCTTATGAGTTGTGGCATTATCTACAATGTCCCCTACTGCCTTATTACTCTTTTTTATCAATCCTCTAGATTTAATAGGGAGTACATTTAATATTGGTATGCTAAAAAAATTAAACAATTTTCTTATAAGAGAATTGTTTTCTAGTTTTAGATCTTTATCCTTAATTATCCTGGTCTTTTTCTTAAGTACCTTTTCTATTTTATGCATTATGTTATCTGTTTGTCTGTATTTCAATAATAAAAAATAATATACCTCCCGACATGACTTGCTCAGCCTAACAACATATCATGTTACTTTACCAACCCCATCACCTTCACGCGAAGTATTTCAGCGAGTTCTTCATAGGTGTGATGTGTCTGAAGTTTTTCTGAAGCACCTATGTTTATATTTATAATACCGCGACCAGTCATATTTCGCAAACGACTGTCATCTATATGTATACCGAGTGAAAGCACGGGAGTATCAGTAGAAAGCGCCAAAGCAGACACACCTCGTTTAAACATACCTATAGACCCATCTTTGCTTATTCGCCCCTCAGGGAAAAGAGCTACTGTCCCATTGTTTTTGATGATTTCTTTAGCTCTCTTCAGGTTTTTGTGCAAACCTCGACCGTGCTCTACCACAAACACACCAAAGATACCGTAAACGAGTGGTATGATACCGAGCTTTTGCATCATATTTAGAAAACCGTGATCAAACTTTTGTACGGCCATAAAACGCATAGGTAGAAGTCTTGACCAAAAACCGACAGCTAGACGAAAAAGAAAACTATCATAAAAACGAGTGTGATTGGCGATGATGATATGTGGACCGTGAAGTCCTCGAAGATTTTCTCTACCATTTATACGTACTTTAAATAAAAGATGAAATAATGGCCACAAAACAATCCATGATAGAAACTGCGTAGTACCAGCGTAGATCTTGATGGCCGCGCATCTGATTTCTTTGAGTATTTTTAGGGTAAATATGAGTCCTGAGTGTGCAAGGTTGTAGCATAAACTAGGTAAATTTTTCATAAATTTTGAAAAATGTATAAAAAAAGCGACGACTGTATTAGAGTCGTCGACTGTTAAAGGGTGCCTAATAGAGCCAGTAAGATTCTGGCTTAAACGTATATCGCGAAATAAATCGCGTTTTTTCCGAAGTATTTGGTCGGATGCCTGGGTCATTTAAGTGATTCCATTAAAGCACGGATTTAAAACTTTTGCAAGTTTTTCAGAGAGGGCTTATCCCCACCTCTATTTATCCTAATAATAACTCCTCCTAGTCATCCAATACACTACAAACATTGGTGCAAGCATTGAAACAAAATAGCCAACATCTGATGTGAGGAAGTTTTGAATATCTCTAGATAGATTGAAAATATCTCTTGATGGAAGTATGTGGAAACAAAGCGCTGTAGTGAGAAGTACTACGGATATAGACAAGAGCAATGAGTCTAAAACTTTTCGAAAACCCATTCTATGCCCTTCTGCATGAATGATCTGGCGACTTACCAAAAAGACGATTGTGAAGAAAACTGCAAATATTAATACATGAGAATAAAAGATTTGCTCTGAGTTGGCCTTGAAAAATATGAACTTTTGAATATATGGAAACGATGCGTAAAGTGCTATAGCTGGATAGAAGCTGACGATGGCACTAAATAATACTCCACGACCTCGATAGAAAGAGATTATTGTTAAAAGTAATGTGGTAACAACGAGCGTGATGTTTATTATACTGAACATATTTTAATATTATACAGTTAAATATTGGCGTGGGATATTGGAGTATCCACATTTTGTAAAATTTATAAAAGAAGAACCCGCTGCAAGCAGAGAGAACTTCTCCATTTGTAACGGGTTCGTGATGTTTAAGACAGTGCCATTGCACTCACCAAGAGTTCCTGCCTTTTTTCAGCAAGTAGCCTGTCTTGGACTTGTGAGAGCCTGTAAACCGTGTAGGTCTTGGAGCTATCCAGAAAGTCGTCCTCACTCCAGTCAAATACGATGACATGCGAAGGCTGAGGAACCGAATAGTACATCATGACCTTGTCGATACCATCAAGAAGAGTCTCCCCTTCGTTGATGTCCAGATCACGCAAACCGAGGGCAATACCCCAAATCCAATATGCACGCCCTCGGCAAACCTGAAAGCTGCCAAAGTGTTCTTTGAAATTGTGGTTACCCACTTTTGCAGACAAGTCCGGATATATGTTTGGAAAATCAATCTGCACTTGAGTCTCAGGATCTAATCCCCGAAACTCAGCTGAGCTCAAAAGTTTCTTGAGGGCGGCTTCACCAATTTTTGTCAATGTATTCACTTTTCAATAGTACAGTTTTTTCTCCCAGTACCTTACAGGAGTAGTTCGTTAAACATTTACGAACAAATGAGATAATTTTTTTCCAAGAAGGCATTAAACGAGTTTTTCCAATCTCGTCATAGCTACACACGTAGTAACAATATTATAGCATAATTTATTATAAAAAGCAATAGTCAGAGGCTATGAAAATAAACCTATTAATAAGGCTAAAATTAAATTATTTTGTACTAAAACCCCTCCTTTCTCATCTCCTCCGCCAGCTTGCGACTTTCTTTTGAAAGTTTTTTTGGAATATTTATTTTAATATGTAACATCATATCGCCACGAGCGGTGGTCTTTGCGAGACTAGTCTTTGGATTGTCTGATCCGTGACCATAAGGCACGCCGTGACCTTTGACACGAAGTATTTCTCCATGAGTGATACCTTGTGGTACAGACACTATGAGCTCACCTTCTATAGTTTTGAGAGTGATGTCACCACCAAGTAGTGCATCACTGAGCTTAACCTCAACATCCATAGCTAGGTTATGACCTTCTTTTCGAAGATTGTACGGCGCAAAGTGTTTTTGAAAATCTGAATCTCGCTTGATATGCACTCTTACATACAAATCCCCTGTCTGGCCACCAGCTACAGCCTCACCTCGTCCAGTCACACGGAGCATTTCTCCGCTATCTATACCAGCTGGTACAACTATAGTGATGTCATCCTTGCGATTGTGTACACCCTTACCTTTGCATTCTTTACATTTTTCTTTTGGAATCTTTCCTGTACCAACGCAAGTGTCACAAACTCTTGCAGATTGAAATGTACCAAAAATACTTCGGCGATTTTCCACTACTTGACCTGAGCCTTCGCAAGTTTTGCATTTGTCGAAGTCTGCGGCACTGGCTCCAGCCCCACTAGACGCACCTGACCCACTCTTTGGCTCAGCTCGAGAACCTTTACATCTCAAACACTCTGCTGTGCGATGAATAGAGAACTCTTTTTCTGTACCAAAAATAGATTCTTTAAAAGTGATTTCAATATCTACTGATATATCAGAACCTTTTTGCTGACGCGCGCCGCCTCGACCCCCTCCACGTCCGCCACCACCAAATACATTTCCAAAAATATCTCCGAGATCAAACTCTACTCCCTGACCACCGAAACCTCCCTGTCCTGTAAATCCAGAAAAATCAAAACCTCCAAAACCACCGAAGCCTCCTTGATCTCCTGCGCTGTATCCACCCTGTCCACCAAAGCCTCCAGGCCCTGCTGAACCAAACTGATCGTACTGTGCACGCTTGCTGTCATCTGATAGTACAGAGTAGGCTTCATTGGCCTCTTTGAACTTGGCTTCATTACCACCAGCTTTGTCTGGATGATGTTCGTGTGCAAGTTTTCGGAATGCCTTTTTTATCTCGTCTTTTGACGCGCTTTTGTCTACCCCTAATATTTTATAATAATCTTTGGACATGGTTTTATTTTTTGCTTGTTTTTTTAATTTTGTTCAATAGCCCGTAGGCAATTATTTTATATTTAATTACCTACAGAAACTGAATAAGATTTTATTTCGTCCTCGCTTTTTCTACGTTATTTCTGCGCTAGCTTTGTTTGCGCTATTACTGGCGATTATTTAGTCTCAGCGTCGCGCACATTTCCTTCTGCACCTGTAGCTCCAGCCTGTCCTGCGTCAGCACCTGCTCCGGCACCAGCATCAGCACCGCCTGTAGCTCCCGCTCCAGCAGGTCCGCCACTAGCTTGTGCATCTTTTGCCATAGCTTCGCCTATCTTTGACATCTCAGTAGATAGCTCTTCTGTGGCTTTCTTGATAGCTTCTAGGTCTACTGTGGCACCTGTAGCACCAGCGTCTTTTAGCGTCCTCAAGGCTGTGATCTTTGCTTCTACTCCAGTGACTATCTCTGCAGATACTTTATCTCTATTGTCCTTGACTGCTTTTTCGGCTGAGTAAATGATATGATCCGCAGTATTTTTCACTTCTATTTCCTCTTTCTTTTTCTTGTCATCAACATCGTGAGCTTCGGCGTCTTTCTTCATTCTTTCAATATCAGCATCTGTAAGACCTGAACGAGCTTCGATACGAATACTTTGTTCTTTATTTGAAGCCTTATCTTTTGCTTTTACATTTAGAATACCGTTTGCGTCTACGTCGAAAGTCACTTCTACTTGAGGCATACCTCGAGGTGCTGGTGGAATACCATCGAGTATAAATCGTCCTAGTGATTTGTTATCTCCCGCCATTGCTCGCTCACCTTGCACTATATGTATCTCTACTGAAGTCTGATTGTCCGCAGCTGTTGAGAATACCTGTGACTTTGATGATGGAATAGTAGTATTTTTTTCAATAAGTTTTGTAGCAATACCACCCATTGTCTCAATACCGAGTGATAGTGGAATAACATCTAGTAGAAGAATATCTTTTACATCTCCACCGATGATACCTCCTTGTATCGCAGCACCGAGTGCTACTACTTCATCTGGGTTAATAGTCTTGTTAGGCTCTTTACCGAAGAAATCCTTCACGGCCTGCTGAATCTTTGGCATACGAGTCTGACCTCCTACAAGTATTACTTCATTAATCTCACCAACCTTGAAAGGTGATGCTTCGAGGGCTCGCTTTGTGATCTGCATTGCTCGCTCGATGAACTCATCAGCTATTTCTTCAAGCTTTGCTCGAGTGATCTTCATCACAAGGTGCTTTGGACCATCTGTACCAGAAGTGATGAATGGAATATTGATCTCTGACTCTACAGATGTAGAAAGTTCAATCTTGGCTTTTTCTGCCGCTTCATCGAGTCTCTGCATAGCCAGAGCATCGTTTCGCACATCTATACCCTGATCTTTTTTGAATTCTTCTGCAATCCAGTTTAGAACTTTGTAGTCAATATCTCGTCCTCCAAGTCTATGATCTCCGTCTGTTGCTTTCACTTCTACCACAGCATCTCCTACTTCTAGAATAGAGATATCAAAAGTACCTCCACCGAAGTCGAACACTGCTATTTTTTCTTCGTTCTTTTTGTTAAATCCATAAGTAAGAGCCGCCGCTGTAGGCTCGTTGATGATTCGTTTTACATCGAGACCTGCAATCTTACCAGCGTCTATTGTTGCTTGCTTCTGTGCATCATTGAAGTACGCAGGTACAGTGATGATAGCTTCTGTTATCTTCTCACCAAGCTTTGCTTCAGCATCATTCTTGAGCTTTGTAAGTATCATTGCTGACACTTCTTCTGGTGAATATTCTTTTGCGCCGTCTTTGTCTGCAAGTTTTACTTTCACTCCACCGTTGTCAGATTTCACGACTTCATAAGGCACAGTTTTCTTGTCCTGCTGTACCCCAGCTTCATCATATGAGTGACCAATAAATCGCTTGATACCGTAAACAGTATTTTTTGGATTTGTTACAGCCTGTCTCTTTGCAAGAAGTCCTACTAGTCTTTCACCATTTTTTGAAATAGCTACTATAGACGGCGTAGTTCTTGAGCCCTCTATGTTCTCTAGTATTTTTGGATCACCGGCTTCCATCACAGCTACTGCTGAGTTTGTTGTTCCGAGGTCTATTCCTATTATTTTGGCCATTTTTATTTTGAGTTAATTAGATAATTTAGTTAATCAGCTCGCTGTACACTACTGTACAGACAGAATACCGTCGACTGATTTTTTATAATTTAATAAAGTTAATAAATTCCGTCGAGAAAAGTTGAAAAAACTTAGTATGAAAAATTCGGAGCACAAGTCATTTGATGTGTAAGAAAAATTTCTTTTGTAGGAAAATATGGAGAGAGAGTTGGCTTTAGAGCCTTTACTTCTTTTACATAAGGGATTGCGTCAGTTTTTGGGTTTTCCAAGAGAAGAGCTTCGCAGTCCTGAATATCCTTACTAGCACCAGCAGAACTCAAAACAGGGCTCAGATACGCTGCTGGATAGCCTTCCTGAAGCTTTGCAAGGGCTATCTCAGCCTCCTCAGGGCTTAGCTCCTTCTTGGCTAGCACCTTTACAGTCATACCGCCCTTGCCCCCTACAAGACGAGCAAATATAAGGAAAAATGAAGAATCAGCCTGTGTTAGAAACACTGCGCTGTTACCATTTCTTTTGTGAGCTAGTATTTTATCGTTGCTAAGCATGGGTTTTTTGTTGCATTATATCATATACCAGAAAAGTGCAAATTTGGTGGTTATTTTAGCCGGTCTAAGCTATTTAACTAAAAATTTTACACCTTTTAAACCTCCCACACCTTTACCATCGCTGGTCGTACCACTTTTCCTCCAAGCATATAGCCTCTTTGCATTACCTCAGCTACTTTGTGATCTTGAGTCGCATCTTCTGTAGACACTAGTCCTATAGAATGATGTAGATTTGGATCAAAAGCCTCACCTACCGCGCCAAAGATAGATACATCATTTTTAGAAAGTATTGCGACTAGCTGATTGTATATACCTTCTACACCAGCTCGCCATTCTTTTGATACAGACTCCCAAGCTTGCGCCTGAGCGTTGCCTTCAGCGCCATTTTTGCCCATGGCCATATCAAAGCTATCTAGTACTGGCAAAATATCTTCGAGCACACCCTGCTTGGCAAACTTCAAAAATTCCTGCTTCGCTTCATCATCACGCTTTCTGGCGTTTATAAACTCAGCTTTGTCTTTTTGCCAGCCATTTAGATACTGCTGTTTTTCTTCTACCGCAGTCTTGAGCTTGGCACGTAGCTTTTTTATAGTCTCCGCAGGGCCTAGCTCCACGTCTTCATCTACGACTATGTCCTCTGAGTCTTCTTGTTCATGCGCACCTTCTGCATCTTCCGCATGTTCCGCGCGTTCACTTGAATGCTCAATATTTTCTATTTCTTCCAATGAAGCTTCTAAATCGCTAGCTATAGCATCGTCGTTGTTTGTGTTTTTGTTAAATTCATCTGTCATAGTGTTGGTATTGTAATCATCTTGAGGGTTCTGTGCAAGTTTTATTAAAAAAATTCCAAAAAAAAGAGGCTCAGGAGATGTTGTCAGTGTGATGACATACACTCCCGAGCCCGAAAGGTTTGGAAACCTTTATGTTCTATGTTCCCTCTGGACCCGAAGGTTACCGAGGGCTTAAACAAGATTTTTCTAACTAATCCCAATGGGATCCATTCACCAGGCCGGAGCCTGATTCATTTTTTCCACTGGAATTTAACGGAACGACGATCGCTCCCAACCTCCTTCAGGTCAAGGACTCTAACACCTAGTCCGTACAGCACCGAAGTGCCTTCGTGTCGGGCTACGCGTGAATCCAACCGTCAGGATACTTATATACACAAGCCACAAGATTGCTATCTCTTGTACGCTACCCGGCTTGGGTAAAATAAGTAGTCATGCTTTCAATGTTAGCAAACGGAGTAATTATCTTCTCCGTAGGGCATCATGTCGCTCAGGTTTCCCCAAGCAACATTTTGACCAAAAGTGCTTTCATTGAAACCTTCTTTCTATGTTTGGCATTTTTTCAGCCAAAAAAGAAAAAAGTTAAAGATCAACCTATACCTACCTTCTTCTCTGCCTTTTGAGGGGCAAGTAAGTCTCGACTTTCGCCAAGAATTTTACCTAAGAAGGCCTTATTCTAAGGATTGGCTGTCCAACCCCTATCAGTCTTTTGCGATTCATCACCACTCACCTGATGACTAACATCATAACATAGTGTCAAAATATGTCAAGCGTTTTATTCATAAAAAACCATGCAAACAAAAATAGCCCTATTTCTAAGGCTATTTTCTGTGTTTTTTGGAGAGTATCTACTTTGAGGACTATCGCTTTGACCACTGTGGGGCCTTTCGCGCCTTCTTGAGACCGAACTTTCTTCGCTCCTTTGCTCGCTGATCTCGTGTAAGCATACCAGCTTTCTTTAGAGTAGGTCGTAGGTTTTTGTCGTAGATCTCGAGTGCTCGAGCTAGACCGTGTCGTATAGCCTGAGACTGTGAACTGATACCACCTCCTAGAACTTTTACAGTGATAGCAAACTTCTGGTCTATACCAGCCTTCACTACTGACTCTAGAGCTACTGTCTGTAGATCTTCTGTCTTGAAGTATTCGTTAAGCTCTTTATCATTGATAGTAATAGACTGTTTTGATGCAGGGACAATACGAACTCTGCATGTTGAAGTCTTTCTTCGTCCTACTGCTTCTATATATGTTTTTGCTTCTGTTGTGGCCATTTTATTTGTGTATTATTTAAATTTGCGCGACTGTGTTTTATTCTTTTACTGTCAGATTAGCAAGCATCTTTGTCTTGAGCTTGTTGTCTGGAAGCATACCCTTCACTGCTCGACGAAATACTTCAGTGATGTTTTTTCGCTCTATGAGTTTACCAAGCTTTTCATTTCGCTGACCTCCAGGATATCCAGAGTATGTAAGATAGAACTTACCAGTCTTTTTCTTTTCTGTGATGTCAGCTTTAGATGTATTGATGATCTCAACTTCAACTTCTGGCACAATATTTCGAGCAAAAGCAGGAGTATTTTTACCCATGAGAATAATAGCAGCATCTGTAGCTACTCGTCCTATCTTTTTGTTTTGTGCGTCGATAATGTGTTTTGTCATGTTGATTTTATTATTCAGGTTTTGCGTCTGCTTATACTAGCTCTATTACAGCCATCTTACTACCGTCTGACGGTCGTCTCTCAAGCTTTAGGATTCTTGTGTAGCCACCAGTTCGATCTTTGTACTCTGGAGCGATGATATCTGTAAGCTTCTTTACGATAGCGTTGTTTGCTAGTCGAGCCATAACAAGTCGCTTTGAAGATAGGTCTCCTACTCGAGCGATAGTGATAAGCTCTTCTGCAAATGGTCGTACTTCTTTAGCCTTAGCTTCTGTAGTGATGATTCTACCGTGCAAAAATAGCTCACGAGCCAAAGAACGCAAGAGTGCATTTCTCTGATCTGTCTTTCGTCCGAATTTTCTGTTTGCGTTTGAGTGTCTCATGGTTTTGATTAATTTATCGTAAGTTTTTTGCGTCTATGATTGCTTGTTTATTGCGGGATTTACAGAATACTATGCTTTTAGAGATAAGCCAAGTCCTGAAAGGATAGTCTTGATTTCCTCTATACCTTTTGAGCCTAGACCTTCTATCTCTAGTAGATCTTTCTCTTTCTTTCTTATAAGGCCTCCCACAGTCCGTATATTGGCGTTTACCAATGCATTTGCTGTTCTTTGAGACATATCTACAGACTCGAGTCTTGTCTTTAGGACGTCGTCTAGAGCCTCTTTGTCTTCAGCTGACTCTTCACTATGCTTTGCGTGAGTAGAAGCATTTGAAGATGCTAGAGATATCTCTGACTCTGTCTCCTTGAAACCGATAATAGACTTGAGCTGAGTGATCATGATCTCGATAGACTTCTCAAGAGCGTCTTTTGGAGAAATAGTACCATCTGTCTTTATGTAAAGCTTTAGCTTGTTGTAATCTGTTCGATCACCTACTCGCATCTGCTCAACATCGTAGTTTGCAAGAAGTATTGGAGAGAATGCTGCGTCAAGAGAAATATTACCGATATCTACACGATCTTTCTGTATGATTTCTTTTGAAACAAAACCAATTCCCTTTTCTACCTTTACTTCCATATCTATCTCAGTACCTTTGTCTGTAATACTTAGGATGTGGTGCTCAGGGTTTGCAATAGTAACCTGACCTGGAAGCTTGAAGTCTGCTGCTGTGACTTCATTGATACCTTTTACTTTTAGAGAAATAGTATGAGATTCGTCGCCTGAAACTGAGAATCGAATCTTCTTTAGGTTTAGAAGGATGTTTATAACATCTTCCTTTACACCATTGATAGTAGAAAACTCGTGGTTTACACCATCAATCTTTACACTTGTGATAGCTGCACCTGGAAGTGATGAAAGGATGATTCGTCGTAGAGAGTTACCTAGAGTGTGACCGTAGCCAGGATAAAGACCGTCAATCTCATAATGACCGTAGTTTGATTTCTCTTCTACTATTCGAGGCTTTGATGGTAATACGATGTTTGTTTCAGACATGTTATTTAAATTAATTAAATTATTATCGTTTATAAAATTCCAATACTGAACTCAAATCAAACAGTAAATCCTGACCTTCCATGCTCGGCAATCGTAGCATTGAAGCCTGCTTCTTTTCTGTATTCCAAGTAAGCCATGACGGAGTAACGTCTGTCTTCATCTTTTCTTCAGCCTCCTTGAATATGCCATTAGTCTTACTACCTTCACGGATAGAGATAATATCGCCTGGGAGTACTACATAAGAAGGTATGTTTAGTTTTCGGCCATTTACTAGGATGTGACCGTGAGATACAACCTGTCGAGCAAACTGACGAGTAGTAGTAAGACCTAGTCGATATACAACGTTGTCTAGTCGAGTCTCTAGCTTTTCAAATAGATGAGGTACAGGAGTGTGACTCTTTGATTCGATAACCTTCTTTACATAAGATGAAAACTGCTTTTCTGAGATACCGTAAGTAAACCTAGCTTTCTGCTTCTCAATAAGCTGTTTTGCAAACTCACTCTTTGGGCCACCTTTTTTGCCACCCTGCTTTCCACCCTTAGCATCAGCTTTAAGCTTAAACTTTGCAGTCTGTGTTTTCTCAAATATTGGAGCGCCGAGGCGTCTTGCTATTTTGTATTTTGGTCCTAGTTTCATAAATTTGTTTTGTATTTAAAATTGGTCATTTTGCCTATCTGCTTTTTGTAGCAATGTCGGCGTATTTTGTTGCCTACTATACTCGTCTAGGCTTCTTTGGCTTTGGACCGTTGTGAGGTACAGGAGTAGAGTCTTTGATAGCTGCTACAGCTACACCTTTTGTAATAAATGATCGGATAGCTGATTCACGACCTGAACCAACGCCCTTTACTACTACTGATATCTCTTTGACACCCATAGCAATAGCTTTGTCCGCTAATGTCTCACCTACTTTTGCGGCAGCAAAAGGAGTGCCTTTCTTAGCACCCTTGAAACCTAGTGAACCACTTGAAGACCAAGCTACAGCATTGCCTTTTGTATCTGTAAGGACAAGCTTTGTGTTGTTGTATGTAGACTGTACGCAAAGAATAGCAACATCCAACTTTCTTTTTGAAGTTGCTTTAGGTGCAGTTTTTTCTGCT
This sequence comes from uncultured Candidatus Saccharibacteria bacterium, assembly GCA_964460835.1. Classification (GTDB taxonomy): domain Bacteria; phylum Patescibacteriota; class Minisyncoccia; order Phycocordibacterales; family CAIZLB01; genus VEQN01. The sequence goes on along the minus strand of CAYWQF010000002.1, from coordinate 7,913 downwards.
GATTCTTTTTTTACTGTTACTTTCTTTGCCATGTCTGTAGTTTTTTTATTAGTTTACTTAATTATTATATTTTACTTCTTAGCTTCCTTTTTCTTTCCAGATCCCATAGTCTTCTTCACACCCTTCAAAGTTCGAGCATTTGTCTTTGTACGCTGGCCTCGTGAAGGAAGCTTTCGAGCGTGACGAGAACCTCTGTAAGACTTGATGTCCTTGAGTCGCTTGATGTTACCACCAACTTCTCGCTTTAGATCTGCTTCTAGTTTGAACTTTTCAACAACGAGCTTGATCTTGTTCTCTTCTTCAGCTGTAAGGTCCTGTGACTGCTTAGCAAAGTCTATGCCAGCCTCCTTTAGGATGAGCTTGGCACGGCTTCTGCCTATACCGTAAAGCACAGTAAGAGACATATCTAATCTTTTCTTTTCTGGAATAGTGATACCGAGTATACGCATAAATTATCCTTGTCGTTGCTTATGACGAGCATTGGCCTTGCATACAACATACACTGATCCTTTTCGTCGGACCACTTTGCATTGAACACATTTCTTTTTTACAGAGGCTTTTACTCGCATAAATATAATAATAAAAAGTCGTGATAGCTATAGTACTATAACCAATATTAAATGTAAAGCGATTACATTCTTCTAGTGATTCTAGCCTTCCCACCGTAGGGGTCTATGTCCAAAGATACCTTATCCCCGATGACAACTCGGATACGATTGTGTACCATTTTTCCTCCTAAAAACGCTAATACGAGGTTTTCCTCTTTGTCCTCAGTACCGTCTATTTTTACTCTGAATAATGTGTTTGGAAGAGCCTCCATAACAGTACCATACACCACATCCTTTCCTTTTTTATCTGTTTGTATCTTGTGATCCATATTTATAACTTCTCTATGATAGCAATTGAATCTTGATACTGTCAATTTTAGGCATTGTTTTTAGCCAAAAAGGAAAGGCTTTTATACTTAATGTACTGAAGTCCACCATATTTTTTATGATTCCCGTAGCTTGCTCTATACTGAGTCCGCTAACAGCTCTTTTCAGTACATCTTCATCTAAGATAGAGGAGATAGATGTTTTACCGGAGAAGACCACAGAACCTTCATTTGTATTAAGCATTGTCACATTTGTATCTGAGGAAATCTTCATATTTATTTGATCAAATGTAGCAATGTATTTTTTAGATATCACCGTACTATCTCCACTATCAGTTTTTTCAGCTAAAGAATTGGCTGGGGTATCAAGTGAAGGGTTTGTTGTACTTGCTGAAGCTGTAGAGGTTTTTGTTACGAAAGTATTGGCAAGGTACTGCGATAGTGAATCGGTGTTGAAGATAATAGCCATAACCTTGGCTGTAAGCTCTATATCGGCTGATTTGCCATCTTTAGATATGGTTTGTTTAGGCTCACTGTAATCTACTAGATATGCATTTGAAATATATGTATAAGGAACCTCTTTTTTACTAGCAAGGGCTGAGTATCCAGCATTCACAGCCTCATTTATCAGTTTTTTGGCATCTTTGATAGCTAGGGCCATATCAGTATCTGAAATATCAGCCACCATACCCAAATAACCACCCTTTAGAGCTGTCTTAGACCGTCCATATATAGTCTTGTATCTATCAGAGCCTTTGTAGGCCACCACAGCAAAGTCCTTCATACCCTTGTTGTAGGTATCGCCAGCTTTGTCTGCTACGACACCCACCTCCACACTACCTGCCACTTTTTTGCCAGACACCGTCTTCATACCAGGAATACTGACTTCCTTTACAGTTCTATATATGAGACCCTCAGGAATCTCTAGTCGAGTATTTATAGCCAGAGTTTGCGCACTACTACTGAAGTTATTGTAAAGTATCACCGTACCTGTAGCTTTTTCTTCTACTTTCTTTGTACCAGTCACTTTTACAGTCACGGCTTTAGTAAATGATTGTTGAATGGCGTCGTGTTTTATGTCTTGAAGATCTATCTTTGTATCTTTCAAATCAAAAGTCTGTTCAACTAGTTTTATATTTATAGTAGCGCTAGCAAAATAAGTACCAAAACCATATATAACAGCGATGATCAGTGCTAGTGTGACCAGCCAAAAAGTCTTGCCTCTTTTTTTATCAGAATCAGTAGAATCAAAATCTTTTAGATTTTCTGTAACAATATCTTCATTGGCTTGATAAAAGGCCGGCTCAATATTTATAGATTCTATACCATCAACACTCTTATGTTTTTTGCTACGGCTATGAGAACCGTTGGTGTGAGAGTGCTGCTCGCTATGCTTGTGTGTGTGCGCGTGAGTATGAGCGTGTCCATGAGTACCGTGATGAATAGTCAGATGTTCAGTCTTTGTTGCATGATTTATTCCTTGACCCTTCAACTCTGCAACATCATCTATGGCATCTATATAAGTAGCATTCTCTTCATTTTCAAATTGTTTAAGCTTTTTGGCCTCTATATGACTTACAGAACGTGCTGGTATAGGCACATTTCTGATTGAGCGCTTGTCATTTGGTATGATGTCGTGAAATTTGCTTTTCATTTTTTTTAATTAATTAAAAAACATCTTATTGCTAAATATTGCAGCAATCATTATGGACAGGTCGGCATCTACGCCTATTGCATTGGTGCAGAATTTTGACAAATCATTTGTAGATACCTGATGCACTTGGAACTTCCCTTCTGCAAATGAAAACTGTTGATACTCTTCCTCTACAATAAAACTAGCAAATATATTTGCTACATGCTTTGAAGCAAACAAGAAAAACATACTAGGAAGAGAGTTGCTTGCTGACATTACTACTAGTCCATCAGTCAAAGACTTTAGCCAGTCTTTTTGAATATCTACCAAAGCCTTATCAACTTTCTTTGCCAAATCAGACTCTATTTTGCCTTCATTTTTCATTTTTAAAACACTTTCAGCGACTTCGCTTGTCACACCCATACTGTCGCCTACACTTTTTATCAAATATTGTTTACCCATTGGGAAAGACGTAGCTTCAGACAAAGCACCATTTCGTACAGCCACAAGCTCAGTGAGTTCTGATGTGATATCAGCAATGATGTATTGACTAGCATCACTCCAAGTGTCGCCTATAACAGAGAAAGAGACTAGAGACTGCGAATGAACGGAAATATCTGAGACATTGAAGTTTTGTTCTACTATCTTTTTAATCTCCTCCACAGAAGAATGACGTGCAAAACTTGTATACACTGTCATATCGAGCGATTCTGCTTTCTTTTTTATAGGATCAGTAGTCTGATAACCATTTAGTGATACACGGAGTATTTTTTGCTCTAGAACTATGACATCAACTTTATGTGCATCTCTATATCCTTTGACAATATTTTCTTTTGAATCTAGGAGCATCTTTTCTGTAACCAAAAAAGGCTTTGGTTCTTTCATCTTTATGACAGTTGTCTCTGATACATACCAAGGCGAAGCTAGTAGTATTCGAGTATCTCGTATCCTTACATCAAGAGCTTCTTTAGTTGTAGGAATAATCTTTGTCTTTATTTCTTGAACAAGGTTTGAAAACTCAGAGAGTATACGACTCTCTAGATGCTCTCTGTCTCTCTCATGATAATGAGGTAAGTACTTTACACGAGAACATAAAATACGTGGTGCTTTGCCTTTTTCATGCAAAACAAGTCCTCCTTTGACAACACCGTTGCCTATATAAAATACAAGTGAACCCAGTCGTTTCATATACTAAACATTATACAACCTATATGCTCGCAAAAGAATAGGCACTAGAGGTTTAGGTGTGGAGATTTTTTATTTGCGCAATTTTTGTGGTACGTATTTTATGAGAGTACCAGTTTTATGAGAGCACCGCTTTTATTCTTCGTACACCTTGTGACACAGCTTCTTCTTTTTGAATTTTAAATACACCTAGCTCTGAAGTATTTTTTACGTGAGGTCCTCCGCAGAACTCTTTTGAGTATGCGCTAGCGATAGACTGGTCTTGCGCCGAACTTGCGTCAACTTTATCATTGCCAATATAGTAAACGGTCACAGTATCGCCGTATTTTTCACCAAAAAAGTGAAGTGCGCCCGTCTTTTCCGCTTCTTCAAAAGGTAGACTCACTACTCGCACAGGTAAAGCCTCTTTGATTTTTTCGTTTACGATTTGTTCAACCCGAGCTTTTTCCTCATCTGTCATCTTTGTAGGGTGTGAAAAATCAAATCGAAGTCGCTCTGGAGTGATATTACTTCCCTTTTGCTGTACATGAGTGCCGAGCACATCTCGAAGAGCTTGATGTAGCAAGTGCGTAGCTGTGTGATAACGCACAGACATTTCACCAGTATCTCCGAGCCCTCCCTTAAACTTCTGCTCTGCTCCAGCACGAGATAGAGCCTTGTGCTCTTCAAATTTTTCATTGAAAGCTGATTCATCTACATGAAGCCCTCGCTCTTTGGCTATTTCTTTTACCATTTCAAATGGAAAACCATATGTGGTTACAAGCTTGAATATCAAATCACTATCAATCGCTTTTGCATCTATTGCATCGACCGCACCTGTCGTACCCGTTGCATCTGTCACACCTGATTTTGAAAGATTCTTTTCCAGCTCTTTTAGGCCGTCTTTGAGAGTATTTCTAAACTTCTGCTCCTCTTTGTCGATAGTGACCTTAATAGTCTCCTTGAGTCGCCCTACATTTTCATAAATATCTTTATATGACTCACATACCGTGTCAGCAATCCAGAAAAGTGAGCTGTTTTTCATACCGAGCATATCAGCATGTCGTACAGAACGACGAATAAGTCGGCGGAGCACATAACCCTGATCAGTATTTGAAGGCTGGACACCGTCTGATATGAGCATTACTGCTGTACGGATATGATCAGCTATTATTCGCTTTGATTTTTTAGAATTATCAGCATTGTCTTTTGCGCCGTCAGTAGAAATAAATTCCTCTATCTTATCTATAATAGGTTTAAAGATATCAGTATCAAAAATATTGTCAGAGTTTTGCAAAACCATAGTCACTCGCTCAAAGCCAGAGCCGGTATCTACGTTTTGTGCAGCGAGCTTGCCGACAACCTTGCCGTCCTTGCTCTGATATTCCATAAATACATCATTCCAAATTTCCACCACTTTCTGGGCATCGTCGGCTTTCATGTATTCTTCTTTGGTCATACCGTGAGTAAGCTCTCCTGTAACATCGTAAAACATCTCGGTATCAGGACCGCAAGGACCATTGTCACCAGGACTCCACCAATTGCTTTTTGCAGGCATAAAATATATTCGCTCGCCAGTCACTCTATTTTTCTCAAATATTTCTTGCCATATCGAAGCAGACTCTTCGTCTTTTGGTGCATTTTGATCACCTTCAAAGCATGTGACATAAAGTCTCTGAGGATCCAAGCCAAAACCTTCTTCTTTTGATGTGAGCAGTTCATAGCTCCACTGTATGGCTTCGCGCTTGAAGTAGTCGCCAAGTGACCAGTTACCCATCATTTCAAAAAAAGTAGCGTGAGTATTGTCGCCTATCTCATCTATATCTACTGTACGTACGCATTTTTGGAAATTGGCTAAACGCACGCCCTGCGGATGCTTTTCACCTAGAAGATATGGCACTAGAGGTTGCATACCAGCAGTGTTAAATAGCACCGAAGGGTCATTTTCAGGCACTAGAGGAGCACTCGGGAGTATGGCGTGCCCTCTTTTCTCAAAAAAAGCCAAGAAACGCTTGCGTATTTCTGAAGATTTCATAATAGGTCAGATTTTATCACAAAAAAGCGGGGTTTGACTAATGTGGTGGCGAGTTGTACTTTATGGGTGGGATTCAGGGCTTCGTCCTGTATGACCAGTTGCGTTCAAAAACACAAAATACACAGAAAGGGACATTGACATATGAACAATAATACAAGTTCGACAGAATCAACAAGAGACAACATCGCCGATTTTGTTGCGATACTGGCCGCTATATTTAGTGGTGGTTCTCAACCGATACGTGCTGAAAAGGTGGATGCGGAGTCTTGGGTCAAGGTGATCGCAGCCATGACCGCCATCATCACAGGAAATGGAATGCTACGCCGGGAAATTACTTATTTCAAGAAACTTAGCAGTGGGAGTATTTTTACATTTGCTGCCAAGAAGCCTGGCCACCAGAAATATTGGCATGAGGTTGGAATGAGTCCACTCATGATGGGGTCATTGCATAGCTTAGTTGGTATCAAAAAAATGCCTCAAGCTGTTAATCTGGAAACACGAGCAATATGTCTATATAGTGCTTATGATTTACAGCATATCTTTTTGACTCCAAACGGCAACATCTTGCATCTGGATTATTCTGGTATTGAGGTCTCAACACCAAGGATGATTGTTTGCGATAATTCAAGGCTTGCCAATTTGATTCAACGTTTTAACACAGAAGAAACAAGCGTTGGATACGACATACTGACTGCTCTGACACATCTCTTGAGAACGCACTCTTTTGGTGTCGTCGGTACTAGCAACACAGTTAGCCGAGCTGTGGGTGCGACAACGCTAGCCGACCTTCTGTTTGCTGCTTTTGGACCACCAACTGTTACAGTATAAGCAGTGAGACTTCGACTCAATTAAACAAAATTGCTGGGACAATCAACAACACAAATCAAAACAGGACCATCTTCCCAGAGGTGGTTCTTTTATTTTTTATAATTTGCCACCAATTTTATTTTTAATAACTTTAACAATTCGCTTTATACCCCTATTGATTCCTAACCCACCTTTACTACCCCAACAACTTTTCCAACTCCACAATATCATCCTCTATAGCCTTCAATCCTTCTTTGAAAAATTCTGTATTTGAAGTGTCGACACCAATACTCTTGAAAATGTCCTCTGGAGACATTGTGCATCCCGCTTCTAGGAATTGATCTACTTTTGCATGGAAACTTGGATCTTTTTTACATCTTCTAAATAGAGCCTTACTGATAAGCTCGCCGTAAGCGTAAGAATACACATAGAAAAAGTTTCGAATATGTGACCATGGTTCAAAGAAGTATCCATCAGACTCTTTCATCTTAAACACCGGGCCAAGATATGCCTGCATATGCTTGTTATGGAGACCTCCTATATCTTCTGTAGTCAAAGCACCCTTAGCTTTCATTTCCTCATGCAAAGACAGCTCAAAGTTGAAACAAGCTATCTGCCTAAATATTGTCTGTACACTGTCAGCCACTCTATCGTAAAGGAGAAATATCTTTTCTTGTTTTGATAGATTTTTATAAATTTCTTCAGATGCAATATTCTCAAAAAAAGTACTAGCAACTTCTGCTACTGAGATAGTGTAGTGCTGGTATAAAGGCGCAGGTTTCTTTGAAAACTCTGTGTGTATAGCATGACCCATTTCATGGGCAAATGTAAGTACAGCATCTATACTTGGCACATAGTTCAAAAGTACTACTGTCGGCACACCAGCACCACCACTACAATATGCCCCACCTCTTTTACCCATACGAGGATTTACGTCAATCTTTTTTGTAGCAAGCATTTTTTCCAATACATATAAATATTTTGGATTTATTGCACCAAAAGATTTTTTCAAAATAGAAACAGCTTCTTCAAATTCTACAGGTTTTTGTTTTTTTGCAACACCTACCGCACGATCACAATATTCTAGATTTTTTAAACCCATTATCTTCGCTTTCAATTTAAAAAATCTATGACTTATATAAAAATTATCTGTAACTACTTTTACTAAATTCTCTATACTTTTTTCATCATTTTCATAGCCAAGTATTGTGGCACTATATGGCTTTTTATACCCACGGAGCTCGTCGCTTATTTGCTTTTGGGTGTACACAGCATTTATCTCTTGTTCAGCTAGATAACTTATGTCTTTCAACTTATCCATACATAGAGCGTTTAAAGCTCTACGATCTTTTGTCGGGAGCTGATGAATCATAGACATAGCTTTAGATAAAGGTACCTCT
>CAYWQF010000001.1:0-59087 GCA_964460835.1 uncultured Candidatus Saccharibacteria bacterium | reverse complement strand
AGGTCTGCCCCGCTATGCTTTGTGCCATCGCTATTACTGTCGCCGTAGCTACCACTATCACAATCGCCATCGCATTCACCATCGCTGATACCTACCAAAAAATCATACCAAGCCTCACGTTCTTTCTCTTTTAGCTTCTTTGAATCTCGCCCTCGGAGACTAGCTAGTCCGCGTGATTTTATTTCTTTTTCATATTTTTTTAAGAATTTTTTGTAGGTTTCTTTGGGGGTTTTGTGCTTCAAGAGTTGATCTACCGCTCTTGCGTCAATGTTCTCATTATCTATACGCATAGCACAAACACAAACAGCCACAGGCCCAGCCAAAGGACCCCTCCCGACCTCATCTATACCCACGAGCCACTTTGCCGTTTTAAATTTCTTCATAAAAAATGTATACTATGATTCTAACACTCTCCAACCTATTTTACCTTATATATGTCAGACCGATTTATACATCTTCATACACATAGTCACTACAGTCTTTTGCAGGCATTACCGAAGATAAAGGCGCTAGTCAAGGCCGCTGTAGAGTGCAAGATGCCAGCGCTAGCTCTCACCGATGCAGGAAACATGTATGGCACTATCGAGTTTTATAAAGAGTGTCAGAAGCAAGGCATCAAGCCTATTATAGGAGTGGACTTTTATGTAGCGGTGCGCACAAGGCATGACAAAGAGCCGAGAATAGACAATCGTCGTACTCGTCTAGTAATGCTCGCAAAAAACCTCGATGGTTATAAAAACCTCATAAAGCTCGTCACAGAGTCGAACATTGACGGATTCTATTACAAACCTCGAATAGATAAAGAGCTTATAGAAAAATATAAAGAAGGGCTCATTGTTATAAATCCATCTTTTAGTGGCGAGCTCAGTCAAGCGGTAAAGACTAGCAACTTAGAACATGCTAAAGCTATTGCCGACTATTATCGTAAACATTTTGGCGAAGATTTTTATATTGAAATAACTCATCATCCAGAGCTCGATGAACATGAAGAAAATATGAAAAAACTTGTGGACTTTGCTCGCGCGGAAAATATTCCACTCGTCGCCGCTCATGATGTGTACTATATAAAGCCGGAAGACAAAAAGGCTCGCGACACCCTCGTGTCTATACAAGATCAGTTTAGTGAAAGAAGTCGTGAAGATGAGGCGGACTTCTCTTTTATTTCACAAGAAAGAGCTGAGGAATATTTCAATCAGATTTTAAAAATCCCTGATGCACTAGATAACTGTAAAAAAATAGCAGACTCTTGTGACACACAGCTTGAGCTAGGTAAATGGCTGTTCCCGAACTTTGTCGTAGAAAGTGGGCGCACCGCTGATGACGAACTTCGATTCCTCGCTTACGAAGGTCTAAAGCGCCGAAAAGTTGAGCTCACAGATGAAGTAAAAAAGCGTATTGAGTATGAGTTGGAGGTAATAAAGACAAAAGGATATTCACCTTACTTCTTGGTGGTAGCCGACCTTTTACATTATGCACATAGAAATAAAATCCTCACAAACATTCGAGGGTCTGTGGCGGGCTCTATGATCACCTATCTGACAGGTATTACAAATGTGAATCCTATAGAATACAAACTTCCCTTCGAACGTTTCCTAAATCCTGAGAGACCTTCTGCGCCAGATATCGATATGGATTATGCCGACAACAAACGTGATCAAATGATTGCGTATTCAAAAGAAAAATACGGTCATGACAAAGTGGCTCAAATCGGTACCTTTGGAACGATGATGGCCCGTGGTGCGGTGCGAGATGTGGCTCGAGCGATGGGTTTTCCATACACGCTCGGTGATACTATCGCCAAGCTCATACCTATGGGTCAGCAAGGTTTTGCTATGACTATAGACAGAGCGCTCGCTGAGACTACAGAACTCAAAGAAATGTATGAGAAACAGGCTGATGTAAAAACCATACTAGATATGGCAAAGCAAATAGAAGGCTGTGCTCGACACATCTCTGTACATGCCGCCGGTGTGGTTATGTCACCTATTCCTCTGACAGATATCGTACCGCTACAGCTAGATCCAAAAGGTGAAGGTCGTATCATTACTCAATACGATATGCGTTCAGTGGATGAAAACAATGCAGGTCTTTTGAAGTTTGACTTTCTTGGTATCAAAAACCTTTCACAGCTAGCTGATGCACTAGATCTTGCAGAAAAGATTGAAGGTGTGAAAATTGATCTCGATAGCATTCCCCTCGATGATAAAAAAACTTTCGAAATGTTGGCACGTGGCGAGACGGAAGGGCTCTTTCAGCTCAACGGTTCTGGTATGACTCGTTTTTTGAAAGAATTGAAGCCAACAACTATTCACGATATAAACGCGATGGTGGCACTGTATCGTCCAGGACCGATGGAAACTATTCCAGAATATATTCGTCGAAAAAATGATCCGTCACTCATAAAATACGAAGATCCTCGTATGGAAAAATATCTCAAAGAATCTTTTGGTCTCATCGTATATCAGGATGACCTTCTTTTCTCTGCTATCGAACTTGCTGGATACTCTTGGCTTGAAGCCGACAAATTCCGAAAAGCTGTGGGTAAAAAGATTCGTGAAGAAATGGCCGCACAAAAAGAAAAGCTCACCGAAGGTATTGTCAAAAATGGCCAAACCAAAAAGTTTGCTGAGCGACTATGGAAACTCTTTGAACCGTTTCAGGCGTATGGATTCAACAAGTGTTTGTCAGGAGACACTCTACTAACTAGTGCGACAAACGGGTCTAGAATCACAATAAAAGACCTGTATAGTGCCCCTATTTCATTAGCGGAAAAATATCCACTGCATTCTTTAGATACAGATTTGGGCTCAGAAAAAAGTGTGAAAAAAGATGCACCATCTTTAAAGCTGTCGCCATACAAAACATCAAAAGCGATGGAAAATGGCGTAAAACAAACCTATATTCTAAAAACTCGAAGTGGCAGAGAAATAAAGGCGACAGACAATCATCCCTTCCTAACATTTTCTCCCGAACTTTCTTCGTGGAAAAATCTATCTGATTTAAAAGTCGGAGAAAAAATAGCCACACCTCGTGAGATGCGGACAAAATATTTTGATGCGAAACTTCCACAGACAAAGTCTTCATCCAAAAAACAATTAGCGCTCAATGCAAAATCAGCGGTGCTGGGCTATCTAATATCAGAAGGAAATCTGTGCCACCCACATGGAATTTATTTTTATTCTACAAAATATACTGAGGTTAAAGATTTTATAAAACACACCAAGATTTTCAAAAATACTCGCATCACTGTAGATATGTCTAAAAATGCACAGTCTGTATATGTAGGTCAAGAAAATCAGAGAAAAGGAAATGAATTGAAAATGTTTGTAGAAAAACTCGGTCTCGCGGACAAAAAAGCCACAGAAAAGTTTTTACCAAACTTTGTATTTGAATTAAATAGACCGGCTTTATCTATTTTCCTAGCAAAAGCTTGGCAAGGTGATGGAGCTATCAGTATCAAAAATACTCAAGCTTTTTATGCCACAAGCTCAAAACAGCTTGCTCATGATATGCAACATATTCTACTTCGCTTTGGAATACTGAGTACGATTCATTCAAAAAAATTCCGTTATCGAGGCACGCTAAAAGACGGTTACACGGTCGTCGTTAGTCACAAAGATAATATAGACAAACTCTATACTGCAATACATCCTCATCTATTGGGTGATAAAAAAGTTGATCTTAAAAAATTAAAAGATCAGGCAGTTAAGGCTTATACTTCCAAAACAAACGGGCTACTTGCCAGAGGTACAACAGATATTGTGCCAGCAGATATTTTAAAACTTATTCGCTCTGAGATGACAAGGCAAAATATTTCAGTAAAGACGCTTGCACAAAAAGCTGGCATTTCAGAAAGACTTCTCGGTGCGGACAATAAAAAAATAGGTTATCAAAGAAAAACATTAGAGAAAATAGGTCTGGTATTAAAATCAAATGCTATCATCGCCCACGCTACGTCAGATATATTTTGGGATGAGGTTGTGTCTATTACAAAAAGTACTCGTGAAATGACTTATGATCTTACTATAGAACCTCACCACAACTTTGTCGCAAATGATATCATTGTTCATAATTCTCACGCCGCCAGCTATGGACAGCTCGCCTATCATACGGCCTATATGAAGGCCAACTTCCCTGCTATATATATGGCCGCAGTACTCACTGGTGCTCATGGTGATGTAGAGGAAATCTCTGTATTTATCAATGAATGTAAACGAATGGGTATAGATACTCTCGCACCAAACGTGAATGAAAGCTTTGGTAACTTCACAGTTATCAAAGACGGATCGCTTGGTAAAAGTAACTTAGAAAAAACCAACGCGACAGAAGGGTCTGTTGAGATTGTAAAAAATACCGACAAAATCCGCTTCGGACTTTACAGTATCAAAAACTTTGGCGAAGGTATTGCTGACGCCATAATAGAAGAACGCAAAAAAGGCGGACCATTTTTGACACTAGAAAATTTCCTCGACCGCATAAAAGATAAAAATTTAAATAAAAAATCTCTCGAAGCTCTCATAAAATCTGGAGCTATGGACGAATATGGTGACCGAGGTGTGATGCTCACAAACCTTCCAGACTTACTCGAATACAACAAAGAACAACACAAACGTCCAGAAAATCAGGATTCACTCTTTGGTGCTTTTATGGGCGCACAAGCAGATATATTTGTGCCGTTCGACTCGCCTTCCACTACAAATGAAACTGATACAAAAAAGATCGGTGGCTACGGCGAGCACCTACGACTCAAAGAGGAAGGTCACGCCACACAGACAGAAAAGCTCACTTGGGAAAAAGAACTTCTTGGCCTATATGTATCCGGCCACCCTCTCGACAAATATAAAGCCATACTAGAAAAGCGTGATATAAATATTGCAAAAGTACGCGAGGTTATAGAAACTGACGCAAAAATATTTGCTGAAAAGATGGCAATAAAGGAAGCCAAAGAAAAAGAGCTCGCTGAAAAGATAGCGTTTGCAAAAGGAATACATCCATCACAACTAGCCGAGAGGGGCGAAAGTGCTGCCACTGCCGGCGAGGAAAATGCTGAAAAAGATACAGATGACGCAAGCTCAGCGTCAGAAGGAGATGTAAAAAAGGCAGGCGCATCAAACGGAGCACCGAAAAAGAAATTCACCAGCAAAGAAGATTACAAAAAACAAATGCAGGAAAATCAGCCTCGTGAAAGACAAGTCATAGTGGCGGGCATCATAGAAGAAGCAAAAGAGATAGCAACAAAAAAAGATCCGACCATCAAAATGATGTTCCTCAAGCTCGCAGACTTCACTGGCTCTATAGAGGTGGTGGTATTTCCAAAGACTTACGAGCAGTTCAAAGGCATACTGAAACCAGAAGCTTGTGTAGCTATCAAAGCTAAAACATCCAGCCGAAATGGCACCCCGAGTCTTATTATAGATACAGTGAAGGTGTTGGATTAATTAAAAAATTTAAAAAATAACCCTCGACTGCATTACAGAACGAGGGCCTTAAATCAAAACATCGATAATTACCAAAAATTGACAATTGAGATAATTTGTTAGTTTCTTATCTCAAAAAATCCAATAAACAGATCGTTGTCCAAATGCTTGGTGTTAAACTTAACATATGACAAATCGAATCTGCCACTAGAATAAAATCGAATAAATGGAGTGACAAGAAAACTTTGATCTGAAGTTGAGGGTAGCGCATAATCCCAATCTATAGAGAAGTAACTAAATCCCCTCGTCAACTTCCTTCTCTTGTGCTTAAACAGGAAAGGTAGACCGTTTGCACCCAACAAAGTTGCCTCCTTCATAGCCAAGAAAGCAAGCCTATCTTCGTTTATTGAAAACGAAGCTCTAGGATTCTGGTGTTTGAAAACTTTGATGTTAAATCTCTGACCAGGCACCAACCTACTTGTAGCATTTTGACTAAAAGTTTGATCATTAACAATATCACTGTAAAACATGAAAAGGTGGCCGAACTCAGCACGAAATTTTTCAAGACTAGTGTCATGGTCATAATCTTCAGGTACCTGGAATTCACCCAAATCAGAAAACTCCTTAAAAACTTGCTTGAGATAATCAAATCTTGCAAACATTTCATCCATAACATTATCTCCTAAAAGAACTTCTGGAATTTGTTTACCGCCAGAACAGTTGCAAGACTTACTTGCGGTAAATTTATACCACAATCAAACACACTGTCAATCTGTGTGAAGTCAATAGATTTTTCTTCTAATAAACTGAATAATCTGCTAAAATAGCACCACTATGTCACAACAAAACAATACAGCCCTATCAGTAGAACAACTCGAGCACACTCGCCATACCCTAGCTCACCTTCTAGCGGCGGCCGTCGTCCAACTTTACCCGAGCACTCTCCTCACTCTTGGACCAGCTATAGACAACGGCTTCTACTATGATATGGACTTTGTAGAGCCCCTCAAAGATGCCGACTTGCCTGCCCTAGAAGAAAAGATGAAAGAGATTTTAAAAGAATGGAGAAAGGGCGCCTTCATACACAAAGAAGTTTCTGCGAAGGATGCAAGAATGCTTTTTGAGCACAATCCATACAAGCTCGAACTCATAGAAGAGATTGAGAAGCGAGGTGAGCCTATTACTCTATATACTATTGGTGAAGGTTCAGACTATCTATTTACAGACCTATGTCGTGGTGGTCACACAGAAAAACTCTCTGACATAGATGCAAAGTCTTTCAAGCTTTCTCGTATTGCTGGTGCATATTGGCGAGGCGATGAGAAAAATAAAATGCTCACTCGAGTTTACGGCCTCGCATTTTCTACAAAAGAAGAACTAGTCGCTTATGAGACTCAACAAGAAGAAGCCAAGAAGCGCGACCACAGAAAGATCGGTAAAGAACTCAAACTTTTCACAGTATCAGACCTAGTAGGTTCTGGTCTTCCACTTTTCCAACCAAAAGGAATGATTGTTAGAAAATCTATTGAGGACTATCTCTGGGATTTACACAAAAATCGTGGCTATGACAGAGTATGGACTCCACACCTTGCAAAAGAAGATTTGTATATTACATCAGGTCACGGCAAACATTATCTTGCTGATATGTTTAGCGTTCACGGCGGTACTAGCAAGGAGAATTTCTATATGAAGCCAATGAATTGTCCTCATCACATGCAACTTTTTGCCGACAATCAATTCTCATATCGAGATATGCCTATTCGATATTTTGAACCAGCGACAGTTTATAGAGATGAAAAGACCGGACAGCTCGGAGGGCTCACTAGAGTACGAGCTATCACTCAGGATGATGGTCACCTTTTCTGCCGAGTATCACAGCTACACGAAGAAGCTTCTACTATTGTAAATATTATAAAAGAGTTTTATGGCACAATGGGAATGATGGATGGCTATCGTGTTCGCCTCTCACTTCGTGATGACAACAAAGAAAACTATATCGGTGGCGACGAGGTCTGGACTACTGCAGAAAATGCTCTAAAACAAGTATGTGAATCAGAAAAGCTTCCATACTTTGAAGGCAAAGGTGAGGCCGCTTTTTATGGACCAAAACTAGACTTTATGTTTAGAGATGCTATTGGCCGAGAACATCAGCTCGCCACACTTCAGTGTGACTTCAACCTGCCCGAGAGATTTGATCTATCTTTTGTAAATGAAAAAGGTGAGAAAGAAAGACCTGTGGTTATTCACCGAGCTATATCAGGATCTCTCGAACGATTTATGGGTGTAATGATAGAGCATTTTGCTGGCGCATTCCCTATCTGGATGTCTCCTGTTCAAATTCGTATTGTCCCTATCGGTGAGAGACAGCAAGACTTCGCTCGCGCTACCCTAGCTGAGTTTAAGAAAGCTGGCTTTCGTGCAGATATAGACGACAGCAATGAAAGCTTCGGCAAGCGTGTGCGCAATGCCAAGACAGAAAAAGTCCCTCTCATTGCAGTCATTGGCGACAAGGAGCTCGAGGCAAGCCAAGTCACTCTCGAAGGTCGCACAGAAAAGATTGGAGTGATGAGTGTGGAAGATACTATCGCTTACATAAGAGGAAAGATAGAGAAGAAGGAGTTAAACTAGTGTGCAAAACAAAAACACCGCGCAAATTTCTAAGCGCGGTGTTTTTGTTTTTTGAGCCATCAAGCCATTAAGCTATAATACCCTTCTTCGCCATATTAGCTTTCTTAAAAGCTTCAATTCGAGATTCTAAACTAGAACCCTGAACACCACCCACTGTCGCAAGCTTTGCCTTTCGTTTTTCATTTATAACAAATGCTATAAACAAACTCCAAGCAAGTAGACCGATAGTAAACAATGTCATCTTTAGACCAAAGCTAATACCAGTAGCAGGAACCTGACTTAGAAACACTCCAGACACAGGTGTACCAAGATTTGTATCTCTTGTTACAACTACATTTGAAGGTGCATAGTAGTTACCACCGATAGTTGTGTTACATGAAGCAACAACACTTTGACCATTTGAATAAACAGTTACAGTTCCGTACTTATATCCAGTTGTAGAATATGAAGTATTTACTGACTGACCATTTCCATACAGACCATCTCCAGACCAAGCGTATGAGTATCCACTGTTACCACCTGAAGGATATACCGTCCAAGTTACAGTCTGATTGATACCCGCGTTTGTAGGATTAGCAACACAGTACGCACTTAGGTTTGTATTGTTTGTAGAACCCTGTACATACGCACTACATGATCGTGTTATAGACTGACCATTTGAAGTAATAGTTACAGTAGCAGTCTTACTTCCATAAGTTGAAAATCGTCCAGTGAAACTCTGTGCATAAGCACTGATACCATCACTACCAGACCAACTATATGTATAAGAACCGTTACCACCAGTCGCTGAAGCAGAGAATGTTACGTCCTGATTGATATAAGCATTTGATGGAGAAATATAACAGTTACCATCAAGAGTTGTATTGTTTGTAGTCCCACTACTTGTAGGAGTAGCAAGTACTATAACCTTCACATCGTTTACGTTTGTAGGATTGTTGTTGTTTACGAATGTAGGGTTGTTAGTAATGTTACTAGTGTTTGTATTTGTATTACTGTTTGAGTTTGTATTTGAGTTGTTGTTTGTGTTTGAAGCAGAAACATATACCTGCTGTTTAGACACATTAGAAGCAGTACTGTTACTTGTAGCAGTAGGATTTGCCTGTACGTATGTAGACTGTGCAGATGGAGAATAGTTTGAAGCACTACTTGTAGAAGGGGTAGTTACATATGAATACTGAGGAGCTGATGGTGTGTATGAATAACCACTACTACCAGAAGATGATGGGGTGTAAGAAGAATATGAAGGAGTTGAATAAGAATAAGATGGAGTTGAATAAGAATACTTAGGGGTAGAATATGAAGAGTATGATGGATATGAGTAAGAAGAATAAGATGGAGTGTATCCACTTGAAGAGTAAGATGGGGTGTATGAACTAGCAGAATACGAAGGTGTATATGTACTAAAATCATATCCAGAATCATATCCACCACTACCATATCCATAATCATCGTACTCGCCAGCGAAAGCTGTCTGTGTAGGGGTTAATACACAAACTATTGCAACAGCGAAAATCGCTAGTATCGCAAAAACTTTACTTGTTGTTATTTTTGTATTTATATTCATATTTTTCATTGCTCCAGCATTATATATTATAATATTGTTATAGTCAAGTGCTCATATTAGATACTGTTTTTCAGGCTTTTACAAGTACTTGACTATTGTACTTTTATATGCTAATATATCAACAGTTAGTTCTTTGGAAAGGTGCGGTTAAAGGTTGATAAAACGCTTATTTTGCAAGGTTTTTCATAGCAGATAATACTTTTTACACAGGCACACTATTCAAATAAAGAGTATTGCCTGCTATGAAAAACACGATGCAAAAAATTGGGGTCGCTTTTATGGCGATCGTTATCATCACAAACCTGGTGAGCTGTGTTGCGACTCAGCCTCATCAAAACCAAGGGGGCTATTATCCCCCGCAACAACAGTCGCCATACATGGGCGCGCCACAAAGTGGCTATCCAATGACGACCGACTGCGGGCCTCAGGGTCAACGGTTGAGTCAGCAAAGAGGTGGCCCTCGGTCCCAGAACTATACTGGTACAGGCGGCCCCCCTCCTGTCCCCAGCAACATGCCGGGGACGCGCTGGAGCAATTGGAAAAATGATGGAGTCCTCAAGGAGGACTGGCATTATGATCCAAAGACTGGAAAAGTCACGAAGAAGGGTCAGCAACAATTCAACGCGAACGACCCAGCTTTGCGGCAACACATGGAGGCGGATGGAGTGGAACTTTTTCCCAATACCATTCCAGTCGGTGGAGAAATGCCACCAGGGATGGCAACAGGAAAGAAGAGACCTTCTGGTTCATCAATGAACAACGGACCGACGACCCCTCGTCGTCCTGGTCCACCACCCCTTCCCCCAGCAAAAGTAGAAGAAAATTCACTTAGGCAGAGTGATACCTTCGATACTCCACCAGGAAGGACAACCGCCTGAAACAAAGCACGGTGAGGTGCTTAACACAACAACAAAATGACAAACGGGCCGCTACTCACCTAGCGGCTTTTATTTTTATATAAAATTTCAAAAACATCTATAAACACAAACCCTACACATAGTTGACTTTTCTGTATTTTATGCTATTATTTTAAACAAACAACAAACAGTAAATTGACAATTTCATAGACAAAAACAAAGAAAGAAACCATTGAAATGAACGCGAAGATTGCACTCGTTACAGTCACATTTATCCTCTTTGGAATCTTTGGGCAAGTGCTCGGAGGTCCCCTAAAAGGATTACCTACCCCAGCAAAGAAAGACGACTCGGCTGCGGCTGTGCCGTTTGCTCCGCCTACAAAAGGTATCGCCGGAAGTATTTCTCGTGTTGTACAAGACGCACCAGCGGTGGAAAATACTCCAGTGAGGCCACAACAAGACACATCCAATCCAGTACCATCTGCTGATCCGAGGATAAGCTCAGGAGACACCTTGATCCAACAAGTACAAAGAAGTATCCTTGTGGATTTGTCCGCACAGAAAATCTATGTACTCGACAGAGGTGAAAAGATCTATGAGTCAAATATCTCAAGTGGAAAACTTGGGTTTGAAACACCAACCGGTGACACTCAGGTTATTCACAAAGAAGAGAGCCATTGGTCAAATCAGTACAAATGCTGGATGCCTTGGGCACTAGAGCTAGGATTTACTGACAAAGGTGTTCCTCGTGGTATTCATATCCATGAAGGATTCGTACATAGGAACAATTATCCTGCGTCCCACGCCTGCGTTAGAGTTCCTGCTGGAGCGGCAAAAAAGATTTATGATCTCTGCCCAACCCTCACACCGGTGAAAATAAGAGGAACGATCCTCGACTTTCTGCAAAAAAACTTTGCAGGATTCAACTTGCTGGAAATACGTGATGGTGAGGTATATTTCAAACTCAACAAAGATGGTTCTCTACCAAGCGAGTTCATCAGAGCTTATCAAAGTAGATTAATACCTCTTTGTCGTCTCAATAAAAAGGGGACTGAGATAACATCGGACAAATCTCAATGGACGCTGGGGTGGCCATTCATGAAAAGGTCAAATCAAATACCTGTATCTAGGTATGATGAGCAAACCGGTGATTCTATAAGGACACTCAGACCAGGAGAATAGAGTCTGGCAACAATCAACAAGGTCGTTCAAACCGACCAAGGCGCCATGCGAAAGTATGGCGTCCTTTTTTATTTTATTTTTTATACGCTCAAAATAAAAACGCCCTGCTCTTTCGAGACATGACGTTTAGTTGGTTGAGATTTACTGATGGTTAGTGCGGCCATTGGCTACCGCAACGCGCGGGTGCCGCTGGCACATAGATCTGATGTGGTTGTGGTGTGTAGGTAAAAACACCATTACCTCCACACCCCGCGATGCCGGGCATACCGATTGGGTACACACGATTTGTCGTACATCCACCAGGATTGTATCCGTACGGCATAGGTGCAGGATATCGAGGCCTGCACGGTGGTGGCACTGACACTACCACGTGACTACCTCCACCCATCGCAGGCAACACAAGCGTCGCCGGTACGATGGTATGAGTCGTCACATCGTAAGCACAACTCTGGAGCAGTCCGCTCACAAGAATGGCCAGCATAAAAAAGAACACTGCACGCAGAGCGCACAAACGATTGAGAAAATTTTTTGTTTTCATGGAACTAGGTTTCTTGGTCTAGGGGTTGTTGAATGAAGTTTTTCTGAATTTCAGGACGTTAAAAGAGTACATTGAATAATACAAAGTGTCAATGTTGCCGTAATGGTTCAACACCTTAGCACCACTTTGATTAAGTGGGGACAACGCTCAGCAAGCCTAACTACATATCCCCTACATACCATTATCTCACCCCAACAAAATCCGCTTGTACCACATAACGATCTGTCTTTGCACCGAAGCTGTTGCAAGTAGAAAGTGTTAGCATATTTTTAGTCGTATCAAATTTTATAAGAGTATCGTCTTTATTTACCTTGGTGACATCACGCACTTTGTATACAAAAGTTTTGGTAACAGTAGAACCAGCTAGGGCGGAGTTGGTAGATGTCTTAGCCACCGCATCTACATATATCAGATCGCCGACGTTTAGTGTCTTTATTTCATTGAAAACTTTATACGCCTTATTTTGCACAATAGAAAAACCAGTACTATGACCAAAGAGAAACATGTTTCCGGCACCCACAGTACCTGAGCCAGGATAATGCACTGCGCCCTGAGTGAGCTCGTAGTCTAGAGACTTTGCGTCAGTACTCACAGGATTGCGGATAACAGTATCGACTCCAATAGTAGGAATCACCAGCTGCACAGCAGTAAAAGCGAGAATATTTTTATTTGAATTTTGTGTGCCAGCCTGTATGCCATTCTGTCCACCCGTCTGTGTGCTGTTCTGTCCATTTACTTCCGCACCATTTTGCACACCAGCCTGATTGGTAGATTGCCCCTCAAGTATTTCCAAAGCAGAGTGCTCTATAGATTCTACAAAAGTATTGCCGTCAGAATTTTCTTGAAGCTCACTTGGTAATAGACCAAACACTGCGAGAATGACAATTGTGATTAAAAAAATAACAGAAAAATACCCTATGAAATGCAGGTGGCGCTTTTCAAATATCGGGCCGTGAGCGGGACCAGAAGTATTTTTATAGTTTTTTAAGTCTAAAAAAGTCATAATTTGAATGTGTTTGGGTTTATTTAGTTAACTAAAATTGCCCTTATTTACCTACCTTATAGCCTTATTGTACGCCCTCGTCCCCTATTTGACAAGTAGACAATCTATGATATAATACTCACATCATGAAAACATTTCTACGAATACTCATTATCGGCGCGATATTGCTTATATTGGTGTTTTTGAGCATCGGTATAGTACGTGTTGTACCAAAAGCCCTATCTTCCCTAGCCTCAGCTACAGTGTCTTTGGGTTCATTTTTCAATGGATCTGACAATTCTGCTAAGACAAATACTGGTGCAAATACAAATAGCACAACAAACAGTGCAAACACTACATCTACAAATGATGCTGGCTTCATAGTTTCTACAAGTACTAGCGCCAATGCATCTGGCTCAAACGCTACAACTACAAGTTACAGCGACCTACTAAAAAATAAGTTCGGTTCATATGGACCAAACAGTTTTATACCAAAGTCTGGCACAAACATGTCTACATACAACACTTATGGTTCTGCAAGTGGTGCAAACCCATCTACTTCTGGTAGTGCTGGTGCGACTATTTCATCAGCTTGTGTAAATACTGGCACATCTGACATTGCAGTTAGTATTATTTCAAAAGGAATCATAAACCGAACAACAGGTCAGTTTATTGAAACAAATACTTTTTCTACAAACGATACAGTTTCTATAAAATTCAAAGTAGAAAATAGAGGCGCTTGTGCTACAGGTGTTTGGAATCTACGTGTACAAATGCCTTCTACAAATAGCGCAGATCAGGTACGTGATTTTACAAACAACCAATCTATACCTGGAGGGCTAGCTGTCACAGGTCAGGCCAACTTCGACTCTCCTTCTACTATCAACCCAGTATTTTCTGTAACAGTTGCAGACAACAGTGGTAAAGATGCTAGTTCTGCAAACAACACTGCAAGTGTCGCACTTGCAGTTGTAAATGGTACAAACACTGGTGGTAACAACGGCACTGGTTCAAATGGTGTCATCGTCACTGGTGATGGCCGAGCAGATCTCGCTGTACGAATAGTACAGATCGGTACTCTTGGATACAACAATGTCTTCATTCCTCAATCAAATACTTCTGTATTTCGACCTACTGATAGAGTTGCTGTAAAGTTTGAAGTAATCAATCAGGGTAAAAGTGCTACAGGTCCATGGACATTCCGTGCTGAACTCACTGATGCTCCAAATGCAAACAAGCAGTATCAGAACCCTCAGAGTGAAGCTTCTATAGTTTCAGGTGGTAAAGCTACATTTACTATCGGCTTTGACAATATCCGAACTGGAAACAATTCCATCACTATCTTCACAGACAGTATGAATCAGGTAAACGAGTTTGATGAAAATAACAACGTTGGTGTAGCGAGTTTTTTCGTAAGTTATTAGGAATAAAAAAACTAGCCAGTAAAAAAATAATTAAATAGAAAAGACCCTCCGGAAGACTTTGCTGTAAAGCGCGGTCGACCGGAGGGTTTTGGTTTGAAATGAATTCGTTGATTTTTAAAGTGAAGGAGATGATAGTCCTCACCCTATCAAAGAAAACTGTTAACGGTGCCCTTCGTCTGAGACACCCATCGCTACCGCAAGTGGTGGGTAAGACTTGTCGGCATCAAAGCCTCCTTCTGGCACTCGACGAGGAAGGCGGATGCCGATAAAGTTGAGACAGTCGAGGATGGTCGTAACCATCAAGAGTGGGCCTAGAAAGATGAGACTCGGCAAGAAGAAGATACGGAAGAGCACTTTTACGAGGCTAAAAGTCCTGTCACTCTTGTCAGGAACAGAGACAGACTTTGCGTCATAGAGATGCTCCCACATCCACTTGGTGTACTTTGGCGACACGGAGCCGCGGCCATTGTTAAGACCGAGATATCCGATACGTCTGATCAAATAGGACAAAGATACCGAAACAACAGACAGAACCACATAAAGGCCAATGGCCCAAGTGGCGAGTTCGAAAAAGAGTGTTTTCATAAGAAGTTGAGAATCTGAGGTTGCTGAATTTTGGCTTGTTTTTTGACTGAGTTTCGTTTACTGAATTTACCTAACTATCTTTTTGAAAATCCCACACTTAGACAAAGAGCGAGATCTAGGAATATGCTATTTGAAAAGAGGTTTATTGTAAAGGGTTTGTAAAACTACGCGTCTATCCGAGCCATCTTCGCGTTTGTCTGTATGAATGTCTTTCGTGAAGGTACGTCATTACCCATGAGTACATCTATGATCTTGTCCGCTTCAGTCGCATCTTCAATAGTCACACGCTTTAGTACTCGCTTTGTGATATCCATAGTAGTCTCGCCGAGCTCTTCTGCGTTCATTTCTCCAAGACCTTTATATCGCTGTACATGTATCTTTGTCGCCTTAGCTACAGACTTAGCATCTGTGCCTTTGTCACCCTTCGCACCCTTACCCTTCTTACCTTTTTCATCCGCTTCATTTTCTGCACCCTCAATATCGTCTGTATTTTCACCTTCATCACCTTCTGCGCTTTCGTCATCACTGTCTTCGCTTTGTATTTCTACAGAGTTTACATCCACACCTTCTTTTTTAAGGAATGCATTTTTATTTTCATCATCATAGAAATAGTGAACCTCCTTACCCTTCTTGACCTTGTATAGCGGTGGCTGAGCGATATATATAAAACCTCCGTCAATGAGTGGTCGGAAATATCTATAGAAGAGAGTGAGTATGAGTGTACGAATATGCGCGCCGTCCACATCGGCATCTGTAGCCACGATGATCTTGTGATATCGGAGCTTTGCTATGTCAAATGTATCACCAATAGCAGTACCGAGTGCGACTACTAGATTTCGTATCTGTTCTGATGCGAGCATTTTGTCGAGACGTGCTCGTTCAATGTTTAGAATCTTACCTCGAAGTGGAAGGACCGCTTGTGTGCGTCTGTCACGACCCATCTTCGCTGTACCTCCCGCAGAATCTCCCTCCACTATGAAGAGCTCTGACTCCTCTGCTCGACGACTCTGACAGTCTGAGAGCTTACCAGGAAGTGTCATACCCTCTAGTGCACCCTTTCGAAGTACTGAGTCTTTTGCAGCTTTGGCAGCTTTTCGTGCACGTAGAGCAAGCAAGCCTTTGTTGATGATAGCCTTGGCATCGTCGGGGTTCTCCTCCATGAATGCTGAGAATGCTTCTGAGAATACAGAAGCAGTGGCACCCTGAGCCTCCATAGATCCGAGCTTGGCTTTTGTCTGACCTTCAAACTGTATTTCAGGCAACTTCACTGACACTACAGCCACTAGACCTTCGAGTACATCATCTCCAGTAAGGTTATCTTCAGAATCTTTTATAATATTGTTCTTCTTTGCATACTGATTGATAGTACGAGTAAGTGCTGTTTTGAAACCTGCAATGTGTGTACCTCCCTCCGAGTTGTATGTATTGTTTGCAAAAGCAACTATCTTTGTATTGATATCGTCTACGTACTGTAGCGCTAGCTCTACCCAAACACTAGGGTTACGACTTTGACCTCCTTCTACTGTATTTTTGTCAGCTATGTATTCTTTTTCAGTATAAAAAATATTTTTATGAACAGGTTTTTGTGTTCTGTTGTAGAAAGCTACAAGCGAACGGAGACCTCCTTCAAAACAGAAAGTCATAGACGGCACATCTATGTGCTCGTCTTTTATAAAATACGCACCACCATCATTTGGATCGAGAAGTTTTTGAAGTTGCTTGAGATCGTATTCACGAGCGTCTACCACATTGACCTCTAGGCCTTTTACTAGATAGGCCTGCTGTCGCAAGTGATTTACTATTCTATTAAAATCAAAACTAATACCCTCTTTGAAAATCTCTACGTCTGGCTTGAACATCACAATAGTACCGTGCTTCTTTGAAGTGCCGATCTTTTTTGTAGGAGCTTTTGGTTTACCTATATTGTACTCCTGCATATGTACACCACCGTCTTGATGCACTATAACTTTTGTATGTACAGACAAAGCGTTTACCACAGACGCACCTACACCGTGCAAACCTCCAGAAACTTTGTAGGCATTGTTGTCGAACTTTCCTCCGGCGTGTAGCACTGTCATGATAGTCTCCACAGCAGACACTTTTGTCTTTGGGTGAATACCTACAGGCATACCATTACCATTGTCAGCTACTCGTATATAGCCCTCAGGAAGAAGTGCTACTTCTATATGACTACATCGTCCGGCCATAGCCTCATCTCTAGAGTTGTCGAATATCTCCCATATAAGGTGATACAAACCATCGGGACCTGTGGTACCAATATACATACCAGGACGCTTTCGTACAGGCTCTAGACCCTCCAATACTGTGATGGACGATGCATCATAAACGTCTTTATTTTTAGCTGGTTTTTCGGGTTTTTCTTTGGCCATATAATATTTTTTAACAGGGATTTTATGCTCGATATTATAGCAAAAAATGGTGGTTTTGCTGATATTGACGGGTGGCTATATAAGTGATATAATGTACAAATCGATAGGGCTAACACTCTATCGGGCCGCCCGGAAGTTTTGTTTTACTTCCATCATATGCTTTCCGAATAATTCGGGAGAAATGATCCGTTATGGGAGCGGGAAATGTTCTTAAGGAGGACATAAAAAATGAAACAGTACTTGACAGACCTGACAGATAACATCATTGGATCGAGGCGGTTTGATGAGGTGATGAAAGAGAACTTCTTGAATGATGGGGACGGCTCGCTTATGACTGGCGAGTTCCTCGTCTTCATCGTCTCAGCCCTCAAGATACGAAGTGGTCCTGGATGTCAGCCTGGTGTCATGTATAACGTGTATAAGATGAGGCAAGAAACCCTTGTCAAAATCATCTGCTCTTTCAAAAAGATCAACACTGGTTTGACGGTGAGGGTGGGAGAACTTTTTCCCTCGCCACCAATGCTTGAAAACTACGATGCAGAAGGCCTGCTGCGCCACATGGCTGCAGCTTGCCTTGCATTCATCATCTGCGACCGCCTAGACCCTAAAGCAGGACACAACGTCCTGCCAGAGTACAAACGTCCAAAACGAGAACATCACCAAGCTCAGAGTCCCAGACTGAGTCCTTTTGCTTAACCCCTCACCCCCGACCTATGAAAATGGTGCTCGGGGGATTTTTTTTCGCTTTTTTGCCAGCGAGCTTGCCTATTTTCTCGCCGACTCGCTTTTTATTTTTACCGACTGTCCCACTATTTATTCAACAAACTCGCCTCTATACACATAAACATCGGTATCTCTCGGCGCGCGGTATCTTCGGCCGCTGAACGTAGGCCATTTTCCTGACTCTTTTTATGTGAAGTCCACTCCTCTATTCGCGTGATAGCAAAGCCGTTTTTTGTCAGCCATTTTGCAAAGACTTGAAGTGGTCTGTGATATGAGACTGTAAACTTCTTTGCTCGCTTATAGTCTATAGCTTCTTTTGCATTGCGATATTCTTTTGGAGTATTTATTGCACGATTTGCAGCGACACTGTTTGGACCAGTGTTTAGACCAGGGTTCATATCTATCTCTATCATTGCTTCACTCATATATCTGTATACCACTCGGCCTTGTTTGCCAGTATGAGTTGCGCGAGGATTGTCTTCATAGTGCCAATCAGAGTGCTGTGGTACACGAAATGACGGATGATTTATCACAAGCAAAAGTCTACTGCTTTTATATGACGGACTGTCTTTGACATCGCCTCCATGTTTGATAGCGAAGCTCACTTTGTCTTGAGGTTTTGAACGACGAAGTACACGAGCGCATTCAGCAAAAGTCTCATCGAGTTCTTTTATATTTTGAGCGGCAAGAACGCATACTATATTGTCTATAGTGCAGTTTTGTATCATCTTGAGTTCATTTGCAGGAGAGACAAAAAACTTTGCGTTCTTGAGATGCATGGCGTGTAGACGCTGGTCCGCTTTTTCTACAAGCTCATGAGATATATCTACACCAATAACTTCTGCATGACGCTTCGCTATTTCCTCAGAGAAAAAGCCCTGACCACAAGCGAGGTCGAGTATCTTTTCACCACGACGAGGGTCAAGTATTCGCATCAAGTTTGGCAGTATTACAGCCTTCTGATATGAGTCAGGACTTTGCAAATACTCATCATACCAGTTTGCTACACCTCCCCATGAAGTATTTGTTTTTTGGACAGGTTTTGAGACTGTGTTTGAGGCCGGCTTAGATGATAGTCGTGGTGCGTCTAGTTTTGGTGCCGTAAATTTCTTAGGTAAATTTTGCCGTGCATTCAAGTCTGGCTTTTTTCGCATTTCTGAATTTTTTGGAGTCTGATCTCTCATCTGACTATTTTGTAACCGCAGTCTTAGCATCACTAGCTACTTTTGTGGCAACTTTTGCAACCTTCTTAGCTGTTTTCTTTGCAATCTTTGATCCTGCACTGAGCTCTTTCTTAATATTTTTCCAATGACTCTTTAGTTCTTTTGCAACAGATGAGACCTCAGTAGTATCAATACTCTTAACATTTTCATATTTCTTCATAACTGCATCTATAGCTTTGTTGTAAAGCTCTTCATCGATAGCCTTTAGAGTTTCTATCTTTTGCATCACTTCACCTTTTGCTTTTAGTGCCCAGCCTTTTACCGCCTTAGCTTTCTTCTTGATATCTCTCTGTACCGCTTTGTTGCCGTGTATAAAATACGCACCAGCAGCAGCCGCCACTGCGATACCTCCTAGTATTGCCATACCAGCATTTGAACCTGCATTTGATTTAACCTGTGTTTTAGCCTTATTTGTAGCCATTTTCTGTATATAAATTAAAATATTAATATTTATTAACCTTTTATCTTACCCGATATGACTAACAGTATAGCACTTTATTTTACTTTAGACTTGCTTTTTGGAGCAGCTCCAGTGCCAGAATGTTCTGCGCGACTTTTGCCTGCACTGCCAAATATATTGCTTACAAAAAACCTACCTATTGAACGCAAAAATGTTGGGGCGTTGGCAGAAGCTGTAGCCGCTACTCGCACTGATTCTTCTTTGAGCTTTTGACGGAGTGCATTTATGTCCTCTACTATATTGTCGCTTTCCTCTTTTATAGTAGTAGTCATAAAAGAAACAGTTCGCACTATCTTCACAGCGTAAGCTAGAAGTACAACCATGAGTATTACCAGCAAGACTACAGCGACACTAGTGATAAAGAAAAATATATCGGCGTGAATAAATGATTGATTCATAATATGTTTATTATAACATTAAATATTAATTATTCTCTTAAAGAATGAACCTCTGCTTGCTGGTAGAGCTCCATACATATTTGGCGCAGTATCCCCTTTTTTTGTTAGCAGAATGATAAACAGCGTAACCAATGCAATAAACACAGAAGCCTTTCCAAAAGGAGGAATGTCTACTGTTGGTAGGATAAATGCCGATAAGAAAAGAATACTCAAACTTCCAGACATTCCTAGATTGTGTAGTCTACGCGTGATGAGCGAAAGCATTATTATAGTAATAGGAAAAAGTATGACTGGTATAAATATCAAAAACATACCACTATCATCTTGTACTAATGCATTATTTATTTGCGCCCATACCGCTGGATAAAATATAGAAAGCAGTGCAACCCCAAAAGCAAGAAGGATGTAACCTATAGCAAAAAAGAAAATGAAACCGAGTATAAAATCTTTTCTTCGAAGTCGGCCCTTGAAAAGCCCTTTGTGTTTCAGGTCGTGATGTAATGAACCTCCCTCTTCATCTTGTTTTTTATGGTTTTTATTTAATGGTGGCAAAAAATCATTGCGAGCCACCTCATGTCTATGTGAATCAGTAAAATTGGCCTTAATATGAGCAAAGGCTGCTTCCACATCAGTATCTTTAATACCAGCATGAGCCAGCATTCTCTTGATATGAGTTGGTGAAATGTCGTTTTCCAACTTTGTATTTATAAAAGAGATAAGACCTTTTTCTATCATGTTATATATAATAGCACTCGTGTGAAAAATAAGAAATAAAAAAATACACAAACACAATACACTTACAATATAGGAGTACGGATATTTTCTTGCTAGAAAATTCCTCGAGCTCGGACCGGTCGTCCTCGCTAGTCTCCTATATTGTAAGTGTATTGTGTTTACAGATATTCTTCTTACTAATCTAACTACAAAGTATTATTATTTACCCAATGATATTTTAAGAGTGGAAATCGCTGCGTCTACAGTAGCTTTGAAATCAGCATGAGCCTTTTCTATTGCTGCTTTTCGTATCTTAGCGAGAGCCTCAACTTGAGACTTCACGCCAGTAGAACCTTTTACAGCAGAGTTGAACTGATCCTTTGCTGCCTTAACACTGTTTTTGAATGTTGAGCGAGCACTACTGTCTGACACACCAGAAGCACAGTCTGTCTTTGCCTTACTTACAGCTGTATCTACTGCATTTCTTAGATTTGTCTTTGCAATATCTACTGTAGTCTGTCTACTTGAAGTACTACTAGCTACACCATTTTTATAAGCTGTCATAGCTGCATCTACAGCTATTCGTCGTACATTTACAGCGTTTGCAATAGTAGCCTTGAAAGTATCTACAGCGGCAATCTGTGCTGTAGATGTAGCCTTAGCACCTATCTTTGCAAAACGATCTGCTCTTGTTTTGTCTGCCTCACCTCTCTTTTCAACTATTTTACTTTCCTGATCTGATTTTCTAGCAGAGAGTTTTGCTTCTCTGTCATTTCTTTCTTTTGTATTTTTTGATTCCTTTTCAGCAAACTGCTTATCTAAGTTAGCATTTAAATTGTTAACATTTAGACAAAAAGATCCGTTTTTTGTTGAATTTGTAGAAGTCGAAGTGTTATTTGACTCCGCATTTGCCATCAAAGGGTTCATCAAACTCACAGCAAGTGCACCTCCGACAACTGTTGTTATAAATTTATTTTTAGTTTTTTTAGTCATATTTTTAATTTTAATTGAGTTGTGTTATTTAGATTTTATTAGATAGTAATATCATAGCTAGTAAGACTATTAGAATCATAAGTTGCCAATGCTACATCTTCTTCAGGGTTGTTGTATGCCATAAGTTCGGCGTCCAACTCCTCTTGAGAAAGTAAACCTGCATAAGCACTATCTGTAGAGTCGCCGTCTATGGTCTTTATCACGCCGTTTCTATCTGATATAGATGGTGAATAATATTCATAATACGAGCTTCCTCCTATGACAACTACCATCGCTATTACAGCAGATACTGGTAATGTCATTTTCCAAAAGTGCTTTATGAAGCTGTTGTAAGGACTGACACGAGCGTTACTATGGATAGTTTTAATAGAATTTGAATAAGGTGATACGGTAGATATAGATGACATGATCTTATCAGAAAAATCACTTGAAGGAGTAAAATCATCTTGCTCAACGCGCAATGAAAATGCACCCTTAATAGCAGACTCTATAGCCTGCTCATTTATATTCGCCATATTTACCGCCTTATTTTTATTAATTATTTTCTCCATATTGCTCTCGTATTATATAACGTAATAAGGTCAATCCGCGTGACTTTAGCTTCCTTATAGCCTCTGGGGTTTTGCCTGTTATGGAGCATATTTCCTCAGTAGAATAGTCATTTATATAGTAAAATATAAAGACTTCTTGTATAGCCTCTGGTAGCTTGTAAATAGCCTCTATGGCGTGCTTGGACATTTCCCGGACCTCAGCGTCGCTTATAGGATTTTGATCATTTTCTATATAATCATCAGCGTCTTTATCTTCAGCAAAAAGTTCCTCTTTTCTCTTTCTAGAGTTGTCTATTATTAGATTTCGCGCAACAGTATATATGTATGACAAAGGAGAGCCTCGCTCTGTATCTATTTTACTGTCTTTTATAGCCTGATATGTTTTCAAAAAAGTCTCTTGAGTGATGTCTTCGGCCAATTGTTTCCTAGCTATATCAGCACCAAGTCTAAAATAAACATATCTATATATTTTACTTACACATTCTTTATATAAAATATCAAAAGCCTTCGTGTCGCCAGACTGAATCTTGCTTATAAGATCACGAAAATCAGACGCTCTATCGATATATTTTTTTTCTTTACTATCCATTATTTGGTCAAGACTGTGAAGCTTGAGATCCTCACTGCGCCAGTTGCACTAACAGAAGCTACTACTACGGCTGTATAGCTAACATTACCATTTGAATAACTAACAAGAGCTCGATCTGGACCATCAAAAGTAACATCAGTAACAGTGAATGCTATTGAAGATTTTCTAGGTGAAATTGAGTTTATATTTTTTCTAATAAAAGCTTCTATAATATCTCGCTGTGAACCATTTAGAGCAGGGGTGACAGTCGCGGGTTTTGTAACTGTTGGTTTAGTATTTACTGGCGCAGAAGTCGTAGGCTTTGCAGGATTGTTATTTATAGCTCCAGCTGGAAAAGCTGAGTTTTGAGTATTTGTATTTGCTGTATCAGTCATATCAGAAGCGCCACCCTGCATGAAGAAGTACCAGTAAGCTCCGCCACCTATAGCTAAAAGAACTACAAATGAAATAATAGCCCACAGATATATATGACTAGCACCAGAGCCAACAGAAGCTCGTGACTTGTTGTACTTTGCAGTCTCATTTGCAAGCATTTCATTGTCTATAATAAGAGGATCCTTGTGTATCGTAGAACTGATATCACTAGTAGTGTTTGCAGATGGTGCAGGAGGGGTGTATGAGGACATACCTACATAAGGAGGAAGTGGTTTAGAGTCTATATCTGAACTCATACCAATATCAGTATTGCCACTGACGCTACCCACACTACCTATAGAATCAGAGCTATTACTACTATTACTAAAAGGAGATGCTCCAGAACCTGATGTAGAGCTGTTCATAGGGTCATTTGAATTTGTATTGTTGTTTGTTGTATCCATGACCAATATTATATCACTGTTTTGAAAAATTTGTGCAAGGCTTAAGCTGGGGGATCTAGACCTTTCGTATAACAGCCTTGAGCTTTGCGGATATATTTAAACTATACTCTGGATATATCGGTTTGTATTTAGAATTTGCTGGCTCTAGATATGGCCGGCCTTTTTTGTCTATCCTATAATATTTTAAAGTCCAACCTCCATCGACTTCTGCCACGACTATGTCACCTGGCTTTGCTGTGCATGTACTGCTGATACGCTCCACAAGTATCATGTCGCCCTCAGCTATGTGCGCTTCTATCATAGAGTCACCTTTGACCTCAAGCATGAAGGAGTCGCTCTTTATATCCCCCATCAAAAATTCCTCTATGCTAGTAGTGTCCAGTGACTGCTCTTCGGCCGTAGTCGGTATACCAGCTTCTACTAGACCTAGAAGTGCCACATCACCAGCAAGTCTGTTTGGTGTGAGCTTTCCACGCGAGTCTTTGCTAAAGACATTGTCATCTACAAGTTTATTTATCAATTTATAGACAGCATTTTTAGACTTGAAACCAGCGATAGACATTATCTCTTGATAGCCCGGCACTCTTTTGAGCGCTCGATAGAAGTTTATTATTTTTTGTTTATAATTTTCGTAAGACATTACTTATTGGTATTTTTGGGATTTGAACTGATGTAAAATTTTAAAAATTCTCTCGGCCTAATAATTCTCTTTGCCTAATACTGACTTAATACTACCACAATACATTATATGAGATTAGAAAAGAAATGACGCAAGTGAAAATGTACGAGCAAGTGATGCCTCACTCTCAAGTCTTCGGAGTTGAAGAATAAGATCCTTGTGTCGTCGAGACTCTCTTTCATACCCTTCACCGTTTACGATTTTACAATCTATACGGTCATTGAGCTTTCGTAATTCCTTTCTGATTCTAAACATGAGTGTCATTTTTGTCATTGTTTTTTATGCGCACCTGCGCGTTATTTGTATGTTTATAGTATAGGTGAACTATGGTTCACCTGTCAATAAAGACACCTATAAAAAGCTGTGGATAAGTGTTGCGCGTGTTAATATATGAATATATGAATAATGAAAATGAAGATATGATAAGTGATACAGAAAATCAGCCGACAAAAAAAATGACAAAAAATGCGCCGACAGAACTCAGAAAAGAAATATACGAGGCTATTACAAAAATATTTAAAGGAGATATAGAGATAACAGAAACATCTTTAAAAGAACATTCTCATGACGCTAGTCTTTTTGAAGTACGTCCAACCGCAGTCCTCTACCCTAAAGACAGTGATGATGTACAGAAACTTGTATCTTGGGTTGCGTCTCACAAAGAAATTTACCCAGAACTTTCTATCACAGCAAGATCTGCTGGTACTTGTATGTCAGGAGGCTCACTCAACCATTCACTCATCCTAGACTTCACTAGATATATGAATCAGGTAATCGAGATCACGCCTGAGTACGGCATAGTAGAACCTGGATGTTTTTATCGAGATTTTGAAAAAGAAAGTTTGAAGATAGATAGGATAATGCCCGCATTCACAGCCTCAAAAGAAATATGTGCAGTAGGTGGAATGGTGGCAAACAACGCCGGTGGTGAAAAAACTATCAAGTACGGCAAAGTAGAAAACTACGTAGAAGAATTGTCTGTGGTCTTTAGTGATGGAAAGGAATACACAGTACGAGCGCTCAGTGAAGCAGAGCTCAAAGCAAAAACTCTTGGTGATACATTTGAGTCACGAGTTTACAATGATATATGGACACTCATACGTACAAATATGGAAACTATAAAATCGGCAAAGCCAAATGTTTCAAAAAATAGTGCTGGCTACTATCTCTGGAATATATGGAATGAAGATAAAAAAGTCTTTGATCTTTGTAAACTCATCGTCGGCTCGCAAGGAACGCTTGGTATAGTGACTCGTATAAAATGGCGACTAGTACCAGTAGAAAAATATTCAAATGTATTGGCGATATTTATGCCAAATATAAAAAATCTAGGCGGACTTGTAAAAGAAATACTCCCCTTCAAGCCAGATAGTCTCGAGTCTTATGATGACTATAGTATGAAGCTTGCGGTGCGATTCTTCTTTGATTTCATCACATATCTTGGACCAATAGAGACGTTGAAGCTTGGCTTGCGATTTTTACCTGAGGCTTTGATGATGCTCACGGGTGGTATACCAAAGCTCACTATCATAGTCGAAGTATCTGGTGTATCAGATGAAGCGGTACGAGAAAAACTCGAGGCGATAAAAAAGACAGTGAAGCATTTTAAATACAAAATGCGAGTTGCTCGAAATAGTGGCGAGGCAGAAAAATATTGGCGAATACGTCGTGAGAGCTTTAACCTACTGCGAAAACATGTACACAACAAACGTACTGCACCTTTCATAGATGATGTCATTGTGCCACCAGATTGTTTGCCAGAGTTTTTACCAAAACTACAAGCACTCATAGCTGAATATAAACTTGTATATACAGTAGCAGGACATGCTGGCAATGGTAACTTCCATATCATTCCTCTGATGGATCTAAATGACAAATACTCTGCCGACATAATACTCGAACTATCTGCAAAGGTATACGATTTGGTTTTGAAATACAAAGGTTCTATAACCGCTGAGCACAATGACGGCATAATACGAACTCCATACCTAAAGCAAATGTATGGCGAAGAAGTGTACGGGCTTTTCAAGCAAACAAAGAATATATTTGATGCAAAAAATATCTTCAACCCTGGCAAAAAAGTAGATGGTACAAAGGAAGATATACGAGCTGCACTATCACAATCTCCTGCTCATGAGGTGCCGGCAAGCGCGAAGGTGCATGCGTCTTAGGCTTTTTGCTACTTTTTTGGCAGAATATCTGACTGCGTAACAGACAAACTAGATATTTTGAGATGATATTTTTCTAATGCTAAATATATACTTTTAAACATTCTCTCATACATATTTATTTCTTCTACAAATATTGGCTTTATTTTTTTATAAATAATATCCGCAATTTTATTGCCATGAGTATGCTTCAAAATACCTAGGTAGGACGGCAAACATCGTTGCAATTTTTCACGGCCACCTTCAAATACGAGTCTATCTATTTTCTTTATAATCCTCTTTTTTGTATTAGTCCGCAGTAAAGAATGACTCCTCATAGATATATAACCTAAAAAATCAATACCGCGACTGACTTTTCTTATGATTACTTTTTTAGGATGTAGGTTCACCCTCAAGTTTACTTTAAGAAAATAATCAATCTGCTTTATAAAATACTCCAATTTTTCCTCGCTTGAATTTACTATTACAAAATCGTCACAGTAACGGGCATAATATTTTACCTTCAATTTGTGTTTAATAAATTGGTCAAGTTCATTTAAATAAATATTTGAAAATAGCTGGCTAGTAACATTTCCAAGAGGTAGGCCGACTCCTTCATTTTTAGAAAAACTGTCGAGAATTTGTTTAACCAATTGTAAAATATCTTGATCGACTATCTTTTTATAAATCAAACTAAAAAGTTTATCGTGCGATATCGAATCAAAAAACTTTCTTATGTCACATTTAAGTACATAAGATGTCATAGTATAATTTTTTGTAGACTTTCTAATAAACAGTTCTAACCGTCTATAACCTTTGTGTAACCCTTTATCGCTCCTGCAAGAATATGAATCATATATAAAATGTTTATCGAAAGCACCATACAACTTTCTATATACAGCTTGATACAATACTCTGTCTCTGACAGAAGCTTTATGTATATGTCTAAGCTTTGGGTCACGAACATAAAAGGCTTTGTATGGGTCTGGTTCCCACTTTTTGTCCAAAAGATCTTTTTGTAATTTAAAAATATTATCCTCTAAATTCAACAAAAACTCTTGTACATCTTGCTTTTTAATCTTCCCGCGCTTAAACTCATTCCAAGCATCAAATAAATTATGGACACAAACAATATCTTTAAAAATCAGAACTCTACCCCCCCCCGCGACGACTCAAGGTTCCACTGTTGCTCCCGTAGTTTTTCATGTCACTGAATTATATAAGGAAATATATAAAACTGGTACTAAAATATCCAAATTGAACAGATTTGGAATATGGCAGAAAATTGAAAAGTCTGCGCTTGATTGTCTTGGTTTAAGTCTAGAGTCTTCACTTTCAAGTAGAAAAAACAAACTCGTCATCATAAGAGAGCTCAGGATACATATAGAAATAGTTAAGCATTTGTGCCGCGTACCTGGCGATCTAAAAATAATAGAACAAAGAAAATATATTGCTATTCAAGAAAAATTACAGGAAATTTCTAAAATGACATCTGGTTGGGAAAAATATCTCAGATGAGTAGGTTTAAAAATATAGATAAAAAATTGGCAAAAAAATAAGAACGCTGGATGTTATTCTTACGCTCTTATTTTGTCGAAACTTCTGCACGAGCCCGCAAATTGTCGTTGGAATTGTCAGTGTTATACCAATTGATGTTGACCTTGCTGTTGTCGGAGTTCCAATTGACGTTCGGGACGTTACCGTCCGAGTAGCGCGAACCTCTATGCTACCTTTCACCGTCTATATACACCAGTGACCTTTTTCAAAATCGCTTGAGTTATCTGATCCAAGTCAGCTAAGTTTTGAGTCCTGATGCTATCTCACTCATAAGCAAAATAGGCAGTTTCTTATGGCAAATCGATATTCATAATTTCTCACGAACCGATTGTATTAGCCTTGCACATTGTACATTATTTTATATAAAAGTTTTAAAAGAATAATCCACAGCCGGCAAAATTTAGGCAATATAAAATCGCCACCCCGCTTACGCAAGGTGGCGATTGATTTTGGTCGAGCACCCATATCGGTGCTCGACAGGTTTCAAGACCGAAAGGTACAAGATTACCCGACAACTGCTTCACGAGCCCGCAAATCGCCGTCGGAATAGCCAGTGTGATACCAGCCGATGCTGACCTTGCTGCTGTCGGAGTCCCAACAGACGCTCGGGACGCCACCGCCCGAGTAGCGCGAACCTGAACAGAGCGTCACATTCCTGATGTCGAGATGCTGTCCTCCCGTCTCCCAGAAATAGAAGAGTTCCAACAGCAGACGCTCGAGAAGTGTCATACTGATGGTTCTCTTTTCCTTGATCTGGTTTGCAGAGAGTTTTTTGTTTTCCTCGTCAGCTTCAACGCAGTCGCGGACGCTGATGGTGTAGTCATTGTCGGCAGTGCGATCGTTGGTCGGGACTCCTTTGTCCAAGTCGTCGCCGATGTAGCTATAAACATTGAACTTGGTACACATGACCTCAAGTACTTTGTTGAGTGTGAGGCCTTTGCGAACGACGACTAGCCAGTTGAAGCCGGTGGTTTCTAATGGCAAAGTCGGGTTGATTGACTCTGTGTCAGTGAAGCTGAAGACTTCACGGTAGAAGTGGCGCCAGTCGGTGAGTTGTTCGTTGAAAACAAGAGTCTTGTTCAGCCGGACTTTCCAAGCCTCACAAGCCGCTGCGATGAACCCGCGAGGGTCACGAATAGCAGCTTGTGCCTCTTCTGTCGTGAGGAGATTTTCAAAGGCCTCCTGGTGCTCAGTGATTGCTGCCGCGAGCTTCGGCGTTTGTTTTGCATTCATGTTCTGTGTTATGCGCTTTCTTACGCATTTTTTCAGTTTTTTCTTTCGATTTACTGTTGAGTTTTTACCTTCGGATTTCCTAAGGTTATTCTCACGGATTCAGGATCTTTCACCTTTCACCACAGCACAGATGCGTTCGAGTTTTGTGTGCAAAATTGCAAATACTACAAACACTCTATGCTGTGGTGAAAAACCTTGATTTTTAAGGTTCAATTTACTTCTTATATTATACTACAAAAATATCATTACTGTCAATGGCACAAAGTAGACAAAATAGCCCTATAAATAAGGCTATTTTACTTATGCGAGCGGACAATTTCTAATGCGCCACGAAAGTCAGTGCCTTACCCAGCTTACCACCACGGCCTGTTCGGCCGATTCGGTGTACATAGTCCTCATAAGTCATAGGTAGCTCATAGTTGATCACATGAGATACATCGGCGATATCCAAACCTCGCGCAGCTACATCTGTCGCTACAAGAATGTTTATAAGATTATCTTTGAAATTCTTTAGCGTTTTCTGTCTCTGGTAATGGTTTTTGTCACCATGTATAGAACCTGCTTTATGACCAAGTTTTATAAGGTCTTCGGTGAGTCTTTCAACACCACTCTTTGTCTGACCGAATATAAGCACTTTATTAAATTCTTTTGTATCAGAAAGTAGAGCGTGAAGCTTGTCTATCTTTGACGCACCTCTTTCTACTCGCACTACATCTTGATCAACACTCTTTGAAGTATCACCTGTCTTTACAGATACAGTTATAGGATTGTTCAAGAATTCATGAATAAGCTTTTCAATATCTTTTGACATTGTCGCTGTGAAGAAAAGAGTCTGTCTTGTCTTTGGCATTTTACCAAGCATGAAACGCATATCAGCGATGAATCCCATATCTAGCATTCTGTCAGCCTCATCGAGTACAACATTTGTAAACTTTGAAAAATCAATACACTTTCGCTCGCCAAGATCTTTTAGACGGCCCGGAGTACCGATAACGAAGTTGTTGAAATATCTAAGTTCTGACATTTGCTTTCGTATATGAGCACCTCCAACGCAACATACAGAATATATTTTTGTATTTTTAATAAACACCAAAAGCTCTTCTTCTATCTGTATTGCAAGCTCTCGAGTCGGTGCCATGATAAGCACTTCTTCTTTTGGATTATTTATTACTTTATTTACTAGAGGAATAAGGAAAGCCGCTGTTTTACCTGTACCTGTGTTGGCAATACCGACTACGTCTTTACCTTCTATGATGTAAGGAATAGCACCATCTTGTATTGGACTTGGAGTCACAAAACCTTTTAACGCAATTCTCTTCTTAATATCTTCAGCGATATTAAAATCATTGAATGTATGCTTTGGCTTTGGAGCCGCAGCTTTTGCCGCTTCAGCTGAAGCGTGACCATCGTGTTCTTTTATTTTATTTATAAAACGATTTACATCTATGTACTGACCTTTGTTTCGTCCGCCACCTCCTCGTACCATACCAGCTGAACCGCCACGAGCGTATCCACCGTGTGATGAAGATGAACCGCCTCGTGAGCCGTAGCCTCCGGACCGTGACGCGCCATAAGAAGAACCTCCTCGTGAGCCATATGATGAACCTCCTGAACGTGATGCACCGTATGATGAGCCACCAGATCGTGAAGGGCCATAAGACGAAGCGCCTCGTGAACTGTATCCGCCGGCACTAGCGCCGTAAGAAGAACCACCGGACTGTGATCCGTATGATGATCCACCAGAACGCGGTGCACTAGAGTAACCACCACTTGATCTTGAATGACCGTATGATGATGAACCGCCTCGTGAACTGTAACCACCAGCACTAGCTCCACCAGAGTATCCTCCACTAGATCGTGATGAGTAAGAGCCACCATATGAAGAGCCACCAGAACGTGATGCGCCATAAGAAGAACCGCCTCTTGATGAACTAGAACCACCGTAAGATGATGAACCTCCTCGTGACGCGCCATGAGATGCGCCGCCAGATCTTGGACCATAACTATTTGAACCACCGTAAGATGGCTTTGGTGCAGAGAAAGTTCGAAGTGCAGGATGTGACACAGCGTTTGCTGAGGCAGCTAACGCTGACTTTGAAGGTGATTGCAAAATAGGACTGTGACTATGAGCCGCAGAACTGTGTGACGCAGTCTTATGCGCATTTGATGCAGACTTATGAGACTCAGACTTATGCGTTTTTTTAATTGATGATGTCTTTTTTACACCGCCAGTAGACGATGAACGCGCAGACGCGTTTGATATTTTTTTATTCATTTTTATGTAATGTAAGGCGATTAGATCTCGCCCTTAAACATTCATAAACGCCGGGGCTTTTGGATTAAGTCTGTGACTTTCCAAAGGCTAATAATAAATTGGCGCGTAGGTGGCCATAAAGGCTCACTATAGGCAAAAGCTAATGAGATAAACTTACCCGAGTACAATATACTAAAATATAGGGTGTGTCAATGGTGAATGGCAATGTACGCGCGCATAAGGTAGCGTTTTTTTTGTAAATAAATTTTTAAAATAAAAAAACCCGCACACCGTTTTAATATCCTTTCCAAGCAACTCTCTCTTGGGGTTAGGAAAAACGGTGGCGGGTCTATGCCGATCAATCACGCAATGGTGGAATGATCAGTGTGCCAAATTGGCGAGGCGGGTCGGTCTCACGAACCTTTGGAAGGAGGCGGCACGAGCTTCGTCATGGCCGTCTTCTTCGGTTGGGTCGTGGTGTCGCCGGTGAGGCTGAGGCCGAGATGGTGCGTAAGTGCCACAGTGCCGTCGGAATGATTCAGTGTAATGTAGATTCCGTCGTGCTGTGTGCACTTGATCTCAGCGCTGCCACTTGCCATTTTAACGTCCAGAAGCGAAGACTCCGGGAGCGTGAAAGTGACCTGGTGCTTGTCAGCCTTGCGCAACATGGCGACTGTGCCGCTCTTGCCGTCGGGCGAATGCTCGATGGACAGAATGGTGTAGGAGCCGAGGTGCGGTTTGGCCAACTTCTCGACCTGTTGCCAGATCTGAGATGTGGCGCTGCCGAGGTCGGTGGCACTGGTGCCGGCCGCCTTGCCAATCTGTTTCACCCCCTGCTTGCTGTCGGGCTTGGCCTTTTCGGCGGCGCCGGCGGTGGAAGGAGAGATCACACAAATGGCCATGACGGCGACGATGACGAGGAACGATTTGATGTTGTATTTCATGCTTTCTGGGTATCTTGGGTTCTGTGTTTGTTGTTTTCAATGATTACCGAGTGCTATGCACCCAATAAGTCGCCCACTTAGACGATAAGCAGTAGCCTATCACAGGCCTAAAAATTGTCAATACCTCAATAGTGTGGTGTATTTTTTGCACCTTTTGTACCTATTTATCCAAACTACCTACTATACCCTCCTAGAAAATCCCTCACTCGCTCATCTATACGAATATCCCGAGCCTGCAAAGGGGTACGTAATGTGATGCCTTCTAGTGTCCTGACACGACTAAGTGCCACATAAGCCTGACCATGTGCAAAGGCGCCGTTACCGAGATCGATGATGGCCTTGTCGAAAGATTTACCCTGACTTTTGTGAATAGTGATAGCCCATGCGAGCTTCACTGGTATCTGTGTGTATTGACCGACAACTTCAGAGCTTAGCTTTTCAAATATATCATCATACTCATAACGAATCATATCCCATGAGTTCCCTTCTACAGTTTCCATACGTCCATTTTGAAAAATTATTCGAACTGCATCATCAAAAAGTTTATCGACAATACCGATATCACCATTTACCCATCTACCCATAGGATCATTTTTGAGTGTCATTACTTGCGAGCCAACTTTTAGTACAAGTTCTTTTGGTACAGGAGCATTGCGTTCATCGAAACGTCCAGACAAAGAACCTTTGTAAACTTTTGCTGTGCCTTTGAGGCTTTCCATCTTTTGCATATTTATCTTTTCAGCCAAAGCGTTTGTGGATACGAGATGCACCACCAGATCTTTTTCTTCATCTATATCTTTTTTGCCCAGCTTATCTACTAAACTTAGTTCAATATCAGCAAATTCTTTTCCATTGTCATCTTCACTATCTATTTCATCCATTCTTATTATCACTTCACCGTCGTCACCTGTTTCGCCGTCCGCATAATCATCACCGAAACCTCCGCGATCGCTTGATAAGCCGGCATCTGTGCGACTATTCTCATTGCGCGCGTTATTTATTTTTTCAGGAATATATCCATCGCAACAAGTCTTATTTATGTATTCCAAATGATGCATCTGCGCTTCGCCAGTACGAATCTTGTCTAGGATCTCAATGAAACGAATATCATTTTGTCTATATACAGTAGTGAGCTCCACAGTCTCGAAATTGCCTTTTTTGTAAGCACGAGAATCAAAGAAAAATGGACTGTTGTACTTGGTCTCAAATATGTGATGCTCACCTTGAGTCACCACAGGCGGAAGTTGAAACAAGTCACCTATCACCACGATCTGGGTACCACCAAAAACTTTACCGGGCTCTTTACCATTCATCCACATAAACTTTTCTATACAATCAAACAAGTCTGCACGCACCATGGATATCTCATCTATGATTATCATATCTATTTTTGAATAAAGTTTTCCATCGAGAGTTTGCTCAGGTATCTTTTTTGTATCCGCTTCAGTGACACCTATTTTAAATTTAAAAAATCCATGAATAGTTTGCCCTCGAACGTTGAGTGCTGCCACACCTGTTGGCGCAAGTACCACTACATTCTTTTTTGTATTAGCTCGAAAATAGCTAAGGAGGGTAGACTTTCCCGTACCAGCGCGACCTGTTATGAAAAGATTTTCATTTGAATTTTCTAGTAAATGAATTATCTGTTCAAACTCTTCGGACAAAGTTATTTTCGAAATGTCTATTTCATTGTGCGCGTTGTTGCCGCCGTGTCCACTATGTGTACCACGACCACTATGTCTGCCGTGAATATTTTGCGCGAGCTTGGCGTTTTGTGCACTTTGCAAATCATCCGATATTCTAGACAGAGCATTGGCCCGAGCGCTTTTGCTAGCACTAGATATATTTTTTTTCTCGTATTTTCCTACCTTTGAAGACTTCTTCATAGAGAACATATTAGCATTTTTTACACCAAAAAAGCGCCTATATTTTCAGCGCTTTTCTATACCACACATACAATGATTTATCACCTCTCTATTACCTCCCTACCACCCCACTCTTGATAAGACTGTTGATGTACGCACGAGTCAAAGGACCGAAGTAGCCTACAGCTGGCTTGATACCATTGGCTTTCTGGAAACGAGCAAGTGCTGCGCGAGTAGCTGGACCAAAGAGTAGTGTCTCTTTACCTGGAGAACCTGCACCTTTAGTAGATACCTTGTAACCTTGTGTGTTTAAGAACTTCTGTAGGTTTAGTACTTCTGTATTTCTTGTACCAGTATCTGCATTCTTTTTAAATGTGAAGTTTGTTGGGAGACCTGTGTTTGTGATTGGTTTTCCAACTCCGTTGTTGTTTGTGGTAGTGTTGGTATTTGTATTGTTTGTAATACCGTTAGCAGATACAAAGCCACCACCACCTGCTGAGGGGCCTTGTGATGCAGAGTCAGTAGTTGATGTAGCGACAGATGATATGACGGGAGGTGTAGTATCACCAACATAATTTATAGATACTATTGATGATGTAGCTGTTAGATTTAAAGAGTAAGCGTCATCATCATAACCCTGCACGGCAAAATAATATGTTTGTCCATTGGTTAAACCTGAACTAATTGTAGTCGAGCTATTAGAACCGACATCTAATGTATTGTTTAAAGTCGTTGAGCTTGTACCATAATAGACTTTATACCCGACAATTGTCGGCTCTACTCCAGATAAAGTATCCCAACTTAAATTTATTGTTGACGATGCTTCTGTGGCTAAAATATTTTTGGGCATTATTATAGAGATACCCCACATACGAGACATCTGTACATGACCACTCACTGTTGGATGCGGACTCGAATAAGTAGCCGGATGGTTTGTGTAATAAGTAGTGAAATTTGGACCAGCGGTTAAATCATTATCTGTTATCAAATCATTTATATATGGCTGCCAATTATTATACTTAGAAGGTACAGCTAGAATAATATCTCTACCACTTGCGCCGTATGTCACACCAAGAGTATCAATAATACTTTGCATATTATTTTTAAAACCCGATGATCCTCCACCATCGTTAGTGCCTAAGTGCAACAACCACTTATTAGGAGAAAGCGTTGTAACTGGTGTCTGCCAAGCAGAGGTATTCATTTTTGTTATATAACCACTTGATGTAATACCTGCCACACCCTCATTAAGAAAGAAAACTGGATAATCGTTGTAGGATTCTAGAGTATTATTTAATGAAATATGATGACTAACTTCTTGCCAATGATCTTGATAAAACCCACTTGAAATACCACATTGTGGGTAATTTCTATTGTCAGTAGACTTCACCGGAGCCTGTGTCCAATCCGTATAAGGAGATACGTTATACGCGGTTCCATCATAACCTTCTGTAACAGAATCTCCTATGGCTACATAAATATCTCCGATACCGATATTTGTAGCTGTATCATGATATGCCACACCAGACTGG
Organism: uncultured Candidatus Saccharibacteria bacterium; assembly: GCA_964460835.1. GTDB lineage: Bacteria > Patescibacteriota > Minisyncoccia > Phycocordibacterales > CAIZLB01 > VEQN01. The sequence continues at coordinate 22,840 of CAYWQF010000001.1, read as the reverse complement.
ACGACCTGACTTGAGTCAACAATGTAAGTATCCAGTGTATATTCATCCTTTTCAAGATTGGTAAACGATACAGCAAAAGGAGCTGACATATCATATAAAGTAGTTGTATTTGAATGGGAATCTGTCAATACAAACTTAACTCCTCCTCCGATTGGTAGCCCTGAGGAATCTACTGATGTGGATACCGACAAAGTTGAACTTGTCTGTATATAAGGTATGTAAAATGTTGTTGAACATTCTGATCTAGGTATAGCTATAGTAGCGACAGTCGAAGAAGCAGAAACACTCCTTAATGGTGAAGTTATCGTTATATATGAAGATGTAGTAGTCGCACTCACAGTAGCAGCAGTACTTGTACCTATTGCATTTATAGCATAAACCTTGAAATCATAAGCGGTACTTGTTGCAAGACCTGTTATGGTAGTAGAAGTGCTAGTACCAACGCCGTCATTCCAAGTGGCAAATGAATTTCCTCCTGTTCTATATTCAACTAAGTAATCAGTGATAGCAGAACCTCCGTTTGAAGGGGCTGTCCAAGATAGGGCGACTTGCTGAAGACCTGCGGTGCCAGAAAAACTAGTTGGAGCATCTGGAGCAGTAGCACCGGAATTTCGCGCTTTGAAAGTCGCAATACCTGTAGCTATATTACCACTCCCTGTAGTACTCCATGTTGGCCCTGTGGTTGAAGCTGAATTTTGGATATAGTAAGCACTCGAATTTCCCATATTACTTCCACTAGAAAAGTTTGATGTATCCAGTACTGTAAAAGAACTCCCTACAGTATATGTTCCAGACGTATCTGAACCAAAAGAAGTTATGACTAATTCATTATTTTGCGAAGGCGTAACATTATTTGTTGATATACTTACTCCATTACCACCAGAGCCATTCTGTACATCAAAAGGGTCACTACTAGTAAGTGTCCCCGCCCATGCAGAGAAACTAACTGATGGGTAAATATTGGTACCAGCAATAGTAACTGTATTGTTTGGAGATGTTACTAAGCTACTACCAGCCTTATCGTAGGCATACCAAATTGCAGTGTGTATATTTGCACTACCAGCACGATCTGTGAGAGCATGCCAAGTATTTCCATTTGAATCTGATACCGTCACACCAGCAGCAGATTGGGCTACGACACTCACTGTAGCGACAAGTAAAGTAGCCCCAGTAGAATCTATAGAGCCTGAGGTTATTCCCCCACCACCTGATGCGTGTGCACCAATGTGACTAAGTAAAGTAGGGGTAGAAGGAGCTGTTCCTGATGTAGTAGTCGCACTCACAGTAGCAGCAGTACTTGTACCTATTGCATTTATAGCATAAACCTTGAAATCATAAGCGGTACTTGTTGCAAGACCTGTTATGGTAGTAGAAGTGCTAGTACCAACGCCGTCATTCCAAGTGGCAAATGAATTTCCTCCTGTTCTATATTCAACTAAGTAATCAGTGATAGCAGAACCTCCGTTTGAAGGGGCTGTCCAAGATAGGGCGACTTCTGTAGAAGTAGCTACAGCAGCAAAAGAGGTGGGTGTATTTGGTGCAGTAGGAGGTGCAGCATCTCCTGAATATAAAAGAACATTGTCTGCAGTAACAGCATAACTTATTCCACCAATACCAGCATAACCCGCATTAGCCTGACTCTTTGCTGTGTCAGTATAGGTTATGTTTGGACTACCTGGCCTAGATGTGCCTTGCTGATACATCCAACCTTTTAAAACAGGATTTCCTGAACCATCATTTATAGCTTCAAACTCCAATGTATACCAAGTGCCAGCTGTCGCAGAAAAAGAAACACTATTGAAGCCTGTGATAGCCGCACCATTAATATAATCTAGATAAAGTTTGCCGTCCGAATAGTAAAAAAGATCATAACCAGCAGCTGTTGATGCAGTGCCAGTCCTTCTTAGCCAATTGTGAACTCCTGGATGTCCTGCTTCTACCAAAAAATCAACCATAAGTCTCGAATCTTTTAAACTATAGCCAGTTTGAGAAATAACAGATGTATTATAACTACTTGAGTTACCTACAATATTCTTACCTGTTGTTGTAGCAGTAACTGTCCAAGCACCACTGGCTGTAGTCCACCCATTTTGTCCTGACAAACTACCAGAAGTTAAACTGTCAAAATTATCTGAGAAAGATAATGTATCAGTGGCACCAGCGTAAACTTTATCTGGCAAACAAAATAAAGACATAATTAAAATAAATATGCCGTAAAAATATTTTATGTTTTTTGGGTAATATCTATAAGTCATATTTAGACACAAAGCGACATTATATACTTCAATATTAGCATATGCATTTAAAAATAAAAAACACTGTTATCTGAGTGTTTTTATTTTTAAATTTGTCAATTACTTACTATTCTCAATAGGACAAGTTCCTTTTGAGCAAGGACAACCACAATCTGAGCCTAGGCCGTACTTTCCAGCACCTGTATAAAGGATAGCGACGCTTGCACCTAGAAGTGTCAGTACAAACTCATAACCAGGAGCCTGTCCTAAGAAGAAACCGTTTGCACCGTGCACTTTGATAATAGCTCCAGCCATAACTATTGCGAGAAGACCTGCTGCGATCTTTGAACCGTAGCCAAGTATAAGAGAAATACCACCAACAAGCTCAATAGTAGCAACTACATAAGCCATAGAAGCTCCAAGACCTAGACTAGCAAAAAAACCAGATACCATATCTATAGATCCAAACTTCTGATAGCCGTGCATTACAAAGACAATACCTACAACTACTCTGAGTACTAGTAAGCCAAAGTTTTTATCGTGAAATAAATTTTTCATATTTAAATTAAATAATAAGGTTAAGAAAGTTACTTAATAATGATTAAACCTTAATGCATTCTATTATACCACTTTTTACCCCATGTGTTAGTATGTAAAAATGATTAAAAATAGCTCAAATAAGCGTGAATCTAAAACTGGGCAGACACATACACCTGCCACAAATACGGATTTTGACGTCGTAGTCATAGGCGGTGGACCTGCAGGAATGATGTCTGCAGGCCGTGCAGCTGAGCGTGGAATGCGAGTGCTATTGCTTGAGAAAAATGACCATCTAGGTAAAAAACTCCTCATAACAGGTGGTGGTAGATGCAATGTCACCAACGCTGAGCTCGACAATCGCAAACTCCTCGCCAAGTTTAAAGGAAGCGACAAGTTTCTGTTTTCGGCTTTTTCACAATATAGCGTCAAAGATACGCTAGACTTTTTCCATGCACGAAACATGCCGACAAAAGTAGAAAATGAAAATCGTGTTTTTCCTGAAAGTAACAAATCATCTTCTGTACTCGAAGTGCTTGTTCGTTATATAGGTGAAGGAAAAGTGACGGTAATGTCAAACACTGAGGTGGCTGGGTTTATAAAAGAAGGTGGTGATGAAGCTGGTGACGGTGTCACTGGTGGAAAAATCGTCGGCGTAAGCACAAAAAATAAACAAAATATATCTGCAAAATCTTTTATCCTCGCTACTGGTGGCAAGTCTCATCCAGAGACAGGCTCTACTGGTGATGGTTTTGTATGGTTAAAGAATATTGGTCACAAAGTCATAGAGCCTGTTGCCTCTCTTGTACCTATTGCTATAAAAGATAAATGGATTGCAAACCTCGCAGGAACATCTGTGAGTAAAGTGAAAATAAATATTTTTCAAAATAGTGTAAAACAATCTATAAACGGGAGCGTTAACAATACTGGTAAAATACTCTTCACTCACGTCGGACTTTCTGGACCAACAATACTCAATATGAGTAAAGATGTCGGTGAGCTTTTGAAGTACGGCGACGTAAGTATGTCACTCGACTTACTTCCAAGCACCAGTCATGCAGACTTAAATGCAGGGCTCAACGAACTATTTCGTAAAGAGAGTAATAAAAAGCTGAAGAATTGTTTGAAGCTTATAAATGAAAATCTAGCTGTAGCCAACGGCGCGGTGGCATCTACTTCAAATGTGGAGGCGGCCAAAACAGTGACTACAACATCGGTCACAAACATAATAGCAACCACACTCCCCACTGCAATATTTAATACAATCATAGAACTCGCAAAGATTGATGGTGAAAAATTTGCTCACAGTGTCACTCGTGAAGAAAGACTGCGTATAGTAGACGCGCTAAAAAATATGAGTATGCAAGTAAAAGGCTTGCTTGGTGAAGATAAAGCCATAGTGACAAGTGGTGGTGTGGAGCTCACTGAAGTGGATTTCAAGACAATGCAGTCTCGCCTATTTCCAAACTTGTACCTTGTTGGTGACATACTAAATATAGACCGACCTTCTGGTGGATATAGTTTGCAACTTTGTTGGACTACTGGGTACGTGGCAGGAAATTCTGTTGGTGAAAATTAACTGGATTAAAGAGAGAGGTAATCTCTACCGAGCAGAGCTTTTTTAATTATTTCTTGCAATTCAACAACACCTTCTCGCTTGCTCTCTACCTCTTTCTAATTAAGCCTTTTACTCCTAGCGCATTAACTTCGATAATATCCCCGGTCTTGATTTGATCAGTGATACCATCAACACCTACGATACCTGGGACTTTAAATTCTCTTGCCATAATTGCTCCGTGACAAGTGATTCCTCCCTCTTCAGTCACTATAGCTGAAGCTTTTTTTATTATTTCAATAATCTCAGGCACACTATTTTTGGTGACCAAAATATCACCTTCTTTAAACACAGAAAAAGCATTTTTATAAACTTCATCATCAACACTTCGAATATATGGAACAACCACCGCTCGACCTATATAAATACCGGTAGATGCAGTTTGGCCTGTGAATTTTCTATCTGTATCATCTTTACCCTCTAAGCCACATAGCATCTTCATTAATTCAATTTCTTTTTTTGCCTCTTCACCATATAAGACTGACTCATTTCCATCTTCAATTTTAATTACAAACCAATCTTTTCGTTTTTCGACCAATTGAATATATTCTTCTCTATTAAAACCATGAATGAGATATGATTGAATTTCAGCAAGTGAAAGTAGACGAATATCCTCATTTGAACTTAGATTAAAACGCTTTCTTGATTCCCTAATAAGTGCTGAATGACTATTAAAGATGGAATTCATCTTTTCTTTTGTAGAAAGTTTAAATGAAGCAAGTAAAGCAACATTGTCACATAATTCTTTAATTTTTATATCTTTAATATTTTCTCGTTCTGTAAAAATAATATCGAAAATCGGTATATCCTTTAATCCTTCGCGGTTTTGATTTGTATATTCATTGATCCGTTCTTCGGTGTAATAAGTATTATGACTTTCGATAAGACCGTACAAAGAAATAAATCTAACGGATAACACTGAAGTTGCTTTCAGATGTTCTGCGAGCTCATTGTTTGAATATGACGCTATATTACCTACATGCAAATTGTCATGACGTACAAAATCTTCAATTAATTTTTCAATATCATTTATCAGTTGTTGTGTCTTTGTTTTTGATGAAAACAATTCATAACCATCTTTTCCATATAGAGCTAAATCTGTTGCTTTAATAAACAAGCTAACTTTATTATTATATTCTGCAGAAAGTACGCCACCATGTCTAATATACCCAGCATTTTTAAGGTTAAATGTATTCAAGACAGCAAAACCATCTGATGCAAAAATTAACTTATATGCATATTCGTTTTTAGACAAAGAAAGTTGCAGTGTCGTAATCGGTCGACTCTGTACAATATAAAACTTTCCCTTTTCAAAAGCCCATTCAATATCACATGGAAAACCATAATGATTTTCTATTTTCAAAATAAGTTCAGATAATTCTAATATTTGATCTATGGTCAAAACCTGTGATGAAGCTTGTGGCTCAGGGATATCACACCATTCCGTATTTCCTTTTTCCCCTCTATATAAAGCTTTAACTTGAGTGTTAGTCGTAATATCAATTATATTTCTCGGATTCTTTTCGACGACATATGAATCGGGTGTTATCTCTCCTGATACTATTGCTTCTCCGAGACCAAAACCTGCCTCAACGATAAGTTGATTCCTGTCTTCAGTTACAGGGTGGACAGAAAAAGCTATGCCTGATATTTCTGAATCAACCATTTTTTGTACTACAACAGCTACAGAAATATGTGTTTTATGTAATCCTTTTTCAAATCTGTAGAAAATTGCACGAGTGGTAAAAAGTGATGCCCAACAATATTTTACCTTTTCTAATAAATCATCTTTCGTAGTATTCAAGTAACTATTGAGTTGTCCCGCCCATGCATGATCTACTCCATCTTCAGCGGTAGCAGAAGATCTAACTGCTACATAACGGGCATTGAGTATCTCAAAAGATGTCTCGATTTCTTTCTTAATATCTTCTAGTATTTCAGCATTTATAATAAGATTTTGAATTTTTTCAGAAGCCGCCTCAATTGTATGAATTTCCTGATGATTTACCGAATCTAAAATAGCATCGATTTCTTCAATAAGGTGACTTTCTTTTAGGAAGTAATCGAATGATGTAGAGAGAATAACAAAACCTGAAGGAACTGGAATTCCAGCATTTGTCATTTCGCCAAGGGAAGCAGCTTTGCCTCCAGCGATATCAACATTATTTTTATTTAATTGTCTAAAATTACGAGTTAACTCCATAAAACAATTTTATCATAAAAGCATGGAGTGTTATGCCTCTATACAATCAATAGTAAAAAATTACAAAACCCCTCTCTTCTTCATCTGATCCATCTTGAATCTAACCGCGCGATCAGCGATTGCATCATTTACACTAGTAATCTCACCACCATATTTTGCATAAAGCACATACGCCACAAACAAACTCCAGAGAGTAAGACCTAGTACAAACAGTATTATCTTTAGATGATCACCTGCACCAGTACTTGGAATCTGATTTAGAAATACTCCTGTGACTGGAGTACCTACACTTGATGTGTATGAAGGTGTGTAAGAGTAAGTATAGTTTGTTGGATATGTGTAAGTAGTTGGACTGGTATATGTAGTCGGATATGTATATGTCTGAGTGTAATAGTTATATGGATATTGATTGTTATAATTGTAGCCAGTATAACCGTTATAGCCGTTGTAACCATTGTAGTTATTGTAATAAGTGCCTGTATATCCATAAGGAGCGTTTACAGAAACATAAACACTTGCACAACCACTGTTGTAACCAGAGTTGTAAGAACCGTTGTATGAAGAACATACTGTGATAGTAGATGCGCCAGAGTTGATACCATACACAGTCAAAGTACTACCACTTATAGAAGCTGAAACATAGTTTGGATTTGAGTTGTTTGATATATAGTAGTTTTGATAATTGTACTGATTGTAAGTATTGTTGCTTATACTCACCGTCTGACTTTGACCCGCGTTTAGCACTATAGTACTTGGACTTAGATATACATTTCCGTTTGAACCACCATAGCCTGTCACTGTGACATATAGAGTAGCGCAACTTACAGATGAACCTTGAGAACACACAGTGATACTTGCATTACCATTTGCTACAGATGTCACACTCAAAATACTGCCACTTATAGAAGTAGTCACCACACCAGAGTTTGTATTTGTAGATACATAATATCCAGTACCTGTGCCACCAGAGATGCTTACAGTCGCTGTCTGTTGTGAAGAAATAGTAATGCTAGATTGACTCAAGTAGACAGAGCCTCCAGAAGTTGATGGCCAAACACTTGTAGTAGACTGTTGACCATTTACTATGACAAAAACAGTTGTGCCTGAAGGAATATTGTACGAATTAGCATTTAATATTGTAGAAAAATATCCACTAGCGTTTGTTGTGCCGATAGTGCCTGCATTTACGAGATTACTTGAACCAGCTGGACTATAGTAGTAGAGCTGAATATTCTGATTTTGATCGCCATTTACAGTGACTTGTATCTGACTGTTTGAGCCATAACTAGACACAGAAAGAGTCGGGGTCATAGCAAAAGCTGTACCCGCAGGCATAAAAACTGCTACTAGGGCCAGCATCAAAGTCGACAAAACGCCTATTTTAAAGGCTTTTTTGAAAATGTTTGTAAGTGTGTTTTTCATAATGCCCTCATAGTATTCTTTTTGTAGGGATTTTCAAGGGGTACATCTAAGAGGAATATATAGATTAAGGGATATATATAAATATTAAATAGATACTAAAAATGCTAAAATACAAACGCTATGAACATAACAATATATACAAAGACTGGTTGTCCTTGGGGTAAACAAGCTCTCGACTTTTTAAATCAGCACGGTCTCGCCTATCAAGAAAAAAATATGACTGAAAATCCAGAGTTTATGAAAGAATGTGAAGAAAAAACTGGCCAGTCCAAGTGCCCTACTCTCGACATAGATGGAAAAATACTCGCCGACTCTGACGCAAAGCAGATAGAAGAATATTTGAAAGAGATTGGAGTTTTGAAGTAGAATTTGGTCAATTAAAAAACTCTAGCTGATTAACAAAAAACCCTCGCCTTGCGACAAGAGTTTTTTGTCTTACTGATTTTTTACTGCCGAGAAAAATTTTAAAACAGAATTAGAATCCAAAGAATTTACCTATTCGCTTAAAAAGACCTTCTTTTTGTACACCGTTTCCATCATTTCCATTATCTTCTCCATCTTTTATTCCATCGTTATTTCTGTCGCTATTACCTCCTCTATTTTCACCATCTTTTCTATCCTTGATCTTGTTTACATCTTCCGCTCTTCGTAGAGGATTTATAGCACCTAAATCCTGAATAACTTTCGCCTTAAGTGCTGTAGCGCCTGTGACTTTTCCATTTACTACCACAATATCACCTACGACAATACTTGAAACAGTACTTGTAGCTCGCTCTTTAAACACTTTTGAAGTGGTAGCATCTACGCTGTAAGAAATAGTAGACGTAGCTACAGACTTTGTAGTAGTACTTCGGCCGATGACAATAACGTCAACGGTCAAAGTGTTTCCACTTATAGAAGTAACTTTTCCTGACACTACTCTCTCGCCTTTCTGAGCTTCCATGACAGGAGGCTGATTTTCATCTCTTCTGTCGTCTCTTCTATCATCTCTTCGCATCATTGTGCCTGTCGCATTTATACCAACAGTACTAGAAGCTCGAACCATAGGTCGCACAGCTTTTATAGGTAGAGGTCTTGAGCCCAAAGGTCTCATCTCAGATCGCGGTCCTGACTCTGCTGACACAGCTTGTGCAGTAAAAACAGACAGCGCCACTAAAAACACAGTGATTGATATCTTTTTAAACATTTTTAAATAAATTAGATTTATAAAAAACTATCGCTTCTTCTTTGCAGCTTTAGCTGAAAGTCGTGCATGCTTTGTAGCGAGACGCTTCTTTGTCTTTCTAGATCTTGATGTTTTATTTTTTGTATTTGTTGCTATTCTTTTTGCCATGGGTACATTATATCATAGAAAATAAAAACCTGGCGCGCCATTTTTTACACTTTTACACACTTTTTACGTAAACTAGCTACTTCTCTTTGACTGCTCTATGAGCTTGATAGCATTTTCAAAACTTCCTGCTGGAGTGACGTGATGACCATTTACAAACATTATCCCATCGGCATCTTTTATAGTATTGAGTCTATGAGCGATAATAACCTTTGTCGTATCTTTTGGCAGAGACTCAAGAGTCTTGTTGAGTATAGCTTCTGTCACTGTGTCTATATTTGCAGTAGCTTCATCGAGTATCAGAAGTCTAGGCTCACGAAGTATCGCTCGCATAAAAGATATTAGCTGTTTTTGTCCGAGACTAAGCCCTGCACCATTTTGACTAATCTTCATCTTGAGTCCACCATCAAAACGTGCAATAACATCTTCGAAACCTTTTTGTTTTAAGAGCTTGGCGAGTTCTGTAAAATCAGCGTCGTGACCATGACGGCCGTGTGAGTTGTGAGAGTTATGAGACAAAGACTTATTTCCATACAAAATATTTTCCGCAACTGTGCCTGTGAAAAGTATTGGCTCCTGCAAGATGACACTGATAGCTCTAGCACGCTCTTCGTGTGAATATGCACTGATATTTTTAGAATCCAAAAAGACATCACCTTCTTGTGGATCATATAGATGTGCCATAATGCTCGCAAGTGTAGACTTACCACCACCGGTAGGACCTACTAGCGCATAAGTTTTACCAGCTTCAAACTCTAGATTGGCCTTTTCTAGAACCCAAGACTTTTTCTCCGCAGTGGCGCCCTCGGCGCTTTCTGCACCATCATCTCCGCCGTCCTCATAAGCAAAAGATACGTCTCGAAGTTCCATGCGGAGATTTGGCTTACCAAGCACACCACCACTATCAATCATACGCAAATTATTTTTCATAGAAAATATCTCGCGGATTCGAGACCAAGCTGCTGATGAAAGCTGTATAGTACCAAATATAGTCGCTAAGATACGAAGTGGTGAATAAAACTTCTCGGTGTAACTCACAAAAGCCACGAGCACACCAATAGTGAGTTGACCCAAAGATACTAGATGAAAACCGTACAAAAGCACCAGCACTAGCGCGACACTTCCTGCGAAGTCATATATAGGTTCAAAAACTTTGTTGGCAGTATCAGACTTAAACGAAGCATCGAAAGTAGCCTTGCTCGCCTTATCTAGATTTTCCTTGAAATAATCTCGCTTGCTGTAGGCAACGATAACACGGAAGTTTGTGAGATTTTCCTGAAGAAGTGATGAGAGGTTGCTAACAGAGCCAAGACTCTTTTTGTTTTGCCTTTCAACCCAAGGAGATAGAGCTCGAGTGATGATGGCGATAAACAAAACCATAGACAGCATTACTAGAGCCATTTTAAAATTTATAAAAAATGCAAAAACTGCGATACCGAGTATAGAGAAAAATGTACCTATAAAACGCGAAATACTTTCTGATAAAAACTGATTGAGTTTATCTGTGTCATTGTTGAGTCGAGACATCAAGTCGCCAGCTTTATTTTGATTGAAAAATGCTATAGGCAAATCCTGCAACTTTTCAAAAAGAGCCTCACGAAGGCGAAAAAGTGTTCTCTGAGAAATCTTACCCACCATCATGCCCTGTAGATATCCGACCACCACAGTCAATATATATAGAGCGATGAGCCCAAGCATCAAACCTTGTAGACCGACAATGTCGCCTTTTGAGATGTATTTGTCGATGCCGAGTGCTACCAAGTATGGCGTAGCGACGCCGGCAATAGAGTTGACGACTATGAGCACAAAAGCAAATACGAGCTTTGAAGTGTCTTCTTTTATAAATACAAAAAATTCTCGTCCACCAGCAAAGAGCGAACCTTTGGCTTTTTTGCCACCAGTATTATCTAATGCATATTTTGTACTCATATTTTTTCTGTAGTCATTTGTGATTGATAAATCTGACCATACTCAAAAGAACTCTTAAGCAATTCACTGTGTGTTCCTGTAGCGACTAGCTCGCCCTCCATTATCACAATGATCTTGTCATAGTCTTTTATGGGCTCGACTTTTTGTGTAATGGATATGAGCGTAGTGTTTGGATAATTTTCTTTTACATTTTTCAAAATAGAAAGCTCGGTTGCAATATCCACTCGTGCAGTAAAGTCATCAAGTAGAAGTATTTGTGGATCTATGGCTAGCGCCCGAGCAAGCATCAGTCTTTGCTTTTGTCCACCAGATAGCGTAGTACCTCGCTCACTCACGAGAGAGTCGAGACCTTTTGGAAGCTGCGCCACCAGATCATTGAGCTCGGCAGTAGCGATAGCCTTCTGAAGTAAATCTTCTTGCTTTGTGTGATCGTCGGCGGTGTGAAGCTCGTCGCTTGTATCGCTACCTGCGTGACCACCCGAGTGACTACCACTAGAGTGCCCGCCAGCAAAAGCAATATTTTCCCGAAGAGAAGTGTTGAATATAATACTGTCTTGAAATACTAGACCAATATGCGAAAGTAGCTCGCTAGTCTTGTATGAAGACATAGGTTTGCCGTCTATGAGTATTTCGCCAGAAGTCGGCGCCACGAGTCCAGACATGAGGTAAAAAAGCTGAGTCTTGCCAGCAGCAGTAGGACCGACTATGGCCGTCTTTGTCTTTGCATTTATTTTAAATGAAATATCTTTGAGTACTGTTCTCTCCTCACCGTTTTCACCTTTATAGTTTAGAGAAACATTTTTAAACTCTATGTCACCGACAATAGCGCTAACATTGTCACCTGTATCTTCAACAACTTCTGAGTCGAGCACGTCGCTGATACGCTTGAGCGAAACACCTCCACGCGATATAGACGTGCCCACAAAAGACAGTACAAAAAGTGGCCATATAAACATAGCGGAGTATGAAAAAAATGCGCTGAAGTTACCGAGTGACAAAGTACCGCCTATCACTTGCCTACCACCAAACCAGATGATTATCAATGTCGCTGTATTTGAAAGCAAAACAATCATCGGAATAAGCGCGGATATATTTTTTACGATACCGAGCCCCGTGTCTCGTGATTTACTATTTATATTGAAAAATTTTGCAATCTCAGAAGATGCGGAGTTGAGTACACGCACAAGCGCTGAGCCGACTATAGTTTCATTTATTACAGAATTTATTTTTTCTAGATTTTCCTGACTTTGACGAAATAGTCTACCGAGCGTGCCGAATACAAATATAAATACCAATATGAGTGCTGGTATTACGGACAGAGTATATAGAGCGAGACGCAAGTTGATAGTCATAAGGAGTATGGCACTGCCTATGAGCGTCACTAGAGCGCCTAGAAGTGTCACTAAACCTTGCGATATGACATTCTTCACTGCATCTACATCAGAGGTCACTATAGTAAGTAGTCGCCCTGGAGTAGAGTCTGATATGTAGCCAAATGATTGACTAGAGATCTTCGCGGTAAGCTTGTGGCGTAGATCAAGTGCGACTTTCTCAGAAAAATACGTGGACAAATATATCTGTACCACAGCGATGACAAGTGTGATGAGGGCCAATACAAGTAGTAGTGTAAGGGATGACGGCCATACATAGCCTGTACTTGTGGCTATATTGCCAGCATGACCCAAGGCACTAAAATCCACACTATCTATCACGCGAGCCGAGAGCTTCGGCACAAATAGCGAGAGGATATTTGAAGCAAATCCAAGTACCACGACTACAATAGCCCAACCATAATATGATTTTATGAGTTTGAAAAATGTCATCTATTATTTATTTAATATAGCAAACTTGAGCACACATCGCGACACAAACTGTTGCATTTGGATCATGACGACAAGGTGATGCACATTCATCGAAAGTTCCACCTATATTTTTACAAGTAGCACTACTTACTCCCCCACACTCATTGTATTGTGCTAACCAAGAGCCTTCGTTTGCCATACATCTTTCACCAGCGGTAGTTGGCGCTGGTTTTGTAGGTGTAGGTTTTGTGGTGACAGGCTTTACAGTAGACGCTGGAGTCTCCACGAGTTTACCGTTTTCCACGACAAGATACTTTGTCACGCCGACCGATGGCTGTGCTGTCATTGGCTCGGTCGCTTTTCTATCTGCATAGTTTACGACGATTTTTCCATTTACAATATTTATATTTTGCGGAGCAATACGGTCACCTAGCAAGATGCTGTTTGTTTGGGTAGTTGCGTTTGTAGAGCTGACGTTTGCACTACCCGCGCCAATCGCGCCGCCGACGTTTGCAGAAGTAGCTAGCTCTGCTGTGACATAGAAGAATGTACCACTTCCACCAGGGCTTTGTGTGTATATGTACGCATTGTCGCTTTTGCCATCTTTGTTTAGATCGCCTGAGGCTTTTTGACCGAATATTGTTTTAGGTGAATCAAAATCGTCAGATGATGTTGATGTAGAAGCCGTGCCTGGTGTTGATATACCAGTTGAACCTGAGTCGTCCTGTACGACAGGTGCCAAAGCAGTTTTATTGCCTAAAACAAATACAGTCAAAATGCCCGCGACCAAGATGATAATAAAGATGCTCACTAAAGCCTTGAAGGTGAAGTTTTTCATATTGACTATATTTTAGCATTTAAAAGTAAAGAGTGCTGAGTATACCAGTAGTGGTACACCTATAAAGCGTCAGTGGCTATTTTTTATCCCTAACATTAATAGTCTTTTTATAATCAGTATAATTTCCAGCATTGTCATACACTCTTAATGTGACGATTTGATCTCCTACATCTAGAAATGGTACAAAAAGATCTTTGCCAACAGGAAGAAAAAGGTGTCCGCCTAAATCTACATAATAATTACGTTGCACTCCACTAGAGACATCATCAGCCTCAAAAGAAAATCGCACCACATCACCAACTGTAATATTCTCTTGACTTGACTGCATTGTATTTATAACTGGTGGCGTCTTATCAGATTTGATTTGATAATGAACAACAGGACCACCTGAAGCCAATTGTAAGTGAAAATAGAATATACCATCACCAGGAATAGGAATTTTTATGCGATTTGTTTTGATTATATGATTATTTGTAGGGATAGTATCTGGTACCGAATCGAAGGCATATCTATAAGTAGCATCTGGCTCTCCTCTCCATAAAAATTCTGCATTCTTAGTATTATACCAACGGCTTTCATTACTATGACTTATAGAGAAGACCACGAAAGATTTTTCACTTGATGTAGCTGTACTAGTGCCGTGTGAAAATATAAAGTTATCAGCACGATAACTACTGTCTTGAGCTATTCGTAAGACATTTGTCCCAATTCCATCACTTGCAAGTATTTTAGTCTCCACTGGATCAAAGGCGATAGTAAAAGTACCAGGTGTTATAGGCTTAACTATAATATCTGCAACTGTAATCAACCCTTGTCCTGATGTAGAATCCAATATTCCACATATAAAACTAGCGGTACCAGCAATACGATCAATGTTATTTTCTACAACATATGCACAGGTTGAGCTTCCAACTTCTATAGATTTAAAATCAACTTTTGTTGGGTCAAATTTTAAAGCTATTTGTGCCACATTAATTACCTCTCCTCCTGTATTTACAATAATCGACAAACGTTGATCAAGACCGACATCATATACCCCTGAATTTGGATCAAGACTTAATGTCGAATTATATATAGTATATGGAACATGCTCTATATGTATACGTCCAACATTCTGCAAAAAATAAACAAAAGTGGTAGAGACAGAAACTATTACTGCTGCAACTATCGATAATACGTAGTAACGCCAACCTCTCTCCTCAGATCTGGTGCGAATATGTCTACGAATTGAAAAGAATAAAAATGTACATAAAGTAAATACTACCGTTATAAGATTTGCAAAACCTGACACATCCTTACGTGGAATAAAAATAATCGCTCCACCTGGACTTTTTTCAAGACCAGAAAAAACTATATTTTTAACAAGATACGTATGTCCTTTTATGACTAGAGTTTGATCTGTAAAACCATTGACTATCCAATTTGAACCAGTATTGAAGTATGAATCTATCAATGTACGAGTCTCTTTATCGGAAAAACTATTACCATACACACCATAATCTTTTGTATAAAAAATCACTTCTTCTCCTGAAGAAAAATACTTACGACTAAACTTTTTTGCATATTCATCATCAAGTAAATAGTTTGCAAAAAGGGCGCCTACCATAGCATCACCTTGTAAAACAGGTCGCGCTGTAGTCATAAAAATCTGGTTTTTAAAACCTGTTAATTCAATACTTTGTACAGATTTTCCACTTTGGACAACACGACCTGCTGGAGCCGTTAAAAATACATTATCACCATATCTACCAAGTTTTATTGTTCTACCTATAATTACCCCACTACCATCAGCTAAGCCCATAAGACCTATACCTCTTTTAACTCTCTCTTTTTCGAGTATGGGTAAAATATTATTTCGATTGTGTAATACAAGCTCTGTTATAAGTTCATTATTTTTACTGACAGCATCACCTTGATCTTTTAAATAATCTATATCTTGCTTAATCCCTTTATTAAACTCATAAGTACTCTTTTCGGACAAATTAGATAAATAGAATGCACCACTTATATGAAATACCACAAAAAACACCAAGAAAGTTCCTAGGGTGGCGTACAAAGACAAAAAAAGAGATTTTATTGTCTGTTTTACATGTTTATCATGCCATGAATGCTTCATATATTATTTATTATTTTTTAAAAGACTTTTGTCAAAATACAAAGCAGGGATGGCCAATACAATGACTCCTATTTTAACTATCCAACCTGTAATGATTGCCTGTAGCAATAAAGCCCCAGACATGTCCAAAAAAGCAATCGTAAAGAAGAGACAACTATCTATAAGTTGCCCGACAATAGTGGCTCCTAGCACCTGAAGCCAAAGAAACTTATCACCAGTCTTATCCCTGATCCAGACAAACATACAAATATTTATGTATTGCGCAAAAATATAGGCAAGTGCGCTTGCTATGGCAACACGTATAGAAAATGAAAATAGCGTCTTCATCGCCACATCAATGGCATCTAATGAATTTGGATTTATAAAATTGGCAACAATCTGAGAAAAAAATATAAAAAAAGTAGTGACAACTAATCCAAACCATATAGTATTAATCGCTTCTTTTTTACTCTGACGTTCTAAAATAAAATATGTTGCAAGAAATACACAGGCATAAAATATGTTTCCAACATTCGTTGTATAACCTAAGATACTAACAAATTTTGCGCCAAAAATACTTATCAGTATAAGATTTAAAGCAACAGAACCAAAAAGTCTAGCACTGCCCATTCTAGCTGCTACAAAGACAAATATAATATCTAAAATTGCCAGAACCAATAGATAAATCTCATTGTGCATATGTATATTATTATACAATATTATTCTTAATAGCCATATAGAGTTTTATAGCATCATCTGTTCCTATACGATAAACTTTTCCATTTTTCATAGTCAACTCAATAGCATCAAAACCGGAAACGTTATAAATCCACATATATGGACGGGGCCATAAACGTATACCCCATCCGTAATACCAGCAATTTTTCACTTGCTTAACTGAGCTTATATCACTCATTGAAAAACATTTAGAAAAAATACCGTAACCAAACTTGATTCGAATATATTTTTCATCTATTGATACAGTCAATGTGCTAAAAGATGCAAGAATAAAAACGATAAATGTCATTATTGTAGACACGAGAAGATTTGGACCAGAATCAACTGACGGAGGTTCTGCTAAAGCTGTAATATATATAGATACAAATAGCACCAATGTGATCAAAGTGACACCTAGTATTAGATAACCAATCTGAGTGTGTTTATATGTAGTCATATTATTGTTTTAAATAACTATCAAACCATATAGCGTGGCAAGTATAGCCTTTTGGATTTTTTTGTAGGTAATCTTGGTGATATTCCTCCGCCTTATAAAAGACTCCAAGTGGTTCGAGTGTGGTGACAACAGGGTCTTTCCAGCGCTTTGAAGCATTTACTATATCTATAAAATCCTGCCCCTGCTTTCTCTCATCTTCATTGGCATAGAAAATAGCTGAACGATATGATGTACCCCTATCATTACCCTGCTGATTTAGAGTAGTCGGATTGTGTATTTGAAAGAAAAAATCTAAAAGCTTTTTGTATGATGTTTGTGCTGGATCGTATTCTATTTGCACAGCTTCTGCGTGCCCTGGATGATTGTCGTATGTCGGATTTTCATTTTTACCACCAGTATAGCCGACCTCTGTAGATATGACACCAGGCTGAGTTCTGATCAAGTCTTCAAGTCCCCAAAAGCAACCTCCGGCTAGAACTATTTTCTTGTGAGTGTTTTCATTCATGTTTTGATCGATATTTTTATCCATTTTTATAATTTATATTTTACAGTCTCTCAATCTTTATTCTTGACCAAAATCTTCGAAACACACCGAGTTCATACAGTACCTCTTTCCTGTCTTTGTTGGACCGTCGTCGAATACATGACCTAAGTGCGAGCCACAAACAGTGCATACTGTTTCGGTACGAGTCATACCATGAGATGTATCTTCTATATTTTTCACAGCACCGGGGATAGCTTCGTCAAAGCTTGGCCAGCCTGTACCTGAGTCAAACTTTGCTTCGGCTTTGAAGAGCGGGTTGCCACAAGCGGCGCATTTATAAAAACCATCTTTGTCAGGGTGAATAAGCTTTCCAGAAAATGGGGCCTCGGTCCCTTTTTCTCGCAACACTTTGTATTGCTCTGGGGTTAGCTTATTTTTAAATTCTTCTTCGTTTTTGGGTGGTTGGGTCATGGTTTTAGAGTTTTTTAGTTTACTATATCTATTATTATACACCTTAGTCATACCATGACAGAACCCCAACCACTTCTAAATCTTATTTAAAATATACCTATCCCCCTTGGAAGTCTCACCACCATTTTGCTCGGGAGCGGTTATGATTTCTCTCAAAATAGCATTTTTCTCTGCTTGATCAGCTGATTCTGGTAAATCGATATCTACTGACACATGCACCCCAAAGCCAGTTGGAGATTTTGAGCTTCTAAATATAGTACAGATATATCCATTGCTCTTTCCACCTTTTTGCTCAGCCGCCAATATGTGTTGTTGCTCATGATCAACCACATCTTTGATTTGAGCCTTATTGATTCCGATAGTTTCTAAGGCTTCGCGTAGCTCTTCTGATGTCTGGAGAATAATAGTGGAATCATTCAGCTCTCTTTTAAGCTCTTGGTATTCTTCTTCCTCAGATGTCGAAATATCACCCTTGTGCATCTTGATTTCCAAGTCTGTAGTTCTTTGAGATATATCCCTAAATCTTTCATGATCTAAAGCACATTCTTCAGCGGCTTTAATCTTTTCCCTAATTGGATTTAACGCATTTAAAAAAGATTCAAAGGGGTTTTTCATATGGAAATTATATCAGTTTTAACTTGATTTGTGGGTGTGTAGAATTATTGAGGTGTTTCACTGCTGTACATATTATTAGCCTCACATGTCTCATATATTTACTTCTCAGAATCATTTGGAAACATGTTTTTATAATCTATATCAATCTTTCGTAAACGCTCCTTAACAATAGGTAAGAAATAGTTTTCAATCCTATCAAAGGTTTTATTTCTATCATCTTCAAAACTTTTTTTATTCCAGTAAAAATGGAATTTAGAGTCAAATTTCAATTTCCATTTTAAAATACCCCTATCTCTTAAGTCTTCTATGGCCACCAAACACTCAGTTAACAATTTCAAAAAAATAGGGATATTTGTATTTATCATTTGATTTACTGTAGTCTCTTTATAATTAACTAAATGCTTGAGGTAGGAAGCCCTCTGAATAGAGGGTGTGTTAAATTTACCAAAAACCATTTCCTTATTTAAATTTAAAATGGAATCAAATTGTTTTCTAATATCATCAATAATATGAGGTAAATCTTGTGATACTGCGTAAGCTCTCAAAATCTTATTATCAATAAATCCACTTCCTGTAGTTTTCTTTTGAAACTCTTCTACTAAAGGTCGTGTCGAGAATAAAGGAAAAAAAGCCATATCTACCAAATAAGCGTTGTCGGTCTCTTTCTCTTCATCAAGAAGGAATTTAGTTAATTTATCATCTACAAACAAAGAAAGAGTCCTTTTTGTTTCAAGAAGAGTATTCACCTGATCCACAATGCATTTATGTATAAAATATATATCATCCTTCCTTTGAATATATCTAGTATATCTTTCTGATACCCACCACAAGAAAAAAGCTGAAAAGGCACCAATGAATGCACCTATTAGATCCTGCCATTCTCTAATTTTACCCATGTTAATAAAGTCAATATAGTAGCTCATAATTAACACTTCAATAGTAACATATTACCGTCTCACTGCACGACTGCGTGTCCAGTCTTCTTCGTCCTTTTTTAGTCATTATACTAATTCCCCTTTCGACGCATCACGATTATTTCAAAAACAAAGTTTCAATTTATAAATTCTTTTTTATTTCAGATTGCCATTCACCCCACATACCTGTTGTCTTTTCAAGTTTTTCTTTAGAAATAAAA
Source organism: uncultured Candidatus Saccharibacteria bacterium (assembly GCA_964460835.1). GTDB lineage: Bacteria > Patescibacteriota > Minisyncoccia > Phycocordibacterales > CAIZLB01 > VEQN01. The sequence goes on along the minus strand of CAYWQF010000001.1, from coordinate 2,956 downwards.
TATTCAAATTCTATTTTTTTAACAATTTCACCTAACACCCCAAGATATCCGGCTAAAAATCCACCTGCTTTAGAAATAATTGGCATACTGACTAAATTTAGATCATCTTTTATACTATCTGGAATATATGGCTCTTCATAATTATATATCTTTTTTAACATATCCAAATCAGTCGAATTTAAAACATATTTAAATTTATGAGAGAATCTATTTCTTAGATTATTGAATTCTAGGAGATGTTTCTGAATATTATTATTAATAATTCCAAATGAATTTAATATATACACTTTATCTCTAAATTTAAAGGAAAGAATCTTTTCTGGTATAGGAGCTGTTCTTTCAATAACTAAATCCATGTACTGCTCTATATTTAGGTGCAATTTGAGAATCAAAGAAATATGATCTCTTTCAAAGAGGTAGTCTCTAAAATTATCTAGCTCATCTTTAATTTTCATCTGGCTGTGTTCCTCGGTCTAGAACCTTTCGTGGTAAGATCCCATAAAGATTTCTTAGCGATTAGTAGTATATCATTTTGACCCGTCTCGGTCTTACCGTTATCTTGATGCTATGGACCAATATCCTTCATCAAGTAACTGATCCTTTATAATCTTAATTTCTTCTTCAATCGAATTTGTTCGTACCAAATTGAGATTCCCATCATAAACATCAATATTTCCATCCTCCCTTGGAACAATATTGCGATTTATCGACATGGGTCCAGCTTGTGCTAATTTATCATTTGAATCATTAACAGCATATTCAATATGAGGCACATTAATTAATCTATTACCTCCAGCTAAATCATATGTCCAGAGTCTAAGAGTCCATCTACAATATAATTTAACTCCGTTTTTTGTGACATAGAGAAAATTAGTTGTCCCTAAATATTCCTTTTCAAATTGCTTGTAAAATTTCTCAGAGAATTTTTTATTATCTAAATCATCAATTTCGAGCGAGACTTCGAATCCCTGTGTTAAATCTTTAAAAATATTAAGAATTCCGTCTTTAAACATTATCGCAATAGAAAACAAAAGAGGAAGCCTAGATTCAATCAAACTAAATGCCTCCGATCCCTTCAAGATATCTGAGGCTTTATTATCCATCAAAACACACTGTATTTTGCTAACCTTTTTTTTAAATTCATCATCACCTTTAACTTCTTCATTATTAAAGAGGTTTTCAATTAAGGATTTAAGCTCTGTGGCGTTTTTTGGAGAAGTAAATCTGTTATAACACGATGCTGTAATGGCAATTATTTTTTGCTGGTTTGATTCTGAAATACCAGTGTAAGAAACAAATCTCCAATCTCGTGGGCCATTAAGTGCTTTTTGTTTCTCACTTCTATCGCTTATCATTTTGATTAATAATTGTGAAAGTAAAAATACATCAAGCCATGGAACCACAACACCATCTAAGCCTGAGGCAGCATCAATACCAAGCATATTACAAACAGGCATATCAGATACCCTCTCTTCTCCGTCTATAAAAGAAATACCAAAATCAATAAGTATTGGATTGTCATCATCGTCAATTACAATATTGCCATATTTAATATCTCTATGGACAATACCTTTTTTGTGCAAATCAGATAAACCGTCACAAAGTGAAGAAACAATCTTTATTGCTTTATTTAATATAACATCAGGATTATATATGTTTACCTGAACAAAACTATCCCAAAAAAGCTTAAAGTCCTTTCCTTTTTTTGAAATATACCACTGATTATCTTGATCATTTGTATAGTCGAGTAACTTAATTATGTTTGGATGAGAACATGCTTTTAGCACTTCGAGCTCCCTATAGAATCTTTTAATTTCTAATTTTTGCGACTCTTTATCATCAATTTTACGAAGAACTCTAAAGACGCCTATCTCATTAGTTTTTATATTTCTAACTTCAAGTACTTGAGCTTGTCCTCCACTATTGTTTGGATTTCCACAAAGCTGCCAATTCTTTAACTCTAAACTTTTAAAATATTCTTTCAATAAATTCAATTCTTCTTCTGTGAGTTTTTTTGACATTTTAACTTACTTATTAAGTTTCGATAGCGAATTACCTCCTTTTGAGGCGTCTCGGTCTATCACATGACTGCTGCGAGACTTGGACTCGAACCAAGATAGACGGTTCCAGAAACCGTAGTCCTACCATTAGACGATCTCGCAATATATTTTGTGTCGGCCATAACGTGCCTTTCACAGCACGCCTTTTTAGGCACATCTGATTTTAGGCTCATCTGAGCCAAAGTCTAAACCAAAGGCCGACTCGCAATGTGACCAATATTAGCACATTTTTGGCTCAAATCAATCTAAAATGGGCTTGTGTGAGCGCTATACTTGAGCGATATCTGTATGTGATATAATCTTTAAATATGAAAAAAACAATCACAATCATCGTTATATTAGCCATTCTTGGCTTTATTGGTCTTAAACTTTTTGCTGATAGTAAAAATACTGAAACTTACGGTGAATACAATACTCCCTCTAAAACTGCGAATACATCTGTACCTAGCAGTGCAACTACAACAAAAAATACTGATGCTAGTGGTGCCTCAGCTGGAGTATCAGCAGGTGTATCTGTGAATAGACCGACACAAGCAGACGCTGACACTAACGAGTACACTATGGCACAAGTATCTACTCACAAAGACGCATCTAGCTGTTGGACTGCTGTACGGGGCAATGTATATGACCTCACAAGCTTCATAAACGAGCATCCTGGAGGTGCGGCAAATATACTCAAGCTTTGTGGTAAAGATGGCACAAGCGCATTCGAGCAAAAGCATGGTGGTCGTCCTAGACCTGAGCAGGAGCTAGCGGGACATGAGATAGGAGTGTTGGTACAATAATTTTTCTACTGTTTTCCTAAGGCTAAAAAAATTGCGAGAAGACTAACCTTAAAGCTTGTTGTACTTTGAATCGCTCAAAACAAGCGCGAGTCTTTTTTCCTTATTACCTCC